>NYVP01000161.1 GCA_002684575.1 Verrucomicrobiales bacterium
TTTTTTTACTTGGCTATACAGAATTGCACACAATGTGACTTATGATTGGACCCGCAAGAAAAAAATAAGTTCAAGTGGTGAGTTTGAAGATTACATGATAGACCAAGCGGATCCGGGAGGCTTGGCCAACCCAAAAGCGACTGACTCACCAGATATAAACTTAGAGAGAGAAGAGGTTAGAAATAGGATTACAAGAGCCATTGATTCTCTTTCCGTTGACCATAAGGAAGTCATTTTATTGAAAGAGGCTGAAGGCATGAGTTATCAAGAAATAGCTGATTCTATTGGTTGCTCGACTGGTACGGTGATGTCGAGATTGTTTTATGCGCGGAAGAAATTAAAGGAGATTTTAGGAGACATTCAAAATGACTAAAGAAGAAGAATTGATTACCCGTTGGATTGACGGTGAGCTTAATCCAAAAGAAAAAATCGAGTTTGAAAAACTATACGATGCAAGGCCGGATTTTTACAATTCCTTAAGAGTGGAGGCTAATGCTTCCAAAGATTTGTTAAAAAGCTCATTCGAATTTGAAAAAGAGATTCCTTATGGTGACTTTTTTAATAATCAAATTAGAAAAAAGATACAAGACGATGATTTTGACTCTAACTCCTCGTCGGGTTTTCTTTTTGATGTTTTAGCTTGGCTCAGGTCGCCCCTCACATGGGCCGCCACAGCTTGTTTTATTGCTTTTATTTCGGTGAACCCTCAATCAGGAGTCAATGGAGATGATAATATTATCGTTTCAACGTATTCCCCAGATCCTTCTGTTTCTATTGTGAGTGCCGAGTTTAATGAGAAGGCTAACGCGACTGTGATCGTTCTGGAAGGTTTAGAGCCTGTGCCAGATGAAACGGATTTTAACGAAAATCATATAACCTCTTACGATCGAAAGGGGCCTCCAGGCTTTGTGCAGTTTTATAATAATAATGATAAGCTGGTATACATTCTTGAAACCGATGAATACGGTCAGCCCAATGTTTTTTAATGATAATTTAGATGTTTAATTATCTAAGGATGATTTTTTTTCGCTGTTCTGTAATCGTAGCCTTAATATTTTTAACGAGTCCTGATTTTGTCGCTGAAGCTGATAAGGATAAACAAGGTGAGTATTACCCTGATAACACATTTTGGGGCGCTCTCATATATGCTTCCAATGATTTGGAAAAAAGTACGGTGAGCGACAAACTTGAAAAAAAACTTAATCAGGCTTTTGGATCATATAGCAATTTTCAATTATTAGGCCAACACACTCAAAAGAATGTTTTCAAAGAATACGTCAACTGGGTGGTTCCTTCTGAGGAGATAAATCTTGCCTTTGAGTCAAAGGGAAAAATTAAAGGTAATGGTGTTAAATTGTTACTTAAGCTGTGGAGGAAGAAAAAAGTTCTTCTAAAATCCGATCTGACAATTTTTCCAGAGAAGCCTGTAATGATTCTTGGTCCTAAATGGCGGGAGGGGAAACTTATTTTTGTATTGGACCTAAGGCTTAAGAGTTAGTTTTTAAATCGCTCCAGTGGCCTCTTGTTTTTCTTTTCTTAATCTCAATTGTCCACAAGCAGCTTCAATGTCGTGACCTTTTTCTTTTCTTAATGTTGATTGAATGCCATTTGATGTTAAGACGTTAAGAAAATCGCGTTGAGTACTTTCAGAGGGCCTTTCCCAATCCAATCCATCTACAGTATTATAAGGAATTAGATTAACTTTTGCGTTTAGCGATCGTGCTTCTTTACTCAACTTTTTGGCCTGTTCTAATGAATCATTTACATCTTTGATAAGAATGTATTCGAAGGTGATTTTCTGAGACTTTTTTGACTTATAATAATGTAAGGCATCAAAAAGTTTGGAGATAGGATATTTTTTATTGATAGGCATTATTTTTTCACGCACCTCATCTGAGGCTCCATGTAAAGAAATCGCTAACCTAATTTGAAGAGGTTGTTCGGCAATTTTACGGATCTGAGGAACTAGACCGCTGGTTGAAACCGTAATGTGTCTAGCTCCAATTCCTATTCCCCATGACGCATTAATAATTTGAATGGCCTGCATCAAGTTTCTAAAATTTGCTAGGGGTTCACCCATTCCCATGAAGACAACATTATTTATTTTTTTCAGTGTCTCTTCTTCAACCGCCATGATCTGTCCGGTAATCTCTGCAGCTTTAAGATTTCTCGTGAATCCATCTAAACCACTTGCACAAAATTTACATCCATAGGCACAACCAACCTGACTCGATACGCAAAGAGTATTCCGATCAGAGCGATTACCCTGATTGCCGACTGATGCAGGAATAATAACAGTCTCAATGTATCTACCGTCTTGTAATCGATATAAATATTTTTTGGTTGTATCTGATGATCTATTATCCTTAANAGAGCTTAATATATTTATTAAATAATTTTNATTCAGTTCAGATCTCAAATTGTCGGGAAGATTTGTCATCTCTGAGAATCCGTTGACTCTCTTATCGTAAATCCACTCCATAATTTGACCAGCCCGAAAACGGGGCTGACCCATTTTGAGAATTTCCGATTCAAGTTCCTCTTTAGTAAGGCCGGTTATAGCGGTTTTTCCGGTCATAATCANTTNTCACTTTAGCACATAAATGCAANTTTGCTCTTCTCATTGCAATCCGGTGAGGATTCCACCAGTATATTNTTATGCGATTCTATTNTCAGACNTTAGTTNCTTTAGCCTTCTTCGCCCTATTAGGGAAATTAATGGCGAATCCAAACTTTGTTTTTGTCATTGCCGATGACTGTACTTTTCGGGATATAGGCTGTTATGGAGGGCAGGCTAAAACTCCAAATATTGATAAATTAGCCACTGAGGGAATGCAGTTTAGCCGGTGCTTTCAAGCCGCTCCTATGTGCTCTCCAACTCGTCATAATCTCTACACTGGAATTTATCCAGTAAAGAGTGGAGCTTATCCAAATCACACTTTTGTTAAAGAGGGAATCAAGAGTGTTGCTCATTATTTAAAACCTCAAGGATATCGCGTTGCATTAAGTGGAAAAACTCACATTAACCCCAGGAGTGCATTTCCTTTTGAATATAGTGCAAAATCTAATAATCCTGACCTTGATAAAATCGATCAGCTATTTAAGGAGTCAGTAGAGGCAAAAACACCATTTTGTTTGTTTGCTTGTTCTAACGAACCNCATTCACCTTGGGATAAGGGTACTTTATCTGATTACGATCCTAGTAAGNTTAAATTGCCGCCTTACTTTGTTGATACACATGAGACAAGAGATGCTTATTGCAGATACCTTGCCGAGATTGGTTACTACGATTGGCAGGTAGGTCAGATATTAAAGAAATTAGATAAGTATGGTTTAAAAGATAATACTTTCGTTGTGNTGGTCAGTGAGCAGGGGAGTGGATTTCCTTTTGCCAAATGGACATGCTATGAGAATGGACTTCAGAGTGCAATGATTGTTCGTTGGCCAGGNAAAATTGCCCCCGGTTCGAAGACTTCAGCTATGGTTGAATATGTTGATGTGCTTCCGACTTTTTTAGAGGCTGCAAATTTTAATATTCCTAAAGTTTTGGAGGGTAAGAGTTTTCTGCCAGTCCTATTAGGTAAAAATAATGTGCATAAAAAATATGTCTACGGTTTGATGACAACCAAAGGAATTAATAATGGATCAAAAAGCTTTGGAATTAGATCAGTACGCGATGATCGATATAAGTATATATGGAACTTTACTCCTGATATTGAGTTTGAAAACGCATGCACTCATTCGTTGGTATTTAAAAGTTGGATTAAAAAGGCCCAAGCTGGAGACGCTGATGCCAAGAAAAGAGTTCGTAGGTATCAATGGAGGCCTGAAATTGAGTTGTATGATCTCAAGAATGATCCCTATGAATGGAATAATATTGCTGGAACTGAAGAAATTAAAAAGGTTCAAAATAGGCTCTCGGGTGCTTTGNAAAAATGGATGAAATCACAAGGTGACCTTGGTCAAGAAACTGAACTTGCCGCATTGGAAAGACAAAGAAGAGGAAAGAAAAAAGGCGCAAGTCAGAAGAAGAATAAGTCATAGACCTTTAATTGATTAGCAGTAAATAATTTATATCTGTAGGGTTAAACTGCAGTTAGAATTGAGTGATCTATTTATTTAATGTGATCTGATGTATAACTCCCTAAAGGACAGGGAATCACATAATTAGCATCAAAAAATGGAGATGAGTAGAAGGGAAATTAATAATTAATTCAAGATTAACTGCTTCTATTAGAGTTTCACCTTTTTTTTCGAGATGGAAATTTTGTACTGCCATCAACATAAATTACTTATGTAAATTGTGTCAAAATTGAAACATTAATTAGCATCGTATCGGTTGAGAATTTGCATAGTTCTTGCGTAGTAATACTGCAATAGCGATGCCCCTTACCCTTATTATCAAAACTTTTATTAATTATATCAGACCTAGTGTTAGTAAAATATTTAAAGAAATAATTATTTTAGTATCTCTAGAGAAGCATACAAAAACAAATCGCTCATTTTTAAATAGTTATAAGAATGTTTTAATTTCTATATCTATTTCCTGTTTGGTCACGGGCTGTGGTTCCAATAATAAAACCAATAGCACCAAAACTAAGGTTTCAAGAAGTGCAGTAAATATTGAATCTTTGAAATCACACATGGCCATGCGTCAGTATTTTACACAACTCATCAAAAGTGATGCATTAACAAACCCCTACTATGGAAGTTCATCAGTAAAAAGATACGAAGCTGCGCTTAAGCTTGCGCAAAAAGACGAGAATTTGGAGGCCATGGCAAGCCTGATGGCACGTTTGGGCCTCGCCCTCGTCGACTATGGTAATATTGACGAAGGGATCGAGAAATTAAAACAAGCCTATAAAATCTACGATACCCCGAGGTTTCCGAAAAATACTATTGGAGAATTAGCCTACGCGATGGGAGTTGCCTATATGAGGATGGGTGAAACAGATAATTGTTGTGCTAACAACGTCGCCGATAGTTGTATTATCCCCTTTTCTGAAACTGCAATTCATACCGAAAAACAAGGATCCGAGACAGCGATTAAATTTTTTAAGCAGTCAATTAATACCGAGGGGGTATTGCCTGTTACAAAATATAGAAGTATGTGGTTGATGAATTTGGCCTTTATGACCTTAGGTGAATACCCAGAAAAGGTTCCCGCAGACTATCTTATTCCAGAATCAGTTTTTAAATCGGAGGTTTCGTTTCCGAAGTTCCAGAATGTGGCTCTTGAACTAGGTGTTGCTACTGACAGCTTGGCAGGAGGAGTAGTTACTGAGGATATGGATGGAGACGGAGATCTTGACCTTATTGTTTCCTCATGGGAGAAATCCGACTCATTGCGATATTATGAGAATCGGGGTAAAGAGGGTTTTAAGGACAAGACGAAAGAATTAAGATTACATGAAGTTGCAGGTGGTCTTAATTTAACGCCTGCAGATTATGATAACGATGGAGATCTTGATATTTATGTTTCGAGAGGGGCATGGCTATGGGAGCAGGGTAAGATACCTGATTCACTACTCCAAAGGCAAGATGATGGAACTTATTTAGATGTAACTTATGCAGTGGGTCTCGGAAGAGAAAATTATCCATCTCAGGCTGCGGCATGGGCAGATTATGATAACGATGGTGACTTGGATTTATATGTGGGAAATGAGCATAGTTCAAATAACAACTCTGTATCTGAAAGAAATGGTCAGGTGAAAGGGATTGTAGCGCCGTCTAAATTATTTAAGAATAACGGAAATGGTACTTTTGTTGATGTTACCAGCGAAGCTGGGGTTTCAAATAATCGTTTTTGTAAAGGATGTGTATGGGGAGATCTTAACAATGACCGATGGCCTGATATAGTAGTTTCAAACTTGTCGGGACCTAATAGGTTATACATCAATAATAAAGACGGGACCTTTACTGATTGGGCTGATCAGGCTGGGGTTATTGAACCATTCAACAGTTTTCCTGTCTGGGTTTGGGACTTTAATAATGATGGGATTGAGGATATTTTTATTGCTGGTTACACCGGCTCAACCTCCTCCTACATGAGTCATGCAATTGGGGAAAGAGTTAAGAATAGCCCTGAAACCTTTGGACATTTTATTGGTAAAGGTGACCTAAAGTTTGTAAATAATGCATCAAATCATGGTCTTGATGGGCCTGTTCTAACCATGGGGGCGAATTTTGGGGATTTAAATAACGATGGTTTTTTGGATTTTTACCTTGGTACCGGACAACCAGATATTGCTGAACTCGTTCCCAATCAAATGTTTCTTAATAATGGAGGAATGAAAGTTAATGATATTACTATGACCATTGGAATGGGGCATTTACAGAAAGGCCATGCCATTTCCTTTGCAGATTTTGATAATGATGGTGATCAGGATGTTTTTCAGCAAATGGGAGGAGCTAAGAAAGTTGATAAGTTTAGAGATGCTCTCTATGCAAACCCAGGGTTTAATAAT
>NYVP01000162.1 GCA_002684575.1 Verrucomicrobiales bacterium
GACGCTCACCTTTTACTACATCAACAAAAATAAACTCTCGCGCGCCTTTAGGCAGATCATTGCGATACCAAAAATGTGAATTATCCTCAGACCATTGGGGATTGATTTTAGATTTATAAACGTTGGCATGACTTATAGCCGAAAGAGACGCAATAATGGCGAGAGTAAAAAATAAAACCTTTGATGAATGAGTTTTGCTATTTTTTTTCATAGTCGTTTATCAAAGATTGATATTAAATCACTACTATGGCAATCAACAATCATTTACTCGATTAGAAAAAAGGCGAGGGCGGGAATCGAACCCGCGATACCGGTTTTGCAGACCAGCGCATTACCACTTTGCTACCTCGCCATTAAATGAAATGATTTATCTAAGTAACATTTCTTAGGCAGAAAGTTAGATATCCTCGGGTATCAAAGCTGTCAATGGCTGGTAAAGCTTTTAATCGCTCAATTTATTTAAGGAATGTTTAACAATTCGAGCAAATGGTGATATTTTATCCCTAAAGTTCATGAGAGCACTGATTCAAAGAGTATCTTCGGCATCCGTTCAAATTGATAATAAAGTATTTAGCAAAATAGGAAATGGACTTCTAGTTTTGTTGGGTGTCGAGGATGAGGATTCGCACACTGATATTGAATGGTTAAGCTCAAAAATATCTCAAATGAGAATCTTTGTTGACAAAAACGAGCATATGAACCTTTCAGTTAATGATGTCAATGGTGAGGTTCTAGTCGTTAGTCAATTCACTCTTCACGCGAGTACTAAGAAAGGAAACAGACCTTCATACATTCGAGCTTCAAAACCTGAGCACGCCGTTCCGATGTATGAAGCGTTTATTATGCAGATGAAAGATAAGATTCAGAATGGTGTATCCTCAGGTCAATTCGGTGCATGCATGCAGGTCGACCTTATCAATGATGGTCCTGTGACTATTTGGATGGATTCCAAGAATCGTGAATAGATTTTACGACTCCTCAGCCTTTTATTCCCTGGCTGTTTTCTGTCTCAGTCGAATTGCAGTACCGCAGTACATACATCTCATCCAACGAAAAAGAATCAGATGAAGTGCGCTACCAAAAACATAACCTAATAAAGGCAATCTATGTGCAAGCCGGTGTTTATCACATCGTCTTGATCTATACAAGTGACAGCTACATACCCTGCACCTTGTTTGCTGAGTAGCGACAAAATGTATTATACATAATAACAAAAAACTACTTATCACAGGAAGGACAACCCAAAGTCCAAATTCTGTTGTATTTACATATAAAGATAAAGGAAGAATAACAAGGGTCGCGATCAATGAAAACCGAGTCATCAAAACAAGAATACTTGTAAAAACTAATTTTCCAGGCTCAGGATAAGGAAGACCGCGCTCTAAAAATTTGGGAAATCTTCCAGATAAAAAATTAGGATTTTCTTCTAAACCAGTCCTATTTCCTACTCGTCTTCCCTCAAGAGGACTCACTTTCGTTTTACCCTCTCTGTATTCGTCAACACTAACTAAATTTGATTTATCAAAAAAATCTTTTTCAGCCTTTTCAGTTTGAAAAGGCTTCACCTCATTGACTTCTATTTGATTGGAACTCGTTAAATCAACAGGTTCGTTGCCTGTAAGAGGGCTATTAAATTTAAGAGCTTCTATTGGTTCCTTGATATTATTGGTGATGGTAACTTCTGCCAAGTCATCAATCTCATTCTCATCAGTAAAATTTATTTCTGTCCAATTTATAGAAGACCCATCCTTATTTCCATCATCTGAGGAAATAAATGATTCATCATCTTGAGAGCTGTCTTGATTGATGCCCACTAATTAATTCCAATTTTATTTGGTAAAGATCTACACAGTTATGATAGATTCTGCAACATTTCCTGCAGCTGCTCTAATTTTTTTCTCAAAGAGTCTTTCCGATCAAGGTTTTCTTGCACGATTTCAGCAGGAGCACGCTCAGTAAAATTAGGATTAGATAGTTTTCCCTGTATCTGCTTTAAATCCTTATCAGTTTTATCGATTTCCTTATTAATTCTGGTTTTCTCAGCTTCAATATCAACTAGACCTTCAAGCGGCATAAACATTTTCCCAATTGGAGTTAGGAAAGTGGGGGTGCCTGGACTTGCCTCATAGTTATCATCAATTATGATTTCTCCTGCGCCACTTAGTAGTTTGAAAACATCTAACTCGTCAATAACCCAAGATTCTTGGGCTTGAAGATAGAATTTCACATTACGATTAGCCGCCAAATTGTACTGTGCTTTGATATGCCTAGCCTTTGTGGTAGCTTCGTGAATCGCATTCGTTCTCTGTCCTGCTTGAAGGACTAAATCTTTATCATATTTATCCAGTATCTTTTCATGAGGAAGGATTCGCTGCATCAAAAGCTCACCATTTTTACCAAATCCAAGTTTTTCCCACAGTTCCTCTGTGATGTGAGGCATATAAGGGTGAAGCTGAATTAAATATCCTGAAAGAATTTTATCTACCACAGCCAGTACTGTCTTCTTACGACTCTGATCAGCGTCATTCCTCAAGCACAACTTAATTGATTCAAGGTACCAGTCACAAAACTGGCTCCAGAAAAAATCATATAGACAGTTAGCAATTTCTTGAAATTTATATGAGGAATATCCCGCACTAAGTTCGTCATTAAGAGAATCTAACTTTTGAAGAATATCGATGTCATAGATAGATAGTTTATCGACTTCAGGAAGTTCGTTGACCCCATCAGTAGTTCCCTGCATCTGACGAAATCTTGATGCGTTCCACAATTTATTTGCAAAGTTTCGACCTTCTTCTACCTGAGGATAATCCTTACCCCCTTCATCATCTTTGTTATTATTCTCAATGAATCTAACGTCTGTCCCGGAAGGTGCGATGCGCATGATTGAAAATCTAAGTGCATCAGCCCCATACTTAGCTATGAGATCCAGTGGGTCTGGTGAATTGCCAAGACTCTTAGACATTTTTCTACCTTTTTTATCCCTAATTATACTTGTAAAGAAAACGTTGGAAAAAGGCTTCTCGCCGGTAAACTCATAACCAGCCATAATCATTCTAGCCACCCAGAAGAAAATGATATCAGGTCCTGTTACAAGATCAGCAGTAGGATAAAATTTTTGTCTTGTTGGTTCATCCATTGTGGCAAATGGCCATAGCCAAGAACTAAACCAAGTGTCTAAAACATCATCGTCCTGAACCCAATTGTCTTGATCTTCAGGAGGCTCAATCCCTACATGCAAAGCATCACCAGCTGTTTCCTTATCAAGAGACTCGGCTCGTTGAAGCTCCTCGGCTCTGTCTTTTCGATACCAAACTGGAATGCGATGCCCCCACCATAGCTGTCTACTAATACACCAATCCTGAATGTTCTGCATCCAGTGACTGTAGGTTTTGGCCCAACGCTCCGGTCTGAATTGAATTTCTTTTTCAGCAACGGCAGAAGTTGATTCTTCAACTTTTGGATACCTCAAAAACCATTGCATTGAGATTCTTGGCTCAATTGGAACGTCTGCTCTTTCGCTAAATCCTACATTATTTTCATAATCTTCGACCCTGACCAGTAAACCCATGCTCTCAAGTTTTTCTGCAACATGATTCCTAGCTTCAAAACGATCCATCCCAGAAAACTCTTCTCCAGCAAGTTCATTCAGAGATCCATCAGGATTAAGCACATCAATAATTTCTAAATTATTTTTGATGCCTATTTCAAAATCCGCTTTGTCATGTGCAGGAGTAACTTTAAGAACACCAGTACCAAATTCTGGATCGATATGTTCGTCGGCTATAATTGGTATTTCAGCCTTAGGGAAAGGCCTGAGTGCTTTTTGACCGATTAGATCTGCATACCTTTCATCATTTGGGTTTACTGCAACTGCACTATCACCCATTAAAGTTTCTGGTCGAGTAGTNGCAATTTCTANGAACTCTCCTTCTCGTCCTACGATTTCATACCTCATGTAGTAAAGTTTACTTTTTTGAGGTTTCATGATGACTTCTTCATCCGAGAGCGCTGTTAATGATGAAGGGCACCAATTTACCATTCTTTTTCCTCTGTAAATTTTTCCACTCTCAAAAAAGTAAACAAAACATTTCTCAACCTCTAAAGAATAATCAGGATCCATGGTGAATCGCTCTCTGTCCCAATCGCATGAGCAGCCCAACTTTTGAAGCTGTTTAATAATAATGCCACCATGCTTTTCTTTCCATTCCCATGCACGATCTAAAAAANCTTCACGACCTATGTCTCGTCGACCTTTACCCTCAGACTCTCTAAGATGTTTTTCTACTTTCGATTGAGTCGCNATNCCTGCATGNTCAGTACCAGGCAACCATAAAACTTCTTTACCTTTGGCTCGGGCTCGTCTGGCTAGAACATCCTGAATAGTATTATTAAGAACATGGCCAAGAGTTAATACTCCCGTAACATTGGGTGGCGGGATTACAATACCGTAATCTGATTTATCAGAATCGGGATTTGCATGGAATGCTTTTGCGCTAATCCACTTGGAAAACCACTTTTCTTCAACTTCTGTTGGTTCGTAAGCCTTTGGTATTTCGACTGACATGAGATCGGAAATAACTTGATTGGAACCCAATTTGCAAAATCTAATTAATGGTGAATTAAATAATAATTTAATTATATTGCCCTTATTCCCAAAAATTCAGTTAAAAACCCCCTTTTTGCCCTGATCGATTCTCTACATAAATTTGAAAAAAAATGTATCTGTAAGTCATTATTAATGGCTCTTGCGGTTTTCTTTCTAATAAATTGCGTGGCATGTGGTGAGGCATGGACGGTCATTAAGCACAATGGGCGTGATTATGTGACTGCCAAAAACATAAAAAATTTTTATAGGTTCGATGCTCTTAACATTTCTGATGGATCATTAAATTTTAAGTCTTCTAAGATTAACATGACCATCAAAAATGGGTCTGATAATCTATATATAAACACGGTTCTATTTAGACTAAGCTATAAAATTATTCAAAAGAATGGTCATTATCTTTTTTCAAGAATTGATCTAGCTAAGTTAATTGATCCTGTTCTTCGTCCAAGCTACATAAAAACTGCAAAAAGATTTAATACTGTGATCATTGATCCTGGTCATGGTGGTAGTGACCCCGGAAGCGTAAATCGTTATGGTAAGGAAAAAGATTTTAATTTAAGACTGGCCAAGATTTTAATGAAGGATTTGGAGCGTAAAGGTTTCAGAGTCCGAATGACAAGATCATCAGATGTTTATCCAACATTAGGACAACGAGTTCAATTCGCTAACAGAATTCCTAATGCGATATTCGTATCTATTCATTTTAATTCGTTTGTAAGCAACACTGCAAAAGGCATAGAAACTTACGCTCTAAGTCCACAAGGTTCTGGAACTCACAATGATCGAGGAATTCGGANTAGCTTCTTAACCGGCAACAGAAGAGACTCTGAAAACATCGCTCTAGCAACAGCNGTTCATGCATCTGTGATGAAGAAGTCACAGGCTGACGATCGCGGAATTAAAAGAGATAGATTTACTGTACTAGCTGGCTTATCTATGCCAGCTATCTTAGTCGAGGGTGGCTTTTTGAGTAATCCAAGAGAAGCAAAAAAAATCGCAAGCTCATCCTATTTGTCAATACTATCCAATGGCATAGCAAATGGAATTGTGACTTACAGAAATGCACTTCGCTAGCTAGATATCCTGCTTACTTTAATTCTTTCAGAATTTATTATGGANGATAAAACGCTGAAATCATCTTTAGGCGTACCACTAATGATATAATAGGTGTAATGATTCCACTCCTCCAACTCAGATTTGGCCGTTGCCATTCTTAATTCAAAAGTCTCGTCATCTTCACTGCCTCTACCTTGCAATCTAGATTCAAGTTCTGATACATCCTTGGTTGTAATGAAAATATCAACGAGTGCATTAGAAATGACTGTATCCTGACATTCTCTTACCTGTTGGGCTCCTTGAACATCAATATCCATTATAATATCGATACCACTCTCAAGAGCGTCTTTCACAGAGCTTTTTAAGGTTCCATAATTCCATTTGTGTACAATTGCATGCTCAAGAAATTCATCGTTTTTAACTTTTAAAGTGAATTCATCCTGATTCAAAAAATGATATTCTTTCCCATTAACCTCTCCCTCTCTGGGTGTTCGGGTGGTACATGAAATAGAAAATTTCATATTATCAAACTCTTCGAGTGCCCTTTTTAAGAGAGTCGATTTGCCAGATCCTGCAGGTCCAGAGAGCAAAAACAAAATGCCTGATCGCGATTTTTGTATCTGATATAAGTTTTGCATGGTGATTTATTCTACGTTCTGAACTTGTTCTCTTATTTTCTCAAGCTCGGTTTTTGACTCTACTATTATTTGGGCAATTTCTGCGTCATTAGCCTTACTTCCAATAGTATTTAATTCACGACTAATTTCCTGAACAAGAAAATCTAATGGCCTTCCAACCGCCTCTTCACTATTAAAATATTTTTCTGATTGAATAAAATGACTTTGGAGTCGAGTTATCTCNTCCGAGATATCACATCGTTCTGCNAGTATTCCNATCTCTTTGACAACACGCTCATCATCCAAATTCAAATCTAATCCTGAGGCTGATAATCTTTTGAATAAATTTTCTCGATGATACTCCACAACTTTTGATGAGCGGTTAGAAATCCGGTCTAGGTTCGAACGCATTATATTTAATCGGAACTCCAGGTCAGCTTTCAAATATTCGCCCTCGTTTAATCGCATTTGGATCAAATTCTTAATTGCCTCAGACACAGTGCCCTCGATAATCGACCAGGCATCCTCGGGTTCAGGCAAATCAACTCCAAATGTTATTACCCCATTGGCTCGCATCGGGTCAAAATTCTTCCTAAGACTTTCATTGTTGAGTTTCGACTCCAACTTCTCTAATGCAAGATAGTACTGTTGCGCTAGGTCTTCATTAACATTAAGCATTCCTCCTTCCGAACTCGATGCTTTNACATGAATATTAACATTGACCCTACCTCTAGAAATCGATTTTTTCACAATCTTTCTCACCCGCGTTTCAAGAGAAACTAATTCTCGTGGTAAGCTTATAACGATGTCTGCCTGTTTTCTATTCACAGAGGAGATTTCTACGCGATAGACAAGGTCATCCTTCAGAATTTCACCATTTCCAAATCCAGTCATACTTTTCATATTCTTTTAAGAAAAGAGCCAACAAGCCTGAATGACAAACGCAAACTAAACAATTTAGGGAAATTCTATGCCCTTAGTGGAATNATTTCTAGCCGGCATCTTTATAATCTCGATTGGATTTAGCTTTTATTTTTTCTAAATAATTCAAATTAATGCATCCCTACAGGGAACATTGACTTCGTCAATCCAAGCCTTATGTTCTTGCTCGCCTGAATTATGAAAGAGCTAAGAAATAATTTTGCAGTAATGACTGAGGTTTATTTACAACAATCAGTTCAGTTACTATTTNTTGGCGAGTAGGTTAGAAGCCCAATTATCGTAAAAATCGAAATAAACATTGGTGATTTTTCTCCTGAATTTACATGAAGCCATCAAGCCTAAATAAATATAGCTCCTTTGAAAGCATTGAGCTTCCTAACCGCACATGGCCAGATAAAAAGATTTCGAGTGCACCAATATGGTGCAGTGTTGACCTCAGAGATGGAAATCAGGCTCTAGCCATTCCGATGAACATCTCCCAAAAGCTTGAACTTTTTGAATTACTTGTAGAAATAGGATTTAAAGAAATCGAGATAGGCTTTCCTTCGGCTTCTGAAACTGAGTTCAACTTTGTAAGAAAATTAGTCGATGATAATCTAATACCTGAGGGGGTAAAATTACAATGCCTNGTTCAAGCACGAGAACATTTGATAAAAAAAACTTTTGAGGCAATTGATGGTGTTCCTAATGCAATCGTCCACATTTATAATTCTACTTCACCCCTACAAAGAGAGATTACCTTCGGTGGAGCTACAAAGAGTGACATCAAGAAAATAGCTGTTGAGGGCACTCAACTCATCAAGGAACTCGTTAGCACTGTTCCAGCGACAAATGTCGATCTTGAATATTCGCCAGAAAGTTTTTCTGATACTGAAATCGAGTTTGCTCTTGAGGTTTGCGAGGGTGTCATGGATGTATGGGAACCAACTTTAACAAGGCCTATTATTTTAAACTTACCGGCTACAGTTGAGTGGACAACCCCTAACGTCCACGCTGACCAGATTGAATGGTTTTGTAATAACTTAAAGAATAGGGAATCAGCTATAATAAGTCTGCATACCCATAATGACAGAGGTACTGGCACCGCCGCTACAGAATTAGGGCTTATGGCGGGTGCCAACAGAGTCGAGGGAACACTTTTCGGCAATGGTGAAAGAACTGGTAATCTTGATATAGCTACGGTCGCTCTCAATATGAACAGCCATGGCATCCAGACTGGTCTGGACTTTTCAGATATACCAAAAGCAAGAGAAGTATACGAGCGCTGTACGCAAATGAAAGTACCTGACAGGCATCCATATGCTGGCGACCTAGTCTTTACCGCATTTTCAGGAAGTCACCAAGATGCAATT
>NYVP01000163.1 GCA_002684575.1 Verrucomicrobiales bacterium
CACCTACGGTGCAGGTGGAACCACAAGAGAGCGAACTCATGACTTAGTTGAAAAGATTCTGGAAAAAACCAATCTCATTCCAATCCCGCACCTAACATGCGTCCAACAAACTGAAGAAGAAATATCTAATATATTAAAACGTTATTCAGATAAAGGGATCTCTAATATTCTGGCTTTAAGAGGAGACAATCCAAAAGGCGATGCGCAACACGACAGATCAAAAGACTCTTTTTGTTTTGCTCGAGACCTCGTGGAATTCATTCGTAATTTTGACAATTCAACTCTCGATAAAAAATCCAAATCATTTGGCATTGGAGTAGCTGGCTTCCCAGAAGGCCATCCGGAAACGCCAAACAGAATCAAAGAAATGGATTATTTAAAAGCCAAAGTCGATTCTGGTGCTGACTACATATGCACTCAGCTCTTTTTTGACAATCATGATTTCTTTGATTTTAGAGACCGGTGCGAACTGGCAGGAATTAACATTCCTATAATTGCTGGTATTATGCCAGTAACATCAATCTCAGGCATGCAAAGAATGGCAGACCTTGCGGCTGGATCTAGGTTTCCTGCAAAGCTTTTAAAATCAATAGATCGCTGCAATTTAGATTCCAGCGCAGTGGAGCGTGTAGGCATTCAATATGCCACTGAACAGTGCTCAGACCTTTTGAATAACGGAGTTGATGGAATACACTTTTACACGCTCAATAAAAGCAAATCGACTAGAGGTGTATTCGAAGCTCTAGGAATCAATAAAACTTAAAATATTTTTTCAGTACCTATGAAGCCTTCACTGGTCGGAGCAATTGAAGCGGGCGGCACAAAATTTGTTTGCGCCATTGGAACTGACCCGCAAAATATTGAAGAAATAAGATTTCCAACCACCTCCCCAGAAGAGACAATTCAAAAAACCATCGATTTTTTTAAAGCTAAAGAAATCGATTCAGGTAAAATTCAAGCTATTGGAATTGGAACGTTTGGCCCGGCTGAGGTTAACCCAAAATCTGAAAATTTTGGCTGGATAACCAACACTCCCAAAGAGAAATGGCAAAAAACTGATCTTATAACGCCAATTAAAAATGCTTTCGGCGATATTCCTTTTGCCTTTGATACTGACGTTAACGCTGCCGCATGGGGAGAGGGAAGATGGGGAGCAGCACAGGGTTTAGATCATTATGTCTACATAACGGTTGGAACTGGTATTGGTGGAGGTGCCGTTAATGATGGCAAAATTCTCCACGGCAAAAATCATCCAGAAATGGGTCATCTCAGAATCCCAAAAGATTCTTCAATCGATCTCTACCCAGGCTGTTGTCCATTTCATGGTGACTGTTTGGAGGGCTTGGCTAGCGGAACAGCCATCAAAGAACGATGGAATACTGATCCCTCTTTCCTGCCTGAAGATCATAAAGCTTGGGAACTAGAGTCAACTTATCTAGCAGACGCCATCCTAAACCTCACTCTAACTTTATCGCCAGAGCGGTTTATTCTTGGAGGAGGTGTTATGGAGCAGACTCATCTTTTCCCAATGATTAGAACAAAATTAAATAAGCGGCTTGCAGGTTACGTAGAAATCGAAAATATAGATAATTTTGTTCTTCCTCCAGGACTTGGGTCTAAGTCAGGGGTTCTGGGTGCAATCGCCTTGGCTCAAGATTTAACATCATAAAAAAGATAGCTGTGGATAATTATATCTTGTTTGCATTGGTAATGCTAGCTGGACAATTTACTCCAGGCCCCGATTTTCTTTTGGTCCTCAAAACTTCACTTAATGATGGTAAAAGAGCTGGATCCCTCACTTCATTAGGCATTTCCACAGGACTTTTAATCCACTGTACAATTGCAATGACAGGTTTGGCCTGGTTACTGGAGAGTAATTTTATTATAAGGGTAACAGTAAAATATCTGGGTTCTGTTTATCTATTATTAATTGCCTACAATTTAATCAAGGATAGAAACAAGAACAGATCTAAAAGCCTGGACAACTCATTTGATACGGCTACTAAATTTTCAGATGTCCAAGCTTTTACTCAAGGCTTTCTCACCAACCTTTTAAATCCCAAAGTAGTTATTTTTATTGGCGCGGTTCTTTCAGGTTTTATCTCTACTAACACCAACTTTGATGAAAAAATGATCCTAGCTACAATAATTGTGGTCCAAGGCGGTGTATTTTGGTTCTTGTTTGCATGCAGCCTTCAATTGAAGCCAGTAAAACGCTTATTCATGAAATATCAGGGCTTTTTTAATATGATTTTTGCCGTTTTGTTGATTCTTGTCGTCATTAGTGCACTCATTAATAACGAATAATAAGGATTTCTTAAATAAGCAGCGCTAGATTACGTTTTAGAGAATCATAATTATTGAAAATGACAATCTCATAACTTCCTTATAGTTAATATTTTACTTTAATATTTTAGTAAGTGTATTTTTGATATTTTCATTATTGAGAAATTCATAAAGATATATTAGGATTTTAAAATATTAAGGATTTCCTTAATATTAAATCATTTGAATTTTATATTTTAATCAAACCAATAATTAAAATGGGGAAAATAGTAATCATCGACGATGAGCCGGCAATCCTTGAGCTAATGACCAAACTTTGTAGAGGTTTAGGGCATGAAGTATTTGGTCTACAAAGCGGCAGTGAAGGACTCGAAGCCATCGAAAAAGAAAGGCCTAATGCGCTGATCGTTGATCTTCGAATTGGTGATATGAGCGGCATTGAAATCATTGAAAAATGCTCTCAAGATTACCCTCAAATGCCAATCATCATGGTAACTGGTTTTGGCAGCGTGGAAACTGCGGTGGAAGCAATGCGCCAGGGAGCCTTTGATTACCTAACAAAACCCTTTGAATTAGATGACTTACAAAGAACCCTTAACAAGGCCCTTAATCTCTCAACTGATAATATCGCTCCAATCGACAATAAAGCTCAACAAAAACCAATCAAACCAACAAGGCAACTGATTGGCAACAGCGCTGAAGTAAAAGAAATTTTAAGAGTTATTGAAAAAATTGCTGACAATAATAGCCCGGCTCTTATTGAGGGAGAATACGGATCAGGCAAACAAATCGTGGCAAGATCCATTCATGACCGAAGCCAAAGACGAGATGAACCTTTCAAAATATTACACTGTTCAGCATTGCCAGAAGAACTTCTTGAAGCTGAGCTATTTGGTGGTGATGGGCACGAAACCATATTTACCAGAGCGAATGGTGGAACCGTGGTTTTAGAGGAAATAAACGTATTACCAATCCGTCTACAATCACAATTAAACAGTTATTTAGAGGAGGTCGGAAACTTAAGAATGAATGATGAAAGCTTTGACGTGCCTGACGTTAGAATAATTGCAACATCATCCGAAAAATTAGACGGATGGGTCGATGAAGGTAAGTTCAGAGAAGATCTTTACTATCGAATTTCGGTTATTCCATTAATGATACCTCCACTAAGAAAAAGACAAGATGATATCGAACTTCTGACTAACTACTTCCTTAACCGTTACTCCAAGATTTCTGGAACCAAAGTTAAAACCGTTGATAAATTCGCAATGAGATTCCTCATCAATTATAAATGGCCCCACAACGTAGGTGAACTTGAAAATGCAATTCATCGCGCATGTGCTCTCAGTGAAGAGACCTCAATAAAACCTGCAGATCTCCCAGCAAAGATTACTAATAAAGTAGAGATTAACGATGATGATAATGAGGCAATGAAACTTCAATTGCCTATCGGATCAAATCTATCAGATTTCATTAAAAAGCAGGAAAAAGCATTTATTAGAGAAACACTGAAATATAATAATGGTTCAAGGGAAAAAACAGCCAGTATGCTCGGAGTGAGCATAGCAACGCTTTATAGAAAGATGGGACTCAAAGTTGAAAGAGATAAAATATTGAACTCTTAAGCCCTTATCTATTCGCATTTTCAACAAAAAGAGGCGGCTCGTCCGAATCGCTACTAGATCCCCAAAAAATTCTCGCTGCGAATGTTCCCAACCGAACTGCCGCTTTTAACCCCTAATTGTTCGTCAAACGAACTAATTAGAATTATACACCGAAAAAATTCGGCAAGNGCAATATAGCTCAAAAATAAATTTAAAANNTTTANAAACCCTTGANCGTTAGGGATAANCAAAAGGTAAAGTTATAANTTNTGTCATATNTTACCTAAGTATTTATACGCTTAAAGGCNATATCTAACCTAATATAACTTATNAGAGCGNATGGTGCCGACGGCGGGACTCGAACCCGCACTTGAACGATTTTAAGTCGTTTGCCTCTACCAATTGGGCTACGTCGGCATTTTATGAGTATATAAAAGCGGGATAATCGGTATATGCAACGAATAAGAGCTATTCTTGATGTTTTTGTTTGAAATTTTAAGAAGTATTCAAAATATCAAAACTAATATTAAGAGGCAATCCACTATCAAAATTTCTNATAACATCAAGTATTGCAAAATACACGCTTAAAGAGAGGCCATATGAGAGCGTCGTTGAGGTTGTTGATGATTCATCATTGATGGAAATCACATCACATAATAACTCATCAGGAAATAAATTATTTCTCACCCTCTCAGAGTTAGAAAAATGATTTACACTCAACCGATCAAGCCCTTTCAAAAATGATGTAATAGAAATAGATCGTTCCCGGTTATATAAACCTGTCCAATTATATTCCAGTATAAAATTAGAATAGCATAATTTCAGTGTTTCATTTATAACATCGACTTCCACCTCAGCAACAGCTGCTCCGTTCATCCCCTCCCCTTTTTTGTCGTCTAATTTTTCAGACANATCGACATTAAATAGATAAACACTCTTCTTAGTGGATTCATTTTTATCATTAAATGCATTCACCTCCTTTAGTTTTTTCGAATAAATTTTTTCTAGTCTTCTGTATGGCCTTCCAGTTGCCATATTTTTTTTTCTAATCTCGTTAACCGGTTCAGATATTTTTACAGCTATTTTATTAATCACATCATCAAGAACCATTAGACCAAGCCATACACCTTCCTGGATAGTTCCCATGTTAGGAATCAAGTTGGTTTTACAGTGATCAAAATTAGCGGTTACCCTTGCTCCATCTTCTAATTTCTTTAGAACTTTCAAAAATCCTAAGATAATTAATTCTGAAGAACCTAACTCGGATCCACAATCAAGTTTTAGATTAGAATCNAAAGATATTATCTTGCCTTCGCCATCAAATCCTACTCGCGATTGAATTTTCACCTCCCCACAATTAATGACTTTAATTCCATTAAAGAGTGTTCGACTTACGACTTGAATCTTTTTCCCAGTTATCAACGAGCTTAAAGCAGCGATTCCCAAAATTTGATTATATCTCAATTGGGTAACTTTCGGAAAAGAATCACCATCTGAAGAATCAGTTAATATTTGGGTTTTGTTCAATGATAAAAGCTTTGCTAATGAGGATGCAATATCACTCACATCAAAATAAGCCGTTCGAATAAGTACTCCTCCATCCTTGTTAGGTTCCGCAGTAACAGACCCTAAATCTACTGTTGATGCATTTTCTGAAAACCAATGATCGGTATCAACAAAATCCAAACCTTGATCATTGAAATCATTATCNATGGAATTNAACTCTTTNGAGTCATGGTGTTTGCTATCAAAATCAATTGCCTCCAANAGCCCNTGAATGGGCGGCAATGGCTTGTAATCAACCTCNATTAGCGAAACNGCNTCATTGGCAATTTTAATATCTTCNGCAACGACTANAGCTAAGANCTGTCCTTGATAATTAACAAATTTTTCTGCAAGCAGTTCGCAGGACCCTTGTGTCCCTAAAATATTGTTATCTCCCGGTATATCATTGGCAGTGATTATAGACACAACCCCAGGAACCTTANTGGCCTCGCTCGTATCAATTGATACTATTTCTGCATAGTCATATGGTGATTGAACATACGCGAGCTCTAAGGGCAATACATTATTCTTATCTTGATCCACCATTATCCGAGTAACAATCTTTGCATGATNTTCTGCTCAAAATGCAATGCGATATCTATTTTAGTCGATAGTTTATGACACTCTTTGTTTTTCCCATAATTAGCTCTCGAACTATCAAATTTTGGAATCAATATCGCAACCAATAACTCCTGATCAGGACTACCCATCACTTCATCAATAGATAGACCATCTTTAATCGGAATAATCTTTTCTCCTTCTAATCCTTCAAAGACTAATTCTGCCGACATAGACATAAGAATTTTTTTAAACAACGGAAATAGCGACTCTATGTAGATAGCATCTCTAATTGAAAAACTATTGATGCAATGAAGGTTTGATGACTGCAAAATCATTTCCCTTATTAGGTTAACCTCATTACAGAAATGCTGAGCAAATGAGCGTATTGAAACCGATGAACCAACTCTAGAAAACTTGTCGTTTTGTTCAATTTCACGTAGCTCTGGAATCGATTCTAAATAAATAAACTTTCTATTGTTCTCTTCTAATACATTATCTGAAAAAAATTCACCGTGAACAAATTTAGAATTTTTATTTAATGATTTTATTTTAATCGCTTCACTCGTCGTGATGGGAATATATAAAGTTTTGTCCGTTGAAAACCGAATAGCATTAGAACTTAAAGCTTCAGAAAAATATGGCTTTGAGTTTATCAATCTCTCAGCATCATAAAAGTTGTGCCGATCTGAATCAAGTAATGCCCCAAGAGTATTGGAAAAGTTATTATTTCTCCCTTGGGGATCAGATGTTAGTTTTGCAATAAATGCTTCCTCAACGATGGATTCTCGTGACGGGGCATCCTTTTCTAGATCTGGATAATCGTCAGATTTTTCGGCAAATAAGAAGTCAACTGCTATCAAATCCCTATTAATCAGTTTAACGAGATTGATGAGATAAGGACAGATAAACCGATAACATGCCTCACCAAATTGATCGTGATCAGCAAGAAAAAACATCACCCCATTAGTTCCTAATCTCTCAGATTTATTAGAAAAAGTAATTGTATGATAATCAATAAAATCTCCTAATGTCGAAGCCAATGATTCATTATTGATCCCATACATTCTATCATTAATTCTTAAGGAATAATCAAAACTCATTGGTAAATTTAGATTAATTATGGATGATCTAAGTTAGCGCTTTCATCTTTATCAAA
>NYVP01000164.1 GCA_002684575.1 Verrucomicrobiales bacterium
TTTATAGGGTCATTAGGCTTCTTTTGTGCAGGCATTTCTTCATTAGAGAAACCACCGCCTTGAATCATAAAGCCATCAATAATTCGGTGAAAGATAGTATTGTCGTAGAATTTCTTTTCTACATAACTAATAAAATTCTTAACAGTGATAGGAGCTTTTTCTTCGTTTAATTCAATCGTGATGTCTCCATGATTGGTTTCTAGTAATACCTTTGGATTTTCTGAATAACTTAAGGTTGAAAGAAAGATATAAAATATGGCAATAATCTTGGGCTTCATGTTGTTATATATAGTAAATATTTTGGATATTTAAAACTAAATTATTATTCGCCTTATAGATAATGCTAGATCGGGATAATCAATCTAAATTAAGAAAGATCATCCACATCGATATGGATTGTTTTTATGCGGCAATTGAAATTAGGGAAAATCCAAAATTCAAGGATCAACCCGTCGCAGTTGGCGGAAGTGGAGGTAATAGAGGGGTTTTAACTACCTGTAACTATGTTGCTAGAGAATACGGTTGTAAATCGGCAATGCCAGCATTTAAAGCTCTTCAATTATGCCCAAGCCTAATAATACTACCCGTTAGACATAATTTATATAGAAACGAATCAAAGATTATTAGAAAAATATTTCATCAATACACGGATCTAATTGAGCCATTATCATTGGACGAAGCTTATTTGGATCTTTCTGATCATAAATTGGATGCTAGTAATTTAGCCGAATCGATAAGAAATGAGATATTTGAAAAAAGAAATTTAACGTGCTCAGCAGGCATAGCCCCTAATAAAATGTTGGCGAAGATTGCGAGTGACTGGAATAAACCTAATGGACAGTTCGAATTAAAATCAGGAGAAATAGAGGAATTCATGACCTCGTTACCCGTAGCTAAAATATGGGGCGTTGGTGGGAAAACATCAGATAAGTTAGCCGCTTTGAATATTTCGACTTGCGCTGAACTTCAGAACCTCGACATGGTAACATTGCATAAATTATTTGGAAAGTTCGGAGCAAGTCTATATAACTTATGTAGAGGAATAGATGATAGACCTGTTGTTTCCAATAGGGAGAGGAAGTCCTGCAGTGTAGAAAGAACCTTTAGCCACAATGTCACAACTCTAGAATATGCTAAGAAGAAACTTCATCACATCCTCCTAGAACTCAAAAATGATGTTACACATTCACACAGTAACAGAAAAATTAAATCAGCATTCATTAAAATTAAGTTTTCCGATTTCACAAAAACCACTTCTGAGAGAACATCATCAATGATTAACAGTGAATTATTTAATCTTCTCTTAAAAAAATCATGGAATAGGGGGAAGGGGAAACCCGTCAGACTAATTGGAGCGGGTATACGTTTCCACTCAGATAGAGTTAACGAAATAGATCAACTTGAATTGTTTTAGAAAGGACTAATCAAAATGTAGTTCCCATTCTGAAAAGTCATCATCTTTCCAATCTTTTAAATTAAATCCAGATCTTTCAAGTTTATCCATAAACTTTTCCCCAGCAACCCTCACACAGCTATCGGTTTGAAGCTCAACGACTAGCATGCCCATGTAGTAAAGATCATTGAATGTCGATACAGAATCACTTCCAAATGCTTGACCTAAATGTTCTCTCAATAATTCGCTCTCATTAATTCCAAGAAAAAGATGTGAAGGTTTTCTTCCTTTGTGACAACGATCGTCAACCAAAGCCCGTAAGGCGGATGTATCCCACTTATCAGTTAACTCTAAATCCTTTGGTAATGATTTTGTATTGTCACTCATATTTAACCATTAATATTAGGTTTTAATATATCAAGAACTCTTCTTGCTTTAATTATAGATGAACATTAAAATTATATAATGAAACTCCTTTTCTTTATACTGTTTTTATCAATAAGTAGTTTTGTATATTCTCAAATCACATCTGAAGTCCCTAGCTGAGTATTGTGACCAGGCGAAGGAGGCACGGTTCGTGGCTCAACAGAGTACAATCCTAAGAACGAGGAATCATTATTTTTTAAAACTCCTAAAATTTTCTTTTTCCCCGATAAAAACATTGGAGCAATTTTGAATTTTCGCTGGATCCCTGAAAAAAATGATTCAGGTCAAATTTTCTCTAGCCTGCGATACGAATTTATAGATGGCTTTACAGCAGGCTTAGATTATAGACCATTAGTGGATGATTTTGCATTAGCGGCTAATTACAGAATTGTTTCCGAAAATAGCGGATGGCAGCCCTCTGTTATACTTGGCACATCCAATGACGAGTTTAATGATGTTCAGAGCCAATCCTATTATGGTACGATTAGCAAGTCATTGGGAAAAATTGGTGATTTCAATTTCTCACCTTACTTAGGTTTAGCATTTATTGAGGAATTAAGTGATTTGCGACCAGTCGGTGGATTGCACATCAGAAGGGGTGTTTGGTCAACAATGCTATCTTACAGCGGTGCTAATGAACACTTTACACTTTCACGACAATTAGGAAATCACACAGCAAGCTTTGTATATTGGGGATTAAAATATCCCGGAATAGCTTGGACCTATCGGTATTAGGTTATGGCTTCTTTAGCAACCGCTAAACCATACTGACGATTTAGATCAGATATAAACTGTGATTTAATCGATTTAGGACAAACGGCTTCGCATTCGAAGTGGTTGGTGCAGTTGCCAAAACCTTCATTATCCATTTGATTAACCATGTTTAAAACACGTCTAGTTTTCTCTGGTTCTCCTTGAGGAAGGGAATTGAGATGTTTTACTTTGGCTGATACAAAGAGCATCGCACTTCCATTTTTGCATGATGCAACACAAGCCCCACAACCAATACAAGTTGCCGCATCGAAAGCCGTATCGGCATTTTTCTTTTCGACAGGGATAGCATTGGCGTCGACTGCCGAGCCTGTTCTTACTGAAACATATCCACCCGATTCTATAATTCGATCAAATGATGATCTATCAACCATCAGGTCTCTTAATATTGGAAATGGTTTTGCCCTGAAAGGCTCAATATAAATTGTATCGCCATCGGAAAATTTTCTCATGTGAAGTTGGCATGTTGTAATTCCATGATCTTTGCCATGAGGAATCCCGTTGATTGTAAGTGAACACATTCCACAAATTCCCTCCCTACAATCATGATCGAATGCTATAGGATCACCGCCTCCTTCGATTATTTGATTATTAACAATGTCTAGCATTTCAAGAAAAGAAGCCTCTTCAGGGATGCCACTAACATCATGAGTTTCTATCTCGCCTCGAGAGTCTTTGTCTTTTTGTCGCCAAACTTTTAAAGTTAAGTTCATTCTTTGTTACTTGTAGCTTCTTGTTGCTAATTTGACATTCTCAAACTCCAACATTTCCTTCCTCAAATTTAAATTTCCTTTCTCATTTCTCTCCCATGCGGCAACGTAAGCGAACTCATCGTCTCTTCTTTTAGCCTCACCTTCATTAGTATATCCTGATGCCACTTCTGGGTCGTCTTTAGTGAACTGATACTCTTCTCTAAAGTGACCTCCACAACTCTCGTTTCTGTGCAAAGCGTCGTGACACAATAGCTCGGCAAACTCCATGAAATCAGCAACCCTTCCTGCTTTTTCTAATTCTTGGTTAATGTTTCCAGAATCACCTGGAACACGCACGTTGTCCCAAAATTCTTCACGTATTTCAGGAATTTTCACCAATGCATCAATTAATCCCTTTTCATTTCTAGCCATTCCACACTTGTCCCAAACCAAGAGACCAAGTTCCCTGTGAAATGAATCAACACTTCTTTTTCCATTAACATTTAAGAGTTTCGAGATTCTAGATCGAACATTTTCCTCAGCCTCTTTAAACTCGGGCCTTTCGGTGGATATTGTTCCAGGAGATTCGTTGACAAGGTAGTTAGATATTGTGGCAGGTATCACAAAATATCCATCGGCCAAACCTTGCATGAGAGCAGACGCGCCTAGTCTGTTCGCACCATGATCAGAAAAATTAGCTTCCCCTAAAACATGTAGTCCAGGAATATTGCTCATCAGGTTATAGTCAACCCATAAACCACCCATCGTGTAGTGTACGGCAGGGTATATTCGCATAGGTTGAGAGTAAGGGTCTTCGCCAGTGATTTTTTCATACATCTGGAACAGATTGCCATACCTGGCAGAAATTGTTTTTTTACCAAATTGTTTGATGGAATCCGCAAAATCTAGGTAAACACCAAGACCGCTATTTCCAATACCAAGTCCCGCGTCACAGGCCTCTTTTGCAGATCTGGATGAAATGTCTCTGGGAGCCAGATTGCCGAATGAGGGATACTTTCTTTCAAGGTAATAGTCTCGATCCTCTTCGGGAATGTCAGAGGCACGTTTGCTGGTATCCTCGGGATTTTTTGGAACCCAAATCCTACCATCGTTTCGGAGCGATTCTGACATGAGTGTCAGTTTTGATTGATAGTCACCACTCACAGGAATGCATGTAGGGTGAATCTGTGTGTAACATGGGTTAGAAAAATAAGCTCCTTTTTTGTGTGCCCTGTATGCCGCCATTACGTTACATCCTTTGGCATTAGTTGATAAGAAAAATACATTTCCATAACCGCCAGTAGCCAAAACAACACAATCAGCGGCATGCGATTCTATTTTACCAGTCACCATGTGCCTAGTGATGATGCCCTTTGCATGACCGTTAACCAGAACAACATCCAACATTTCTGTGCGTGAATGCATCTCTACACCACCATTGTTAATTTCTTTTTGAAGGGCTTGGTAAGCTCCTAAAAGTAGTTGTTGTCCAGTCTGTCCCCTTGCGTAGAAAGTTCTTTTGACTTGGGCACCACCAAAAGATCGGTTGTCAAGAAGCCCACCATATTCTCGGGCGAAGGGGACTCCCTGTGCCACACATTGATCAATAATGTTAGTGCTGACCTCTGCTAGTCTGTAAACATTGGCCTCGCGAGAACGAAAATCACCACCTTTAACGGTGTCATAAAACAAACGGTAGATACTGTCTCCGTCATTTTGATAATTTTTGGCAGCGTTTATTCCACCTTGAGCAGCTATAGAGTGAGCCCTTCTAGGGCTGTCTTGATAACAAAAGCATTTAACATTATAACCCAGTTCGCCAAGTGTAGCGGCTGCAGCTCCTCCCGCTAGCCCAGAACCAACCACAATAACAGTAAATTTTCTTCTATTTGCTGGATTGATCAGCGCAGAGTCCATCTTGTGCTTGGTCCACTTTGAGTCAATCGGACCCGANGGTATTTTNGANGCTGGAGTNGTTTGATTGCTGCGACTGGTTTTTTTAAGCTCTTTGAGAGCTACGTTGGTTACTGACTGGTCTGAAGATAATGAATCTGGCGAGTTATGGTTCATTTATTTTTTATGTAAGCCACCCTGCTAATATACTAACAGGTATTGAGCAATTTCCCACAAATATAATTAACGAATAAGCGTAGCCCGTAGCTTTAATTATTCCCCAAGTTTTATCGGTTCTTAGACCGAGGGTTTGAAACACACTGGCAAAACCATGACTGAGATGCCAGCACAANAGAGCCATTGAAAAAATNTAAAACAAGCTAGCTGGCCACCAGCTAAATCCATGGATTAGCATTTTGTAGACATCGTGATTCCCATTAATGTCAATGTAAGAGGTTGAATTATAGTCATTTGCAAACCTTACCGTGTAGTGAAGTATATGATAAATTACGAAACAAATTATTATAATACCGCTCCANACCATTGTTCGTGATGCCCTCGAAGCTTTGTTTGTATGCTCAAATACATAACGACTTCCCTTAGAACGCTTGTTTTGNATTACGAGCATGACAGTTGTGAATATATGTCCAAAAAAACAAGCNAGTAAACCGATCCTAGCTCCCCATAAAACTAGAGGCATAGAATGAAGCCAGGCCGCATAGGAATTTATTTTTTCAGCCCCTGCGAAAATTTTTAAATTTCCAATCATATGCCCCAGAAGAAAACCAATAAGGGCTAATCCAGTTACNGCAACGATGACTTTTTTGCCTATAGAAGACTTGTAAAATTTTATAAAACTATTGGATGAAATCTTCTTAACAATGAAAGATCTGAATGAATTNATAAATGAATTAGCGGCAATATTCATTTTAACTACAAAGTTTCGATAGTGTATTATTTCTCACTTTGCAAAGATGTCAGTGGTTAGTTGGTCATCATTTCAAATTATTTAAGGTAACTTTAGATTAGCTAGACACAGATACGATACTACACCATTATATCCACTATAATTTACGTATTTTTATGCACATTAGTTCTTTTTTTAGGCAAAGTTTAATCCTTATCTGTCTTAACATTTGTTTCACTCAAATAACACCATTATTTGGAGAGGAAAATTCAGGAATCGATCAAAAAATAAATGATGCTTTTAAGCCCGCTGCAGAATTTACCGGTAAAATGATGTTCAGCCCGGTTCCTATCGGTGATCAGGGAATACCTTGGGTCATTTTATGGCTCGGAATCGCAGCAATCATTCTTACATTATATTTTAAGTTTATAAATATAAGAAGCTTTCCGTTGGCTATTAAAACCGTCATGGGTAAATACAGCAACGCCGATGATCCTGGTCAAATTACTCACTTCCAAGCCCTTGCGTCAGCGCTCTCTGGAACGGTAGGCTTGGGCAACATTGGAGGTGTCGCCGTTGCCATTAGCATGGGTGGTGCAGGAGCTGTATTCTGGATGATACTTATAGGATTTTTTAGCATGTCCACTAAATTTGCGGAATGCACANTAGGTGTTAAATATAGAAAAATTGATAGTGATGGAACGGTTCGAGGTGGGCCGATGTACTATTTAAGAGATGGTCTTAAGGAAAAAGGTTTAGAGGGACTTGGGAAAATTCTCGCAGTNCTTGCTGCCATTACNTTTATATTTGGCGCTTTTGGNGCNGGCAACATGTATCAAGCNAANCANAGTTGNGCTCTCATNTANGATGTTGTNCTCAACAATGANTCTGATGATGGNAAATGGATNTTTGGNNTNATNATGGCNNTNTTGGTNGGNGNNGTNATTATNGGGGGNATNAAACGNGTNGCNTCNGTCACNTCAAAANTNGTNCCTTCNATGTGNATNATNTATNTACTTGGAGGTTTTATTGTTCTTGCCTTTAACTTAGGTAAAATTCCAGCAGCAATCGGCACTATTTTTTCAGAGGCTTTCAATCCTCAGTCAGCAATGGTCGGCGGTATAATCGGTGTATTTATTCAGGGCATGAGAAGAGCAACCTTCTCTAACGAAGCGGGGCTAGGTTCGGCACCAGTTGCCCACGCTGCAGTAAAAACCTCAAAACCTGCGAGTGAGGGCATTGTGGCCATACTTGAACCATTTGTTGATACTATCATTGTTTGCACGATGACGGCATTGGTTATTGTATCGACTGGAGTCTACGAAATAGGTCAAACTACAGGGACTGGAGGAGGTATATTGTTGACGTCTGAGGCGTTTTCAACTGTTTTACCTTGGTTCAAATACATATTGATGGTTGCAGTATTTTTATTTGCATTCTCTACAATGATCACATGGTCTTATTATGGAGAACAAGCCATCAGTTATTTATTTGGACCATCAAAATATGTCTCTAACACCTACAAGACAATTTTTTGTTTATTCGCAGTCGTTGGAGCTTCATCAAACCTTGGTAACGTCTTAGACTTCTGTGATGCAACTCTCTTCATGATGTGTGTACCAAACCTGATCGGAGTTTATTTATTGCTCCCAGTGATCAGGCAAGAGTTGAAGTCGTTCAAAAAGCATGCACAATCTATCGATAGCCAATAATCCCTGCATGAGCTAATGGCTCGAAAGTATAATCTTGAAAAATCATCACCTAG
>NYVP01000165.1 GCA_002684575.1 Verrucomicrobiales bacterium
AATGGAAACAGATTGCTTCTATTTGCCAGAGGAAAAACAAATAGCGAGCAAGATGCTAAAGATGTTCTACAGGAATCAATTCTTAGGCTCTGGAAATCATACTCATCAAAAGATGATGGAATCTTACACCCTCCTCCTATCCCGTTAGCATTCACTGCAGTAAGAAATACCGCCATAGATTTTGCCCGCAAAACTGGACGTAGATTAAAGAGAGAACAAAATTCTGAGCAATTAGTTCAAGATTCAGATCAAGTTGCCGCTTGGTTTGAAGCGGATAGACTCATTGATAAGGAACGCGCTAATGAAATTGAATTCGCCTTAAAGAAGATTTCTCCGAAATACAGAGAAATAATCACCCTAAAAATATGGGGAGAATTAACATTCCTTGAGATTTCTAAGACTCTAGACATACCAGCAAATACCGCCGCCTCAAGATATAGATACGGACTAGAAGCATTAAGGAAAATTCTTAAACCAAATACTGACTGAAGAACGCTATTAACTATATCCAAGTCATGGACAAGAAACTAAAAGAAATAGAAAGCCTGCTAAAACAGCAAAAACCTTCTGGTTTGGATACAGAGTTTAAACGTCAATTTGAATTAATATTTACAGAAAAATTGGTCCAACTTGAATCTCTAANTAAGGAAAATAAAACAATCAAGTTTCCGCATCATCAGAGAATTGCCACTGCTGCGGCAATAGTAATCGCTGCAATAGGTAGCCTCTTTGCCTTTCTTAATGACTCCAATCGGCAAGACATTAATAGTGCTTCAACTCCTATTATAGGGCAACCCGAGAATGGTGAAGCCGATAAATTTATTCCCATTCAAACTGAAAACATTTTCGAAGGAGTCGTAGAAGATAACATCTTTATTTCTGAAGACAAAATCCCCTATCAAGGAATAAGATACCAATTTTCAGATTCGTTCATTTGGAAAAATAAAAATGACGGGGCACTAATCGAAATGAAAGTGCCGAGCCAAAGGCTCTTTTATGTCCCAATAAAAACAGATTAATCAAAATAAAGGTTCTTAATTAATAACATGAAAACTAAAACAGTGAATATGAGAATTATAACTTTAGTAACATCTTACATTTTCTTTAGTTGCCTATTTTTTTCCTCTGCAGAGGAGAATAGNAAACCGGCNTGGCTAGGAATAGTNACCTCAAAAGTTGACCCAATCGTTGCAACTCAACTTGATCTTCCTGAGGGAACTGGTGCCGCCATAAAGCTCATTGTTCCGGACAGTCCTGCAGAAAAAGCGGAGCTAAAAAAACACGATATCATTTTCGAAATTAATGGAACCCAAATTAAGTCACCTTCAAATCTTAGTGAACNTATTAGTTCCTATAANGCTGATGAAAGTGTCGAACTGGCNNTTATTCAAAGAGGTAAAAAGAAAACNGTATCTGTAAAATTTAAAGAACGCCCAAATCATCTAAAAAACGTCGAAGAAAATGACAATCAACTATTTGGAAACCAAATTGATTTCGGAGACCTCGGCGGAATTAATTTTGATATTCTTCCCTTTGGAAATGATCAAAACATTCAAGATCANATACAGAAAATGCAGGAACAGATGAGGAAAAACCTTCAAGGAATGTTCAATCTTGAGGGCTTTGATAATTTACCAGGTAGAGCACAAATGTTTGGATCAAGCAGTCAAACAATGATGTTTAATGATGACGAAGGAAGTATAGAAATACGCAAAGTTGATGGAAAGACCACTGTTATCACAAAAGATCTCAACGGAAAGGTAACCTTTGAAGGCCCAGCCAATACTGACGAAGAGAAAGATAAGATTCCAGANAGAGCCAAAACTCAACTGAATAAATTTAAGGGATCTGGCTTAAGCTTTGAGGGCTTTAATTTTGGAAGTCCTGGTCTAAAGGTTCCACAACTAAAACCAGGCAAAAAAATTGAACCTATACCTCCAGCAAAGAAGGACGGTAAAAAAATTCAATTATAAGAATTTCTTAATTCTTTTGATAGAGGTCATTTATGTCGGCATTNGCCAAATCAACATAAAAAGAGGCAAGCTTATCAGATAATTCATTAAGAAGCTTCTCACCTTTCTCTGCAGAGGCCATTGATGGATCCCCTGATCCCGTATCATTTGTTGCCTTCAGCCAATCCCTTTGAGCCCAAGCCCAACCATCTCTNATCGCCGCAATTCGAGATGGATTANTGGATCCATCTCCNGTTGTTTGTAAATCACCCACAAGCTCAGGAGCTATGTGCATCATTAAGCTAGTTTCAACTTCATCAGCATGATCTCCTGGATTATCAAAAATAGTCTTCGGGTCAATTATTTTGAACCAATCCACTGTTGATAAGAAAACAGATCCAAATTTAGCCTGTAACTCTCTGAGCTGTTGTCGAAAATTATTACCTCCATGACCATTCAAAATCACCACCTTTTTAATTCCTTGGGTTTCTAACGAATGTATTATATCCATAAGAATAGCCGCTTGAGTTGAAGGATTAATATTAATACAAAATGGTATATCTAGCTGCCCAGTATTTACCCCGAAAGGAACNCAAGGCAGAACAGCAACTTTTGAACCTTGGGACCAAGCCCTNCTAGCCGATTCAATTGCTATAGCTTCTAACTGAATATTATCAGTTGCATACGGTAAATGATAATTATGAGCTTCAGTTGCTCCCCATGGAAGTACGGCTAAGTCAAAATTCTCAGAACTAATATCTCGCCAATTATTTTCTGCAATAATATAAGGCCTTTGATTTTTCATAACTAATTGATTAATAAAACAAGCAAATCCAAACGAAAAGACTTCTTTGNTTTATTTGCTATTNTTTATTCCTCCATTTTGGGAGCTTTTATCAAACTTCAAGTTTCCTGAATNAAGNGAAACGTTAATGGTATCTCCNGACTCAAATTCNCCATTGAGTAGANTCATACTCAANGGNTCTAAAAGATGCCTTTGAATGGCCCTCTTCAATGGCCTCGCTCCATAGATCGGGTCATACCCTTCAGCGGATATGAATTCAATTACCTCAGGACTAATTTTGATCTTTAAACCCTGTTTATCTAACCTCTTATCAATTAATGATAACTGCAATTCTATGATTTTAGAAATATCGTCTTCACCAAGNCGATCAAAAATAATTTTTTCATCGATACGGTTTATAAACTCAGGACGAAAATAATTACCTANAACCNCTTTTACCTTTGCCTCTCTTTGCTCTGGATTTTGTTCATCTAAAATTTCAGCACTGCCTAGATTACTTGTCATTATAAGAACAGTGTTTCGAAAATCAACAGTTCTACCCTGACCATCTGTAATCCTTCCATCATCCAATACTTGAAGGAGTACATTGAAAATATCGGGATGAGCCTTTTCAACCTCATCAAGAAGAACAACAGAATATGGTTTCCTGCGGACAACTTCACTCAATTGCCCCCCTTCCTCATAACCAACATAGCCTGGAGGGGCTCCTATGAGCCTCGCTACACTGTGCTTTTCCATATACTCGCTCATATCTATTCGAGTCATTGCATTTTCATCATCAAATAAAAATTCGGCCAATGCCTTNCTAAGTTCAGTTTTACCAACTCCAGTAGGACCTAAAAATAAAAACGAACCAATAGGTTTATTTTCATCACTAAGCCCAGCCCTACCTCTTCGAACCGCATTAGACACAGCCTTGATCGGACTAGATTGCCCTACCACTCTCTCTGCAAGCCTTTCTTCCATTCTAACAAGCTTATCTTTTTCCTCCTCCTGAAGTCGATTAACAGGAATTCCAGTCCATGCAGCTACAACCGAAGCTATATCATCATCTGTAATTTCCTCCTTAAGTAATTTTAATCCTTGGTTTTGTAATTGATTTAAATCTATTGCCAGCTCTTCCAATTTTGTTTCAGCTNCAGGGAGAATTCCATACTGAATNTCACTTGCCTTNGACAAGTCCCCCANCCTCTGAGCCCTATCAAGTTCATTCTTTAATTCTTCAATCTCAACCTGAAGAGCACTAGATTCATCAATAACNTTCTTCTCATTCATCCACTGTGTCCTTAAAGTTGAAGCTTTCTCTTTCAGATCTGCCATCTCATCCTCAATTACTTTGATCCTCTCTTTACTGTCTTTATCCCTTTCCTTCTCAAGAGCCTGTCNCTCCATCTCCAATTGATTAATTGCCCTCTCAAGTTCATCAATCTCTGTTGGCATTGAGTCCAATTCGATTTTTAATCGCGACGCAGCTTCATCAACTAAGTCTACAGCCTTATCGGGTAAAAACCGGTTAGTNATATACCTATCAGAAAGCTCTACTGCTGANATTATAGCGGAGTCTTTTACTCTAACTCCATGATGGACCTCATATTTTTCTTTTAGCCCTCTGAGTATTGCAATTGTGTCATCTACACTGGGCTCATTAATTCTCACAGGCTGAAACCTTCTCTCCAATGCAGCATCTTTCTCAATATGTTTTCTATACTCTTCCAAGGTAGTTGCCCCTATAGTTCGCAATTCTCCTCTCGCCAACTGAGGCTTAAGAAGATTAGAAGCATCAACCGCCCCNTCTGATGCTCCAGCACCAACAATAGTGTGAAGTTCATCAATAAATAAAATAACTTCTCCGTCGGATTCAGTCACCTCCTTTAAGAATGCTTTTAGCCTTTCCTCGAACTCACCTCGATATTTAGCCCCCGCTAACATNCCNCCCAAGTCCATTGCTATTAATCTCTTATTTTTCAACGAATCTGGCACATCCCCAGAAACAATCCTCTTTGCAAGCCCCTCAACTATAGCNGTTTTACCTGTACCAGGTTCACCAATAAGAACAGGATTATTTTTAGTTCTTCTCGATAAAACTTGCATAATCCTCCTAATCTCATCATTCCTTCCAATAACAGGATCGATTTTTCCTTTTGTNGCAAGTCTTGTTAAATCCTGTCCATATTTTTCCAATGCTTGATATTTCGATTCAGGATCAGGAGTATCGACTTTTTGGGATCCTCGAACCTCNCTTAAACCCACTAAGAGCTTATCATAATCAATACCAGACTGATTAAGAATGGTCTTAACAAGACCATTCTGACTACAGAAGGCCAGCATAACATGCTCTATACTAAGATATTCGTCCCCCATTTTAGCTTTTTCAGCGTCAGCTTCTTTCAAAATCTTTGCTAAATCCGAACTAATTGTAGGTATGGCCTCAGAGCCAGATACTTTTGGAAGGTTGTTGATAGCTTTATTGACTGAATCTTCCAGTTCTTGAATATTCTCACACACACTCTGAAGAAGAGGTTTTGCTAAACCGTCAGATTGGCTAATGACTGAACTAAATAGATGCAAAGGATGAATTTCGGCAGACCCCAAAGAAGAAGCATTATCCTGTGAAGTCGTTAAGGCTTCCTGCATTTTTAATGTTAATTTATTCAAATTCATAATGTATAAGCTTTATTGCATAACACATAAGTGTTCACTAATTTACAAAACCATAACACATTAGTGTTCACTAATAAAGGGTAAATTTAGTTTTAGCATTTATTTAG
>NYVP01000166.1 GCA_002684575.1 Verrucomicrobiales bacterium
TTCTATTAAGCTGGCTTTGATATTATTAGATATCCTTAAATTCAGGTTAAGGTACTTTGGAATAATTTTTGTTTTCGTGGAGGTTTTCAAAAATCTTGTCAAAGTATCTTGAACCTGAATTTTTTTCAATTACCAATAATTGCTTTAAAAACCATTATCATAATTCCCACAGCCAGCCAAGATAGACCGAAACCTACATAGGAAACTTTTGATGGCGCACAAATTTCAAAATTTGTATTTTTGAACCATTTCTTTCTGAATTCAGGGACCACTCCTATTGGCAAAGTACAGGGTTTTTTTATTATCTCTTCTGGTTGCACTGGTGTTCCTATTAAATCGTGAAACAACTTAACCTTATCCTTGTTAGGCTTAGCCGTTAAAAGACTAGCTAAAACACCAGCAACTATAGCAACACTAAGATAAAACACAATTTGCCAAGGCTCATAAATAACATCATTTCCTTTTGCAGATCTTAAAATTCCCCAATCCTCACTTTGAGAAAATGACTTTAAGAAGGATATAAAAAAAGGCTTTGTCGTCATCCACCAACAGAAATAAGCCGTTAGCGTACTAACCCAAACCCCTGCTGAGTTAAATCTCCGCCAAAAGAGGCCAAGCCAAAACCCAATCCCTAAAGGAGCACCAAACTTAAGCCAGGACTTAAGTCCGCTGACCACTCCATCCATACTATAGGCAAATAACAATCCAATGCATACGATGAAAATCGAAGCAATACGAGCAACCTTTAAATAATGAGATTTACTTTTTTCCTTAACTATTGGCCGATAAAGGTTTTCGGTAAATAACGCTGACGAGGAAATCATAAATGAATCACAAGAGCTCATCACACCAGCTAATAATGCAGCAATAAACAAGCCCAACAAACCTGGCATGATGGATGGCAAAAACTCTTTAGCAATCTGACCATAAATACGATCTGGATCGATTGAATCGATATCAATTCCTCCCTTAATAAAATAGGCAAGCGCAGCGAGACCGGTAACCGCCCAGGCAGCAGTACAAACTCGTTTAATTAAATTCCCCGCAACAAAACCAAACCTTCCATCCATCTCTGTTTTACCGGCTGAGCAAACTCCCATAATAAATGGCTGAGAGACAATTAAGAAGAGACTATTAATGCCAAAGGCAAAAATAAAAAAAACACCAATTTTCTCAGGTGCAACCATTGACATTTTGGATGGGTCATTAACAATCTCCCTGACACCATCGATTCCCCCTACGGCATTCAGCACAAAGGGTAAGAGTATAAATGAAAATATAATGGTGAGTACTCCTTGAATATAATCAGTAATGATGGCAGCACTCATTCCTCCAGCGGCACCATAGATAACAAATAAAACTGCCACAATAGGTATGGCTAAATCCGTCGAAATGGCACCAGCCGTTCCCGCATCAATTAGTGCTCCGGCCCCCTTGAGCATTAATCCAATCTTTAAGGACAGTCCTATAACTCCAATAATTGAAAAAAGAACAGCAACACTGGAGCCAAATCTTAATGCATAAACATCTGCTGTAGTAATGGCTCTTAACCTTCTAAAAATTGGAGCAATCAACCAATAAAACGGCGTACAAAATAACCATAGCCATTGAAACCAAATACCTGAAAGACCGTTTTTAAATGATGCCGATGAAACCACCACGGCTTGATCAGATGCCGTTCCTGTACCAAACGCATGCATCATCATCATTCCCTTACCAAAGCGTCTTGGCATAAAAAAATCAGCCGAAGCTTTAATCCTCTTTCCTATTTTAATACCGAGAAACGTAACCCCTAAGAGATAGACCACAATCACTCCAATATCGATATAGTGCATAACAACTATAGATTAAGCATCCCTATTAAACGCCTCCATGATGGCGCTATTATCTCCCCCCCCAAGACCTTTATCTAGAACAGATTCAAGAAGAGCTTCATGGAGGCTAGACAAGGGGATTATTGATTTAGATTTTTCTGATTCCGATATAATTAATTTAACATCCTTAAGATGTTGATTTAGACGAGCCTGAGGAGATGAATAATTACGCTTAACCATTCGGTCCCCTTTAGCATCCATGACCACAGAATATGCGGGTGTTTGTTTTAAGATTGAAAGGACATGCTCAGAATCAAACCCATACGATTCAGCAAACTGCAAACCTTCTGCCAAAACTGCACGGTTAAGCCCTAAGATTAAGTTATGAACGAGCTTAAATTTGGAAGCCATTCCTGATGCACCAAGATAAAAACTCTTCTCTGNAAGCGAATCAATGATATCGACTTGATTATCAATAACCTCTTTATCACCAGAAAGAAAAAATTGAGCCTTTTTGTTTTTTAGCAACTCACTCGATCCTGCAATCGTTGCCTCAAGAAAAAACACCTCTAATGCTTTGAGCTTCTCGTAAACTCTATTCACCTCTTCAGGCGATCCTGTTCCAGTATCGATTAAAATTTGNCCTNCTCTAAAATGATCNCGGCAATCCGATATAACANTCATTAGCACTTCANTTGTTGGCAGACAAAAAATGACNCTCTCACAATTGGAAATCACNTCAGCTGAACTTGAGCAATTTCCAACAGATTCCGGAAATTTGTTATTAATGTCATAACCAACCACATCAAATCCAGAATCAATTAGCCTATAACTAATTGCGGTGCCGACTAAACCTAAACCAATAATGCCAATCTTATTTTTGTCATTCATTACAGAGTAAAATAAACATCCATTAAAACCCTAATAGCAATAATTTAACAATCTCAAATAGAGATTTAGTTTACATTGAAACCAAAAAAATTGGATCATAGACAATTCCTTTTAAAGATATCGATGAAAAAATTTTCTATATCTACTGAGCTCTATGAACAACACCGCCAACTAACACGGCGATACTTTAGGAAATTGGGAATAACTAGCCCATTCATCTTCAATTCAACGAGGTTAGATGACAATGAAGTAACTTGGAATCCTAATGAAGATCAAATTGAAGAAACAGAATACCTGACGCCTGCAGATGAATTTGAAACAATAGAAAGAGGGAATCCTCTGCCATACAAATCACCTCGTGAAAAGCGTTTAGAAATTGGTATGGAAAGAGAGACATGGAAGCTTAACGTTGTTCCTGATCCAGAAAGCAACAGCGAAATCGAAAACCTCCTATCAAGAGCAAATAATAACGCTTTGGATTTTAAGACCTTAATGAGCTTAGCAGAAAATAAATCTGTAAAGTTCATGAAAGTGATGACTTGTAATAATTTATCAACACCATTAGGAATGGGACTTTGGGAAGGTGTTCCACTTAGAGACGTTATATGGCTAGCAAAACCAAAAGAAAATATAAGGAGGGTTTTTTATTATGGTCATCACAACAATGACCCGAAACAAATGTTTCGAAGCTCATTGCCTATTGGTCGTGTTTTAGAAGATCCACCAGGCGATCATCCAGTCATACTATGTTACAAGCTCAACAACCAATGGCTGTCTGGAGAACGCGGAGGCCCTGTTAGAATGATTGTCCCTGAAGCATATGGTTTCAAATCAGTTAAATGGTTAAAATCTGTAGTTTTAAGAAATGAGCCTGCAGCTAACGACACCTATGCTGATGGCAATAATGATATCGACAGTTGGATTAAATCGATGAGCCTCTTCGTGGAGACACCAACAAGAATAAAATCTGGTCAACCCATTCCCATAACAGGAATGGCTCAGGTAGGAGTCAGCGGACTAAGCAAAGTTCAGGTTTGGATTAGCCCGGTCGATAATAAGTGGCCTAAGGAAGATCCCTATTTCACTAAAGCTCCCTGGAAGGAGGCCTCCATTCTTCCTCCTCCAAAAAAATGGGGAGGTGAATTATCCTCAGGAAAGCTTCCTCAAGGGGTGCGATTCTTTGACAAAGACGGCATACCGAAACATTGGCCAATGAGATATACAATCAGTCACTGGGCCGCATCTCTAAACAATATAAAAAAGGGGAAATACAATCTTTACTGCCGAACGATTGATAACAACGGAATTGCTCAACCAATGCCAAGACCTTTCAAAAAATCAGGCCGAAACTCTATTGATGTATGCCCAATAGAAGTTTATTCCTAACATTTATATTAGAAGATATCTTTTATAAAAGTTTTTGAAAATTATAATAGTCATCGGAGTGACTTATGGGATAGAACTTTGCTAGACATTTGAAATTATATTTTATTGAAATATGGATAATAAAAACTCGATAGAGGAAAACTTTAGTGAATTATCACTCTTTAATATCAATCCGGAATTAGCTGCCTATTTGGATTTAGATTTCTGCACATCAAATCACATTGTCTTGCTAGATGATCCAGCAATTGAAGACCTCGACAAGATAAGAGTTGGAGTTCTAAACACTGATGACAAAGAACTTCTTAAAGAAGCGAAAGAGAAATTAGGAAAACCACTAAATCCAATACAACTGAATGCCTATGAAATTGAAAAGGCTATCTCCATAATTCATGAAACCAAGATTGCAGATGAATCACTGGATACCTTGTCATTAAGCAGCTCCTCAATAATTGATTTTTCTAAAGATCGCAAACCTAACCTTATCCTTCAAGACATCTTAAGCATCGCACTGCAAAAAAAAGCGAGCGACATTCATATTGAAAGTTACCATAAAGACGCAGATTTAAGATTAAGAATCGACAGCGTTTTACACCAGATTACCACTTCCCTTTCACCGACTAATATTGAAAGAGTAATCGCATGCATTAAAATCATTTGTGATCTTGATCATTTAGAAAGAAAAAGATCTCAGGACGGTAGATTTTCCGCCAATTATGAGGAAGATGGAAAAACGAGAAAGGTCGACTTTAGAGTATCAATCATACCAGGAAGTTACGGACAAGAGGTAGTTATCCGTGTCATCGACCCGAAAAGAGTCATTCTTGAATTAGATGGATTAGGAATGTCCCCCAGCATTTTAAAATCTTATTCACGCATGGTGAGTTATCCCAATGGACTACTTTTAACTACCGGACCAACTGGATCAGGCAAGACTTCCACTCTCTATGCTTCAGTCCAAACCTTGGTAAATAAAAACCTCAAGGTAATGACCGCTGAGGACCCAGTTGAGCGAGAATTACCCAAGGTTAATCAGAAAAGCACGAATGAGTTTATGGATTTTGCTGATTACGTAAGAACCTTTCTTCGACAAAACCCTGACGCGATTCTAGTTGGTGAAATAAGAGACAACGAAACTGCAGAAATTGCCATTAAGGCCTCAACAACAGGGCATCTCGTTTTGAGCAGCTTGCATACTCGTAGCGCAATCGGAACCATAACGCGATTGAGAAATTTAGGTATTACTGATGACTATATCTCGAGCAATCTTCTTGGGGCAATCGGGCAACGACTGATAAGAAAAATATGTAACGATTGCAAAGAGGAAAATACACCCGATGATGAACTTATGAGTCTTTTTTATGAAAAACCCGTTAAAACGAAATATTACTATGGAAAGGGTTGTGAAGTATGTAATGGTACCGGATTTGATGGACTAATGGGTATTTACGAACTCTTTTTCCCAAATAACGAGATTTCAATCGCAATTGGAGAAGGATCCCCAACAAGTGAAATTAGAGAATTAGCGAACAAGCACGGCTTTACCCCGTTAGTTGAGGACGCGCTCAAAAAAGTACACGAAGGTGCAACCACTTTAGAAGAAGTAGCTAGGCGCATTGGACCTAAATTCCCTCATGCTTAAACTATCCCAGTTATTAATGAAAAGAATTCTAGTACCAAATCTTTTAGTTATTGCTTTATTGATTACAAGCAATTTGGCTTTAGCGGAGATCGTGTCTTTCAAAGATAAGGATAAAACTTGGAAATACGATCTGAGTAATGTGCTTGGCTGGAAGCTCTATGTTGAAGAATCAGTTTCTAAACAAAAAGACTTAGACAAAATCATAAAAAAGGAAGTCACTGATAGCATAAAGAGATTTATTAATGTGGTACCCAAGGAATCTCTTGAATTTCTAAAAACCATACCGATTTGGGTAAGTAATGAGCCCACCTATCCTTTGAGAGAAAATGAACGTGGGGTTATCCCTTTTCACCATGACGAAAATTGGCTTAGAGATCATGGATTAAATCCTCACATGGCTCCTGGCGTACATGTAATTAACCCAGAGGCAGCGCTAGTTGAACACAAGATATTTGAGTGGGGGCCAATGACCATGCTTCATGAGTTAGCACATGCCTATCATATCGTTCACTTAGGCTATGATGACCCCAATATTACCAAGTCATTTACCAAAGCCATGGCAAGGGGCCTATACCTCAAAGTACCTGATAGAAAGGATAAAGAAAAGCTAGTCAAAGCATATGCCGCTTCAAATAAAGCTGAATACTTTGCTGAAGCGACGGAGGCATATTTTGGTCATAATGATTGGTTTCCACACAATAGAAAAGAACTTAAAAAATATGACCCAGGTGGATTTAAAATGGTCGAACAAGCGTGGGGAGTTAAAACAAAAGAAAAAACAAAACCATCAAAGTAGGTATAAATTTTCTTTGAATACTGTCCCCACATCGAACTGGGTTCATGATCATGAATATGCATAAAACTTTTACCTTTGTTTACCTTGTTTGCATATTTGTCTCAAAATCATTTAGTCAAGACTCCCCTTTTGTTACTTATCCAAAAGAAACTTCTGACTATTTGAAACGCATCCAAACTGGAAAAGCTAAATACAAATACAATCCGAATATTAATTTTAAAGAATGGCAAATACAGGCAAGAAAGGAATTATCTAAAATCATTGGGCTCGATAAAATCTCTCAAGAGCTAGAAGGGTTTAAGCCTTCAATTATCCAGATCAAGGAAGAAGATATTGATGATAATTATATAAGGACCCTATATCATATTGAAACAGAACCTGGGATTAAGGTGCCCTTTTATTTGTTAGTCCCTAAAAATAGACAGCTCAGGAAAAAGCACCCTCTCCTCCTCTGTACACACGGTCATGACCTTGATGGGCTCCACTCCTATGCTGGAGCCTACATCAATAAATCGCATCGCGATAAAATTCTTGGTAGAGATGGAAACATTGCAGAACAGGCTGTTCTCAAAGGAATGATTTCAATTGCGCCAGCCACTAGAGGTCTTGCTAAGGAAGTACTCATACCAGATCCAAAAGGCCGTCATGGGAACCGACCATGTAGAGCTCAATTAATGCACTGTCTTATTTCAGGCAGAACTCCAACCGCTGAAAGAGTTTGGGATATGCAAAAAATACTCGATTGGGCCTTAAAGGATTCACGAATTAATCGTGAAATGATCATCATGACAGGCAATTCAGGCGGCGGCGTCCTCACTGCCTATACATCAGCACTAGATGAGCGGATCAAAGTTTCATTACCTAGCTGTTCCTTCACCTCAATAACCAGCAACACCGGTTACATCTTCCACTGTGATTGTTGCGCTATTCCTGGTATTAAAGATTGGGGGAATTTCAGTGATCTTGGCGGTTTAATCGCACCAAGAAGGCTTCTAATTGTACATGGAATAAAGGATGGGCTTCACAGCAAAATCGATGTGGAAAGAACTACAGACGCAATCAAAGCAATTTACTCAGACAGGAAGGCAAGCGACAAAATGTCAATGCGTTGGGGCAAGTCAGGGCATCAATTCTACCCAGACATTATGTGGCCTTTTATTCAAAAGGCTTTAGCTGGAATATCTAAATAGGAAAAATTAAAGTCCGGCAGAAAGATTTTCTGAGGACCAGGCGCCTCTAAATCCACTTGGATAGGCTACCTCTTTAATCTCCTGACCGTCTTTAAAGAATTTGACGATCACTCCTTTTACTCTGTCGGTGCGCGAACTCGCGCGGGGTGGTCTAGACTTGGTTCATGTACCTCCAGCACACTCAGATGCTGGCAGTGGTCTAATCTTGGTTAATTTAACTTTCTCGGTAGTTAAATCCTGACCTGTTCTAGGAGTAATTGAACTGATAGTAGTTTTACCGCTAGCAACAAGGTCCTGATTTTTGGCTCCCTTCACACCATCAACGGTGTAAAAAATCTGATACTTAACATCAATATTTTCAAAAGGGTTTGTACCATTATTCCATACATTAAGTTTGAATCCTGAATCGTAGGAAGAAATTCTGGCATTATCAGTTTTTCTTTCAGAGGTCTTCTCTTCTTGATCAGAAATTCTGATAGCCAACTTACGTGCAGCCATCGTTGTCTGATACCAAGAAACTAGATACTTATTATCCTCTTCACATAAAGCTTTAACAGGAAAGGTCATTACCTTACCACCTTCTCTGACCATTTTAACAGTTCCCTTCGCTTGGGAATAGTCGAGGACTTTAGCCTTCAGGGTTTTTGATCCATCAGCACTGGTAAATGTACGCATTTCTGCTCCAGCAGAAAAAGCCATACTGATGATTAAAAAAGAAAACAGTGTGAATATCTTCATAATCTTATGTATGATTATCTCATTTTTACAACGCAAAGCAAGGGATTAAAATTAGATAAAATTTAATAATTCCAATTAAA
>NYVP01000167.1 GCA_002684575.1 Verrucomicrobiales bacterium
CATTAAATTAGAAAAAGTTCCCTATCATGTCATACAGGCTCTGACTGCAGTCGAGGATTCAAGGTTTCTCGAACACAACGGTGTAGACTTTATTGGAATAGCAAGAGCTATAATTCTTAACATTAAAGCAAAACGAATCACCCAAGGAGCAAGCACCATAACTCAACAACTTGCAAAACAATGTTACTTAGAGCTCAAGAGTGTTCGAAATTTGGATAACAAAATTATTGAAGCCTTTCTAGCAAATAGAATAGAACAGAATTTCACTAAATCAGAAATACTAGAACATTACTTAAACAGAATTTATTTTGGCAGCGGTTACTTTGGAATTGAATCAGCAGCTAGAGGCTATTTTGGAAAATCAACATCAGAAATTAATCTATTAGAAGCTGCAACTATATGCGGATTAATAAAAAACCCCTCAAGACTTTCACCCAGAAACAATATTGATAAGTCAACCAAGGCTAGAAATCATGTTTTAAATAGAATGCAAGCTGAAGGAATGATTTCAGAAGAAGAACTCAGTGAATTTAAAAAAATTCCAATTAAACTTGTAAACTCAATAGCTGATCAAAATTCTTATGTTCAAGAAATGGTGAGATTAAAGGTGCTAAAAATTATGGGACTGGAACAAGCTGGAAGAGGTGGGCTTAAAATACATACAACCATTGATAATGAGACACAAAAAGCCTCTATCCAAAGCCTTCTAAGAAACCTGACTAAAGCTGAATCACACCCAGATTTCAAACATTTGTCTTACTCAAAATACCAAGAAAGAGCAAGCGTGCCAAATTCTTTAAAACTTCAACCTACACAAAAATCAGGGCCAGATTATTTACAAGGCGCACTTATAATGATTGAAAATGATTCGGGTGCTGTTATTGCTCTCGTGGGAGGAAGAAATTTTAAGCACAGCCAATTTAATAGAGCAATACAGTCGAAACGACCAGCTGGTACAGTATTTAAGCCTTTCGTTTACGCCACAGCTTTTGAAAATGGAGATTTTTTTCCGGGTTCTATTCTGAATGATTCTCCAATTGACAATAGATCAGTTGCCATAGGAGGGAATACAGGAATCCTTGGTGAATGGGGAAGCGAATCACAAACTGTTTCATATGTTGGTAATATCACAGCTAGAGAGGCACTTTATAATTCTAAAAATGCAGCAACTGTTAGACTAGGGAAAACAATAGGGCGCAAAAAAGTTGCAAATCTTGTCAAAAAAGCTGGTATCAAATCATCAATTGATGAATATGATAAATCATTTCTTGGAAGTAGTGCTACAAGTTTAGAGGAACTATGTAGAGCGTTTACAATATTTCCAAATCAAGGTCAGAATATTGAATCCATTTACCTAATTTCATCCATCGAGAATCCAAATGGGACTACAATTTACAAGGAAAAAAAACCACAAAAAAGACAGGTATTAAGCACCGCTGCAGCTTATCAAGTTCATAGCTGTTTGAAAGAATCTCTTTCTAACGGAACTGGGAAACTTGCATATGAAAAATATGGATTAAGGGATAAGTCCGCAGCCGGCAAGACCGGAACGGCTTATAATTTTACAGATCAATGGTTTATTGGTTATAATAGCTCAGTTACTTGTGGAGTGTGGGCAGGTTTTGATAGACCAAAAATGATTTACCGAGGCGCGTTCAGCAAGAATACAGTCTTACCCATATGGGTTGATGCGGTTAATACATCATTGGATCTTTTTCCATCCAAACCAATCGAAATGCCAGACAGTTTAACGACAATAGAAATATGTTCAAAATCTGGTTTAAGGGCCACTGACTCATGCTATGAAGAGATAGCGGGAGAAAAAGGAACCAGGAAGATCATAAGAGTAACTTATGAAGAAATTATTGATAAAAAAATGAGCTTTCATAAATATTGTCAGATTCACTCGACTGGGCTTGATTCTATTAGAAGCCCTATAATTAGCAATTTAAATAGCAATAAACCCCAACCAATAGCAAATAATTCAACTGAAGCGGTTTTCCTTGGATCCCCTACTGTGCTTGGAGAATTGGATCCATATGCATCAATCCAGCCAGTTTTGAGAGCCAAACCTGTCAATAATGAGGAAAAACCTTTAAAAGCCACCGCAGTAACCCCTAAGATACTGGGTGATAACAAAAGCTCCATCTTAATCGCTCCTCCGCAGAAAATTGAAATTCCCGATATCGACTGATTTTTAATCGATATTCGATCAAAAAAGTAATATCTTAAATTCATAAACTTCCGCGCTATGAACCAAGACGATCAGGGTGACATAAATTGTCCTTACTGCGAATATGCTATTCGCGTGAGTGAGCTTCCAAAAAATAGCAAGATCCGATGCCCTGGTTGTAAAAAAACTATCGATGACGTGCAATCTAGGTTAATTCCCCTAGCATCTGCTATCAATTCACTGCCTGATAAAAAGACTGATAAGCCAGAAATAATAGTCGAAAATTTAATTCAAGAAAACACTGTTGATAAAAATGAATTAACTCAAAAACAAGATCTATCACTCGAGGGCAGTAAATCAAACAATTCAGAACCAGAAAATTTTGAAAATTTTAAAAGCACTGAAGATCTGGAATATGATGAAGAGTTTGTAAAGAAACAGGCAGAACTCGCTCAAGAATTTGCAATATCTCAAAGTAAAATACTCAATTGGGAAGAAACTGCAGATGAAGTAAGTTCAGGCAAAAGATCAAATAGAGTTATTTTTACACTTATCGCACTGATAATCACTTCTTTGGTAGTTTACATCAGTTTCAAAGGCATAACTAAGAACAATGCGGCAATAAAGGGATTAGAGGCATTTTTCGAATCTAAAACTCCGGAAAAAGAAAATAGCTCAATCCCCAAGAGTAAAACTTTTGATGATTTGCTAAAGCAAATGGAATCTCTTGAGCTACATGAATTAGTTTCTGCGTCTTTGGAAGACTTTCTTAATTCCGAAGATGTTGAAGCCAAAATAAAACTATCCAGATCATCCGAACGAGTAATTCCACTGATGCGAAAATACTACCAAAATTATGATGATGGACCAATAGCCTTTAGAAGAATTAGCTCAGCAGGTGAAGAAGGGACAGGGATTATTGATGGATTTTATTTGATTAAGGTTAGCTTTCCAAATTTTAGTATTTTACCGGTCATCCTTGCTTTTGAGAATGATAGAATAGTTGTAGATTGGGAATCCTTTGTTGGTTACTCAGAAATCACACTTAGCGAATTCATTTCAAAAAAACCAAGAAACTCAACATTAATGAGGTTAAATGCAACTTCAGATAATTATTTCAATTATCAATTCCAAGAGGACATATATCGCTGCTTATATCTGAGAAATCCTGAGGATACAGAGGCTGTTTATGGATACATCGAAAGAGGTAGCAGAGCAGATGATCAGCTATCTAGAATAATTGAATCTGGACAGTCTATTCGTTTTATAACACTAAAAATTCAATACCCAAAAAAACTTGGGGGAAAAAATCAGGTAATAATTGATGAAATCTTAACTTCAGGATGGTTGATCAAAGAATAATATTATCAATTTTTTAATTACATTTTTGAGCTTATGATTATGTCCCTTATGAACTATTACTCAAGATTACTTTGATGAGCGAACCAAAACAATCCTCCTCCTCGAATAACGATTGGTTAATAGCGACTTGCCCAGATTGCTCAAAAAAAATTAAGGCAAAAAGAGAAATTCTCCAATCAGCTTCTTCAATTACATGTCCGTATTGTCAAAGTTCTTTCAAAATTACCAATAATTCCAAAAGTCAATCAGAAGAGAATCCATATTCAAAAGCTGAGAAATTTACTGAAACTCCGGACAAAGGGATAAGGAAAAGAAAAAACTCAAAAAAAAGAAAGATTATAGGGTGGGATCTTGAAGAAGTTGATCACAGTGATGATCAAAATGAAGTTGTCATAGTTCAAGATTCCTCAGGTAATGAAGTTAGAAAGATCAGAAGAAGATCGAAAAAAGGCAATACGCATTCTAAAGCTTACAAAAATTTAACTCGTAGCTCGCTGGCTATTCTTACAGGTAGTGGGGTTATCCTTTTAGGTGCTATAATTTATAAAGGTTTTAAAACAATAAACCGAGATTTATCAGTTTCTAATAATTCTATTGAACCAATTTTTAAAGAAGTAATTAAAGATATCTCAATCAGTCTCACTAATGAAGAAAGAGATACTTGTATGGATATCATAAAATCTTTTTTAGATAATTCAGGAGATATTAAAATAGAAGATTTATTACTTCATCCAGAAATTACAATGCCAAGAATTAATGAGGGCCTTTACGGTCCTAGCGGTGAATCCTATGAGGGCATTGTGAACTCTGTTAAACGCGAAATAAACGGGAAATTCATTATCCTTTTAAATCTTAAAGTTACAAATGAGGTGAGAAGCCGAACTTTTGCTTTTGAGCAGACAAAAGAATCGATCAAAATGAATTGGGAGGTTTCGTTCGGGCATCAAATAATGACGGTTTCTGACTTCATAACGACTAAACCGAAAGAAGCTCAAAAATTCAGAGTTTCTCTCCGCCTAGGTAATTACTATTCGCATCTCTATAATAACGATTCTATATGGCAATGCCTAGAGGTTACCTATCCGAATGATGAACTATCCAAAACATATGCCTACGTTAAAAGAGATTCAATCCTTGGGGCTGACATTATAAATCAACTAAAGCCCACCGAATCTATTTTAAGATCGACTGCAGCAACGACTAAATTATTAACTGTTATCGCCAAACTTCAATTCAATGATAACAGCGATCAGAGTAACCAAGTAGAGCTTAAGGAAATTCTTAAGTATAATTGGTTCTAAGAATTGATTATCTGTAATTCTTTTATCTTTCTTATCCACTGTTAATGGACATAAAAAAAGAGCTTCCGGTTACCCGGAAGCTCTTAAACAAAAACTACTAACTATTGAGGTTTATGTGTGGGTTTATTTAGTTGGAGGGAATAAAACCCTCAAATTTCTATCGACGTCTACGAAGAGCGAGAAATCCAGCTGCAAACAATGCTAATACTGAAACGCCAGGCTCAGGAATGACTACGCCTACTTGGGCAGCTTGAAAAGCTCCTGCAACGCCTGCGGCTACTGCAGTTCCACCAGCAGCACCGAGTGCTGGAGTTCCGCTGTTAGCGTCTACGCTAGCGGCGAAGAGAGGTGCATCAGCTTCGAATGTTGCACCAGTATCGATTACGAAAAGGTGAGCAGAATCAGCAATTCCTGTTCCATCTCCACCGACAAGCCAAATTGGCTTACCGCTAAAAGCAGCACTTCCGCCGTCACCTGAAGCAACACCTGAGAAAAAACCGTTTAAATTAAATGCAGCAGCACCACCGAAGTCAGTGGATTCACCAAACTGGACAAAGTTTGATACGAGGGCTGTTTGAGCTGCAGCAGCGTCAGAGAAGTCAACGCCACTACCGGTTCCAACAGCAACGAATCCACCACTGATAGGAGTTCCGCTCGCTTGGATTTCCCAAGTTGAACCAAAGTTACTGAAGTTTACTGTTCCTGCAGCAGCAATACCTGCAAAAAGAACAGATGCAATGATGGCTGTAAAAAATGTTTTCATAGTTAGTTATAGTAGGGTTTTTGTTTAATGTTTTTATGACAAATACTTATTAAATATTTGTATATTATATTTATAACAGTCAGATAGTAACAAGTCGAGTATTTTTAGACTTTTTTTTCGTTTTCTTTAACATCACGTAAGTCGCTCTTAGTAAGGTTATTATAATAAAAATTGGCGTTTTATGCCGAAAATTTAACAATCAAAGTAAAAATGTATGGTATTCACCCACAAAATTAATGAATTAGTCTTATTGTTGTAATTTTAAGAGTAATATTTGCAAAATTACGATCTAGAAATTTAAATCAATGGTTGGACTGAAGATCGAAGCGATAATACTGCTCTTTTTAAGGTATTTGAATGATTAGAGTCCCACCCCTTTTATTCTTTTGAATTCAATAAGATTATCACTCTCCGCAATGGTAACTCCTAATGGAATGATACTATTTTTGGGCTTAAAGAGTATTATTGATAAAATTCAAATAAATGAGCATATCACTTTAGACTATTTTGTAAAAGTCCCCCCAACCCTTGCGAGGAGGAATAGACAGTCGCTCGTTAGCCGATTTGTCATTGGTGATCTGGTGAGTCTTGGGATCGAACTCAAGATCCTGATTAAAATATTGAGCAATACACCCAAGAGTTAAAACTTGAGTAAGCAATCCACCTACACTGAAAGGAGACCAAGTATTACCATTTCCGAGACATGCTTGAACAAAAGATTCTAAATGATCTTCCCGAATATTTTCAGTTTTTAAATCAAGATCTTTAGATTTGGCATAAGGAAATATTCTTGAACTACTGCCATGAGAATTACGTTGAATCATGTAGTCTTCTCCCCCAACCTTGAAGAGTGTGCCAGCTCCTCCAAGCCTAGGAGGTTTTTCAGGACTGTCCCAATATTTTTTAGGAACTTCAGCCTGACAATTTACTCCATCTTTCCAATCAAGTGTCAATTCTGGATGCTTCCCACGAGCCGGAAATTTAAATTGCATGTGAGAATTGAGAGGGAAGATGACTTTATTGTGATCATCCATACGATGCGCTTTTATCTCAGTAGGCAATCCTAGATCTAAATAGTGATGTAGCATATCAATAATATGGCATCCCCAATCTCCAAGCATTCCTGACCCATAAGGATGAAAACCCCTCCATTCAAATGTATGATACATACGGCTAAAGGGACGATACTCTGCGGGTCCAAGCCATAAATCCCAATTCATGCCTTTGGGTTGTGTATCTCTTTTTGGCCACTCACTAATTCGTTTATCCTTTTGCATAAAGAAACAACTCGGTCCCTTCCAAGCATCGACATGTGTAACATTCTTAATAACACTTTTTTTTACCCACTCACGAAACTGATTAGATGCGGTTCCGGTGTGGCCTTGATTGCCCATTTGAGTAACCACTTTAAACTTTTTTTCCGCCCTCATTAGCAGTTCAGCCTCTTGAAATGAATGAGTAAGAGGTTTTTCAACATACACATGCTTCCCCATGGACATTGCTAGGATCGATGCACAAAAATGAGAGTGATCCGGAACAACGATACTAACTGCATCGATGTCCTTACCTGACTTATCCATCATCTCCCGAAAATCTGAATATTGTTTTACACTTGGCCAGCGTTTAAGATTTTTTCCTACATTCCTTGCGGAATAATCCACATCTGCAAATGCAACTGGTTGAGCATTTCCTTTGTTACATAAGCCTGGAATGACACCACCTGCCCGACCTCCAACACCCACACAGCCTAAATTAATTCGCTTACTCGGAGGCTGCGGATCTCCTTCAGCCCTGACTCCAGTGGCTAAATAGGATGGAATAAAAGTAAGGCCGAAAGATCCAGCAGTTTTCTTTAATACATTACGACGATTAATTTTCATTTTTTGATATGGTAATATTTTTGAAGACCTTATTGAGCTTAGCTAGTCGAATCAAGATTGAGCGCCGATCTTTGAGGCTTAATAACTTCAAGTTGCAATTTATGGAGCAATTGTAAACGCAATCCGCCTCACCAGTTTCCTGGTGAGGCGGACCAGCCGCGTCAATAATGACGCTCTTAAATCAGTATATCTTAGAGATCGAGTCCGTTAGGGATAGCAACACTAACTGAACCTGCTTCTCCTTTGCGCTGGATGGCATAACCTGAAGCGAGAGTTTCACCGCCCTTGTCGGCATCACCTGCTCCAACAGCTTTCCATCCTTTAGAAGCTGGAGGGAATCCACCGCCATCAGTGTAGTAGTACTGAGCGTACCCACCGTTTCCGTCTGGGCTCCAGACAAGGTCACCTGCACCGTTGTTACCTTTAGCGATAAAATTCTCGAGTCCAGTGTCTGCGAGAGCAACACCTACTGGAAGNACACGGTTGATGAAGTTGAATCCGCTACCAATACCAAATGAAGTTGCTTCGGTACGAACGTGACCTACGAAAACAATGTCAAGGTCAGATGCCTGNCGACGCTGAACAAAGATACCTGCTGTAAAAGGAACAGAAGTACCTGCCTGATCAGCAGCACCTGCACCAATTGCACGCCAACCTGCTGGACGNGGTGGGAAACCTACTCCATCATCATAAAAGATTTGTGAAAATCCATCAGCTGTTGGAATCCAAACTACGTCAGCTGTAGAAGCGTTACCTGCTCCTAGCCCTGCTTCGTTAGCAGCACCAAATAGAGAACCTACAGTAACGTCAGCACGAATTTCATATGAATCACCTGAGCTTACTGCAAGGTCAGNTGTGAGTGAAGTTGCATCGAATCCTGTAACAGCAGCAGCAGCACCAGTTGTAATGTTCTGGACTGTGTAGTTNACTCCTTCATCAAGAAGAGCTGTGAAATCTGCGTCGTTGTCAGTAGCTGCATCAGCATCAAATTCACCAGCTGCGGCAATTGCGTTTCCTACATTAACACCCATTAAGGTGAATGAGTTGCCTTTAGCAGTTTCTGTATGATATCCAACTGGCTTAGTTGTTGCTGTCTGAGCGNTNACGACGCCCATGCTTATGAGGATTCCCAAAAGGGTAAGTTTTATTTTCATGGCTGTGTTTGTGGGTGTTTGTTTTAAAAGTTAAAATAACTGATTTAATNTAATTTAACGATTTANATGGGATCGATCAACACTTTTTCGCTTTTTTAGGCACTGAAATTAGTAGCCATTTTGTAACATTAACTGATCTCAAAATTTTCATTAAAATACTGTAAAAATAGTNGTTTTNTAATTTCTTTNANTAAAAATCATCAGAAATTACGTCTTTATTGTGAAGAAAGCTTAACTATCCAAAGNAATTTTTAGGACTCTTTTCCAGATTTTTTGCGGAATAATTTATTAAATAATCCCTTTTTCTTTGGTGGGGTACTTTGATTGGATTTCAATAAAGGCTTAGAAGATTCTTCTTTTGGTAGAGGAGGCTCAACAAAAACTTNACCTCTTGTTCCAGGAAGCGCTTTTCTTCCCATTGGGAACAAAGCAGGATCCATTTCTGGTTCAGAGCTACCCGCTTTTATCGCATCTTCTCCGACAATCGTTTCACGAATTTCTTTAATATTTTTTTCAACCAAATCATCAGTAGTTTCTATAATGTGCGGCTGAAGGAATATTAAAAGTTCTCTTCTATTCTTTGCTTTAGAAGTCGAACCTACAATATTTTTGATTAATGGGATTTTAGTAAGAAAAGGTAATCCAGTATTTAGCTCGTTGTCGTCTTCTTGAATAATTCCTCCCAATACAACGATCGCTTTATTCGGCAATCTAACTGTGGTTTCAAATTGTTGNGTTGCNATATCTGGAACCTCATTACCTCCAATGACTGTGGTGCCCGTTATATTTTCGTTCTCTTGTGAAACAGTCAGNGTNACTTCATCTTTGGAATTAATTAATGGAACCACATCGAGTCTTAGTAGAACNTCCTCAAATCCTATACTNGAAGAAACATTTCCACCGGCATCAAGACTTGAGATACTTTGAGTAGGAACCGCAACTCTTTCACCAGAGGCAATGCTGGCAAGTTGATTATTTGCAGTAAAAACAAANGGTCTCGAAATAACTTCAAACTTGTTAGTGCTTTCAAGTGCTTGAATATACCCATTAAAATAATCACCCACTTGAGCCCATACGCCTAAACCATCAGGAGTCGGAAAAGAATCTGCCACTGCCGCTAGGTTAGCAATATCAATCACACCTACACCGCCAGTCGCCGTTTTATAACTTCCGGCAACATTAACTTTTTCTCCATCGACATTTATTTCTTCTACTGTCCTCAAAAGGTCTTTGCCAAACTTAATATCATCTCCAAGTGAAACCTGAGCAATGACNGCATTGATGTAGACTTGTCTTGGGCGAATATCAATTTCATCCAACAACTGATCAATAATTCGAAGCTGTTCAGGTGGACCCGAAACAACGATATTGTTTAATTGTGAATCTCCAATCAATAANGTATTGCCAATAAGAATTGATTCTGGACCCGATAGCTCTGATGGACTTGAAAGACTACTTCCTCCAAGCCCCCCTCTACTAGTACCGGAGAATCCACCAGTGGTTCCTCTGGAGGCGCCTGAACTTCTGCTACTTGAACCAGTTAAGCCCGTAGAACCAGTCCTTGAAGCTGTTGATGAGGTCCTTCTAGATGTATTAGAGGTTCGGCCAGCTCCAGCTGATCCTCCATCAACAAATCTTGATAAAGCATTTGTAGCAACAGGTATGAAATCAATGACAGGTATGTATTTGAGCTCACGCTTGAGAAAATTATCAACCTGACTAGGAGCATCGAAAATTTCAACTAAGCTTCTGATATAAGCAATGTCCACTGGCCTTGCTATGACTAAAATGGAATTCGTTCTAGTGATCGCCTGAATCTGGATTGTATTTCCATCTGGGGCAGATTGAGGGGATGTCTGAGAAGGCGTTCCAGAAGCTGGTGCTGGAGTTCTACCGGTGGGGCTGATAACCACATTGGTTCTTGGGCTTGAAGAACCAGCTCCACTTCGCCCACTAGACTGAGCTTGAAGAATTTCATTAAGTGAAGCTGCAACCTCTTGAGCATCGGCCCTCACCAATTCAAGTGACTCAGGAGTAACTCCAGTACCAGGCACGTCAATTTGATCTTTCAGTTCAACTAAAGTTTTAACAAGAGGAACGTTGTCTGTGATAACAATCGCATTGACATTGGCAACAGGAGCGATACTGCTGTAGGGATTCGGCCTGGAAACAACTTGGAAAACTCGCAACGCATCTTCGGGTGAAATATAATCAAACTTCATCACATAAGTGACAATTCGATCTCCCTCGGGAAGATCCTCAGAAGTGAGATAAATCCTAGGATCAAGTTTTATTCCAACAGGGGATTTACCCGCAGCATTAATCAAAACATCAGTCTTCTCATCTTTCTCGATAATCGCAAAACCGTTCAGCAATAAAGAACCTTTGATAAATTCAATCGCTTCCTCAGGTTCCATATCAATTTGAGAATTAATAGTGATAGAAGAACCTGAAACGGAACCATCAACCATCAATCTCTTGCCGCTAATGGCCTCGTATCTGGGAATCACAAATTCTCCTATGGGAACATTGACCCAGTTAATCGTTTCAGCCTCTACTTTTGTCGATGAAAGACCGATATGAATCGCAATGATTGCAAGTAGCAAGCGACGGGATTTTGTTATAAAATTATACATCTTGAGGTTTTTGGAGGGGGGGAATTAAAATGATATGATTGTTAAATTATTTTCTAGGTGGAGGCAAAGTAACTCTTCTCTTTGAATCGTTATTACTCGAGCTTCTAGAAGATCTGGCCTTCAACATTTGTTCACGTATCTTTGCTCTCGCTGCTTCCTGCTGCTTTTTAATTTCTGCAGCCTTTGCGTCAGTGACTCCTGGGGGGCGAGCCGGCAACTTGCCAGTAGTTTTAGTTGGGGCTTTTTTCGGAACAGGAGCTCCTTTAACAGGTGAGCTTAGCCTCTTGGAATCAAAACTAAGGGGACCGGAATGACCTCCACCTGTTAAATAAATAGTCGTTTCCGATATAATACCATTGCTTTCAACCTTAGTTAATTTCACTCCTTCATCTGTTTCATCACCAACACTCAATAAACGAAATTCACCTTTTTTATTTGTAAGACCTACAGTGTAATCATCACCAAATTTATCAACTGCAGCAAGTCTCCAACCCTCCCAAGGACTTGGCCCTGTCTCTTTAGCAGGTGGTGCCGGAGGTTCAACAATCTTTCTTGAAAACGGCGAATCCGACCATGTGGGAGAATGTCTCTGATAATCATAAGGGACTGCCTCGTCTGGTGCTTTATGATTAGTAATTAGTGAAACACTCGGCTCAGCGGTTTCAAATGTAGGCACTTCTGGAGATTCCTCAGGTTCGGCGGCAGGTTCAGCGGCAGGTTCCGCGGCAGGTTCGGCGGCAGGTTCA
>NYVP01000168.1 GCA_002684575.1 Verrucomicrobiales bacterium
CCAAGTGTCGATAAATTCACTCTCCGCACACCGAACGACCCGTTCGTCTAGCGGTTAGGACTCCGCCCTTTCACGGCGGCAACACGGGTTCGAGTCCCGTACGGGTCGCCATTTTATTAGCCTCTTTTACCCTCAAGGAGGACCATCATTATTAATCCTACAAGGATTCGGGTTTGTTGCTGGGCTGATAATTCTGATCGCGATTCAATTGTAAATTTCCCTTCCCACAATGCTGGTTGTTTTATTAATTCCATTACGGTTTTACCTGAGTTATCAGTAACTAGATAACTAGGATTAGCGACGTATCCGGTTAAGAATCCAATGATAGGAATTTGTCCAAAAAGACTATCTAAAATTCTTGTGAAAACAGATTTTTCACTAATTTTAAATTCGGGAGTAGTATCTGCAGAGTTAGGATAAATTTCAAAGCTTGCTCTCAAAAAAGATTTTAATCCTTTTCTTCTTATTGCCCCGAAATTATTATTTTGATCATCAGTGAATTCATAAAGAGCGGCGAGATCAATAATGTTGTTTGTTTTTATATCGCAAAGTTTCTTTTCCTTGGTATCGTCAGTAAATAACTCTACGTGTTCTTTAAGTTTTAAAAATTTTTGTTTTATATATAAAACTGATTTTCCATCGCTATCTGTAACATAAATTTGTTTTATAAACGTGATGAGTTTGAAACTTAAATTTAGAGGGTATTTCATTTATAATATTGTTAGTAAATTTAGTGGGCGATATCAATGCTTTAATTTTCAGTTTTTAAAATTAGTGCCTTTCCAATTGTCTGTTTTGGCGCCACTTTGAATCCAGTTTTTAAGATTCTTTAATTCTTCTTTTTTAACGGTTCTTCTTTGCCTTGTTGAGGCATAAATTGATCATTTTCTTTATCCAAAGTTACTCTATTATACAAAAGGCTCTCATTAGGCTTGTTTGGAGAGACTGATCTTTTTATTCCATTTGGAGTATTAAGAATTAGTTTGCCCTTGGGTTTTTTGATTCGGCCATACTTAGTTTTGTAATGTTCTCTATGGCAAGATATACATTTCTTTTGAAGGGTAGGTAGAACTGTATTAATAAATTCTGATCCAAATATCTCTAATTTTAAAGGGTTCCAATTATGAAAAAAATAATTATTGGCACAAGGATTAAATGGCCAAATTTATTTTTCAATGCTCATTTTGGCGGCCAATTCTGCAGCATTTATCAGGCTGCTTACCTTCGCTACACCCTTCCAAGCGATATCAAAAGCAGTACCATGATCCACCGAAGTTCTGATAATTGGTAGTCCTAGTGTTACATTAACGGCTTCATCGAATGCAATTGCTTTAAGGGGGATATGTCCCTGATCATGGTACATGCAAATATAGGCNCCTGTCTTTTTTCTTTTTTCTGGAANAAAAGCAGTGTCGGGAACCGATGGGCCTTTGACTTTATAGCCCATAGAAATAGCTTGTTCGATGGCTGGAATGATAATTTTNTCTTCTTCGTTCTCACCAAACAGGCCATTTTCACCACTGTGAGGATTCAATCCACAAACGACNATATCCNTAGGTTTTGAATTGTTAATTAANTTTAAAGCATTTGAAGTTAGCTCAATGACTTGAATGATCCTTTCNTTGGTAATCCATGAACATGCCTCTTTGAGACCGACATGACAAGTAACAAAGCTGGCAGTGATTTCATTTGAATATTGCATCATACAATAATTTTTTGATGATGTTTTCTCTGCAAAAATTTCTGTGTGTCCTGGAAGTTTANATCCAGCCATGTTTATTGAATTTTTATTAATTGGGCATGTAGTTATNGCATCTATTTTGTTTTTTTTAGCCGCAATAATTGCCTCGTCAATATAACGGTATGAGGCCTCACCTGATTTCTTGGAAATTTTTCCAACTGCTAAAGAATTTTGGTCAAAATCTCCGACATCAATCACATTTATATCATCGGGATTTTTATCTAATTTCTGCCATTTTTCATGGGAGATAACTCGTAAAGGGGTGGTGAGATTGAGCTTCTCAGCTGCTAAATTAAGTATTGTAGAATTACCAAAGATGACGGGGTTACAAAAATTATAAACATTCTTGCTTTCTAATAATTTGAGGCAGAGTTCAGGCCCGATTCCAGATGGGTCACCCATTGTAATGGCAATGGTGGGCTTGGTTTTCATTTAAATGGTATGCTACTTTTATGATGATTATACGTTATCAAATAACTCCTTTAGGCAAGAATTTCACTAACGATTTTTCCATGAACATCAGTCAGTCTAAATTCTCTTCCCTGAAAACGATACGTTAATTGTTCATGATCAAAACCGAGCAAATGAAGAATTGTAGCATGCAAGTCATGAACATGAACTTTTCCATCAGTAATTCCGAAGCCGAGTTCATCAGTTTTTCCATGTATGTAACCTTTTTTTAATCCTGCACCAGCCATCCACATAGTGAAAGCATCAATATGATGATCTCGTCCCGTGGTTTTTCTTGATTCGCCCATCGGNGTTCTACCAAATTCTCCTCCCCATACTACCAAGGTGTCCTCAAGAAGTCCTCTTTGCTTGAGGTCAAGAATCAATCCTGCACTTGCTTGATCAACATCTTTACANACTTTTTCAAAGTCTTTGTCTAGAGTTTCACCTGGNCCACCGTGCGAGTCCCAATTNCTATGGTAAAGNTGTACNAATCTNGTGCCNCTCTCAATTAANCTTCTTGCTAATATNCAGTTGTTGGCAAANGAGGGTTCACCATTTTTTGCTCCATAAAGTTCCAATGTTTTATNGGATTCACTTGAGAGGTCCATNAGNTCTGGTGCACTGCTNTGCATTTGATAGGCCATTTCATAGGAATTAATCCTCGTAAGNATTTCAGGGTCCCCTACATCNTCCAATCTAATTTTGTTTAAATCCCGAATNGTNTTNTAAAANTCACGTTCTCTTTTTCTGTTCATGCCTTCTGGACTTTTTAAGTAAAGAATGGGATCACCTTTNCCGCGGAACGGAACTCCNTGGAANGAGGTTGGAAGAAANCCACTTGCCCANAATGAATTTCCTGCNCTTGGACCCCTNGGACCACTTTGAAGTACAACAAANCCTGGAAGGTTATTTGANTCACTNCCNAANCCGTATGTTACCCAAGANCCCATACTTGGTCTNCCAGGNNCTTGNAANCCNGTATTCATAAATAATTTNGCAGGNCCNTGATTNAANACNTCGGTTGTCATNCCCTTGAGCCANGTAACTTCATCCACAATTTTTGANATNTNAGGCATNGTTTCACCAATNGTCATNCCACATTCACCNAACCGNTCAAATNTNCTGGTCGATCCCAAAAGTTTCTCGTTTCCTTTCAAAAATGCAAACCTTCTTCCTTTGAGAAGGCTTGGAGGTGGAGCCTGTCCATCAAGCTCATTAAGTTTAGGTTTGTAATCAAATATTTCAAGATGGCTAGGTGCTCCCGCCATAAATAAATATATAACGTTTTTCGCCCTAGCCTCGAGTGGAGCTTTCCTTGAAGCCATTGGATTACCGGGATCAATCTTTGGCATGTGTTTCGCCTCAGAGTAAGTTCCTAACAAATGATTTAATGCTAGAGATCCAAGGCCTACTCCGCAATTTCCAAAGAAATGCTTTCTAGTTTGTTCTTTAAGATAATGCATTTTTATTCTCTAGTAATAAAATTGTCGGTATTTATAATTGCTCTTGATATGGCTACCAACGCAGCACGATCCCTTCGAGATATGGAAGATCTGTCTTGAGATTCATTTATAAATGAATTCACCATATCTTCCTCGTTATTGTTGGCTAAGTTTCTTTCAAAGCTGAGGGCATAATTTTTTAATGTCGAAAATTCTTTTTCATTGGGCCTACGACTTAGAGCTAGTTCAAAAGCCAGTTTTATTCTTTGGTCTAAAGTTTGAACGGCGTTACCCGGTACAGATTTTATTACTCTTGATGCTAGCCCTTGGGAAAATTCAATGAAGGCCGGGTCATTTGCGATATTTAGTGCTTGCAGGGGGGTGTTTGATCTCGGCCTTCGGGTGCAGGAGGTTTGAAAGTCGGGAACATCAAAAGTGCCGAATAAAGGATACGGAGCACTTCTAAAAAAAACAATGTACATTCCTCTTCTGTAACGATCTTCACCCGTTGTTGTGTTCCAGTTTTTTTTGTTTTGAGTGAAAGCATATATCCCACGCGGTTGAGGTGGTCGTATCCCAGGCCCCCCGATTTTTTTTGAAAGCAAGCCACTTGCCGATAGTGCAGCATCCCTAATTATTTCAGCATCAAGTCTAATTCTTGATTGTCTTGATAGTAATCTATTAGCAGGGTCAGTTTTTATTGAAATTGGAGTTACTTTTGAGGATTGTCTATAGGTCTTACTGGTAACAATTAATTTATGTAATTTTTTCATGGACCATCCTGATTTTATAAAATAGGAGCTCAGTGCATCTAAAAGCTGAGGGTGACTGGGCAGTGATCCTGTCGTTCCGAAGTCTTCCTCAGTTTCTACAATTCCTTTACCAAAATAGCGCATCCAAATCCTATTCACTGTGACTCTTGGAGTAAGAGGGTTTTTGGGGTCAACTAACCATTTGGCTAGATCTAAGCGAGTCTTTTTTTTGCCCTCTTTTTCATCATTAATCGTAATTGCAGAAATATAATTAGGACTTAATTGACCAGAATCTTTGTCAGGATTTGTAAAATCTCCTCTAGAGAGTAAGTAGGTCTCACGCGGATCTCTGCGATCCCGCATCACCATCAAATTTGCTTTTTTATTATCGTTATTTTTCACAGAATCAATGAGTTCTCCCTCAATAATTGGTATGGTTGGTCCAGTGTTATTTTTATCTTCAGCAGAATTATAAAAAGCATACATTTGATAATATTCTTTTTGGCTTATTGGATCGAATTTATGATCATGGCACTGGGCGCAACCAAGACTAAGTCCTAACCATACCGCTCCCGTTGTATTTACTCTGTCCATAGTGGCTTCGACTCGAAACTGTTCAGGGTCAGATCCTCCTTCTTGACTAATTAATGTGTTTCTATGAAATGCAGTTGCAGCAATTTGTTTTTTGCTTGGATTTGGTAAAAGATCGCCTGCAATTTGTTCAATAGTAAATTGATTAAATCCCATATCATCATTCAGTGCGGAAATAACCCAGTCTCTGAACGGCCACATCTGCCTCTCACTGTCACTTGTATAACCATGAGAATCTGCATAACGTGCCCGATCTAACCAGTGTCTACCCCATCGCTCTCCGTAATGTTGACTGTCTAATAATTTAGAAACAATATTTTCATAGGCAGTATTTGAATTGTTTTTAACGAAGTAATTGATCTCTGCAGGGGTTGGTAAAAGGCCAATTAGATCGAGGTAGACTCTTCTAATCAAAGTATTAGGATCTGCTTCATTGGAAAAGGTTAGACCCTCTTTTTTAAGACGCTTTTCAATGAATGAATCAATTAGATTGTGTTTACTGTGATACTTTGGATTTTTGATTGGCGCAAAGGCCCAATGCTGTTGGTACTTAGCACCACTCTTAATCCAATTTTTTATTTTACTTATTTCTTTTGAAGTTAGTCCTGGGATTTTTGATTTGGGTGGCGGCATTATTTCATCCGAACTTTCGTGAATTGACCTCAATACAAGTTCACTGTTCTCTGGATCTCCCGGTATTATTGCCGCATAGCCACCTAAATCTTTTGTTGCTCCCTCATAGGTATCAAGTCTGAGCTTTGCTTTTCTTGCTCTTTCATCGGGCCCATGACATGAAAAACATTTATCAGTTAGTAAAGGTCTAATATCCCTATTAAATTCAATTTCCTCAGAGCTCAAAATAGGGCTGCTGGTAGTGATTAGGAATATTGAAAATCTATAAAAATTCATTTAGTGCTATGATTCCAATTACATTATTTTGATTCAATTATCAGAATACTGCAAGAATGCTTAATAGTAATTGTGATCTTACAAAATT
>NYVP01000169.1 GCA_002684575.1 Verrucomicrobiales bacterium
ATATCTTATAATTAATAATGATTGGAGAACTATAAGGAGCACCTACTACGCGTTCTTGCCAATAAATCTTACCATTCTTTGCGCTTCTGCATGTCATCACTCCACCGTCGTTGAGAAGAAAAATCATTCCCTTATGTGAAATTCCTGTTGGTACATAAGGCAACCCTTTAAGGCCTGCCTCCCATGCTACAGTTGGTTTTTTAGATTTCACGCGTACGACAGCCGACTCCTTGCCACCAGACCCGGAACCCGCTGAAACGAATATAGTATCACCAGATATGATCGGCCCCCCAACACAACGTTGAGAGAACCCTGCATCATGCTCCCAGCGAATCTTTCCACTACCAGGATCGATGGCTGTTATGCCATGGGCAGTACTACTGAAAATTAATTCTTGGGTTCCATCATCCGCTGTTCTAAAGACCGGGGTACTATAGGCTCCCTTATCATTGGATTCACGGTTAATACGCCATCTCTCGACACCATTTTCAGGATTTAGTCCCACAATGTAACTTTTGCCCTCTTCACCATGACTCCCAACTACTAAAGTGTTGCCTGCTAAAACGGGAGAGGCTGAGCTTCCGTGTTTAGCATAGAAATTACCTAACTTTATTTTCCAGAGTTCTTTTCCTTGATGATCGAGCGCGAGTGCTTCAACTCCTTTTGGAGATGTCCATGTGACATATACACGCTTCTCATCACAGCATGGAGTGGATGAGGAAAAGTCGTTAAATCGATGTTGCCTATAAACTTGGTGCTCTTGTTTGTTTTGCCACTTTATATTTCCGTCGACTAATGAAAGCGCCATCACATAGCGGCTGCCAGGTGAATCTTTCGAAGAAAGGGTCAAAAATACTGTTTTGTCCCATATAACTGGAGAGGAATGTCCCGTGCCGGGCAAATCAATGGTCCACTTAATTTCATTTTTTGTGATGTTACTTGGAATAGCCTTGTCCGAAGAGTGTCCAGAGGTACCGGGCCCCCGAAACTGGGTCCATTCCTTACCAAATGTGTAATTGACGACGGAAAGAACTAAAAAAACTGCAAAAAGTTTGAAATTCATGGTGCTATCATAGCTTCTGAACTGAATTTAGTCACGAGCATAAGCAAAAATCATAATATCGAATACTTTCATTGATATTTGATACAATTGATCAGTGAGCGTATTATTATAAATAATTACAATGCCTAGTCCCCTCATCGAAGAACTTCCTGACGAAAAAGGCCATTTCGGCACTTATGGAGGTATGTTTGTACCCGAAACTTTAATGTCTGCCCTCGAGGAATTGACTAAAGAATATGACTTAGCTAAGTCAGATCCTCAATTCCAAACAGAGCTCGACAATATGTTAAGAGAGTATGTTGGAAGACCAACTCCTCTGACATTTGCAGAGAGATGGACAGATATTTTGGGAGGAGCAAAGATTTATCTTAAAAGAGAGGATCTTCTTCATACTGGAGCCCATAAGATTAATAATGCAATGGGTCAGATATTGTTAGCAAAACGCCTTGGGAAAAACCGTATCATCGCTGAAACTGGAGCGGGTCAGCATGGTGTTGCAACGGCAACCGTTTGTGCCCGATTTGGTTTTGAATGTGTCATTTACATGGGCGAAGTTGATATGGAAAGGCAAGCCTTGAATGTTGCAAGAATGAAATTTTTGGGTGCTGAGGTTCGAGGAGTAACCGCTGGGCAGAGAACCCTCAAGGAAGCCGTAAATGAAGCGATGCGAGATTGGGTTACTAATGTCAGATCAACACACTATATCCTAGGCTCAGCGCTTGGTTCACATCCTTATCCAATGATGGTACGTGATTTTCATCGAGTGATTGGAGAAGAAGCTAGAAAGCAAATTTTAGAAAGGGAAGAAAGGCTTCCGGATTATCTTGTTGCGTGCGTCGGAGGAGGTAGTAATGCGATGGGGCTGTTTCACCCATTTTTGGCCGATGAGTCTGTGAAGATGCTAGGTGTTGAAGCTGGAGGCCGTGGAATCAGTCGTGGAGAACATGCTGCAAGATTTCAGGGAGGTAAGCTTGGTGTTTTGCAAGGTACGAAGACTTGGTTGTTATCGGATGATGATGGTCAGATTGAGCTTACTCATTCTGTTTCTGCGGGTCTGGACTATGCAGCTGTTGGGCCTGAGCACGCGAACTTAAAAGATGTTGGTCGAGCAGAATATACATTTGCCACAGATGATGAGGCTTTGAAGGCTTTTCAAGAAGTGTCTACTGTAGAGGGGATAATACCAGCACTCGAAACCGCTCATGGTCTCGCCGGTGTTAGAAAACTAGCACCTAAACTTGGTAAAGAAGGCCTAATAATATGTAACTGCTCAGGTCGTGGCGATAAAGATGTCGCGCAAGCAGCAAAAGCAATATTTGGTGAAGACGTTTTTGGTTAGATCAAACAGGTCTTAATTCAATTTTTAAAAAACTCATGAAGCTCCAAACAACAACTCTATGGTTTTTTGCAATTTTCATCTTTAATTTGATAGCCCAAGACGAGAACCTAAAGACACTGGATCCTATTGATGTGACTGATGAAAAAGCAATAGAAGCTGCAATCGGTAAAAGCGTTCTCATTAAAGGTAAGGTTAGAAGTTCTGATAGTTCGCCTCAGACTGCAGACATTAGAATTCAGTTTTCTGATAGTTTGTTTAGACTTTACATTAAATCTGATGTCTTTGATTCTAAGGAGAACTGGGGAATCGATGAATCCATCGGTAAAGATGTATTTGTTCATGGGAAAATAGTCAAAAATGGCGCCTTCACTCAGATTGTGCTACGCGATCCCAAACAATGGGGTATCAATAAAGCGGACGTCATAGCGGCAAAGACCAAAGAAAATAAACCGGGTGAAGGGAATAATAAAAAGTATGAACCGGTATCATCTGGAGCCATTTTGCCTGTGAAACCTGGAGACAAAGAACTAAGCCCCAAAATCACAGAAGCCAGTGTTAAAGTGGTTCTTGGAATGCACGCCACAGAAGTGCCTGAGATGGTTGTAAGTGAAGTTCGAGCGGAAATTATTGATGCAGAAGATAGCGGCCCAATGCAGGCAACATTTGAGTCTAAACCAAAACTTAACACAAAACCCATGATTTCGGTCATGACCTATCTTCCTCGAAAGTATTCAGGACAAGGTTGGCCTTTCAATCAGAATGTACATTTTGTTATTGATGAAATTCAGGCTGATAGTGCTCCGCCTAATTTTGCCGCAGCATTTTTAATTGAATGTATTTTGAGAGGGATTCAGGTTCCAGAAAATTTAGTTCTTTTTGGTGGTATTGATGGAGCAGGTACAATTAATTTTAATATTGATAAGAAAAGATCTCCAGGCTCTTTGGGTCAAGCCATAAAGCTTGCCGCTCAAGCTGCTAATGCTCAGGGCGAGGACCCAGACGAAGGAAAGCCGAAGCCTCAATTTTCTACGCCAAGTGCACTGGGAAAGAAAGCCACAGTGGCAAAGGATACATTCTACTTTCTCACGGGACAAGTTTCAGATGCCATTTTAGATGATCTCATTCTGGAGAATGACATGAGTTCCATTAATTCTACTCAGGTCATTTCGTGTCTTAATCTCGACGAAGCCGTAAACTTTGCCCGTGATATTTCAGAAGGAATTGGATTCGGTAAATCGCTCAATGATTTGAGTGAAGCTCAAAAGGTTCTGCGTAATCGTTCCGTAAGGATGCTCTCAAATGCTCAGGTTTGGAGTAGAGTTGTTGCTGCGGGTAGGGCCACACCTAAAAATAAAACTGCATTTGCATACGCTAGGCTGAGAACAAGAAAAACATCAAAAACTTATTCACTAGATAAGTGTTTATCTCATTTAGATCAGCAAATCATTTCTGCTCAGGGTAATGGATTAGATAAATTTAATGACAGAGAAATGCGTAAATATGTAAGAAACCTTGCCGATAGAATGAAAGAAATTCAGGTTAAGATTCATCCCAAAGCACTTCCAGTTCTGACGAGTGCGCAACTTTATCTCAAGGAGATATCAGATTTAGCATCTGAGAAGAGGGACGCCAAAGCAAATGCTACAGAAATTCCTGAGCGTGCTCAGAAGGATTATGACAATGCTAAAAAAGCTTACGAGGAGTCTAAGGCTGCGGCATTAGCAACTCCCTAATTAGCCCCAAACTAAAATTTCCTCGTCTTTATCGGCGTTACTCAAAGCTTCATCAAAAGCTTCTTTGTCCCAACCTTTAAGTTTACTCAAGTATTTAAACAACTTATCTGAGTTGGCTACATTCGCGGGTATTTCGAGCTCTTCCGGATCACTTCCATCTGGAAGATTTATGGAAATTAGTGGATCACCTGCATAAGAGGAAACTTTAACCCTAACAATATCACCCCATGGAACCGTTCCTACCTTTTCTTCACCCTCATACAGTTCGATCATTTTGGCTGTGAAGTTGTAAGATAATGATGCCTCGTCATCATCATCATCACTATCCATGACAACATCATCGTCGTCATCGACTGCTCCTTCTTCTTCCTCTTCTTCATGCTCATCCGGCCCTTTTGGTTCAATTCCAAAGCCACTTGCAGGATCAAAATTAAATTCGCCATTTTTAAGGATGGCATGAATATCAGCTAACCAGCCTTCGAATGAATCCGCAATCTCTTCGTTTTCGTCACTACTTACNTATTTACTAATAGCTCCTGTTTCAAGTTCTACGCAGAGCATGTCTCCTGAACCGTCCTCTGCGAAAGGCAACCAGTCACCTGGGCAGGTTTCCTCTTCTCCAGCATCATCTCTTAGTCCCTCTAGTTCATCCCAAGATTCTTGGACGAGATCAAGAGGCATTAGGCTAAACATGTCAAAAAAACCAGGATTACTTTCCTGACTTTGACCATTGTGCATAACCAGGAAATCCCTATAATCTGTGGGTAGTTCCTGACCAATGTNTTCCTCTAGAGCTTCGACTTCTGATTCATCAGCTCCGAGATTTAATGATTCTATTATTTCACTTGCTTTTGATGTTAGTTCACCTTCGAGACGGGACCAAATCTTCTTCATAAAATTTAGTGGTTAGTTGTTTATTCACCCGCAGCGGGAATCTCTACATTTTCAGCCATAACGAATTCCGCAAACTTCGCAAGCAAACGTTTTGAATAAATTGCATTTATTATTATGTCGTTTTCANAGTAATCCTGACTCAAGATCTTGCCCTCCCGATGTAAAAGAGCNACCAAATCTTGACGAGATTGCGGTATTTTAAGGGTTTTTCGCACAATATTACTCAATAGCATCTCATTGATTTTATCTAAAAGACCCTCAAATCCGTGCCTTTTTTNGACAGAAATTAAAACTGCCTCAGGAAAAATATTTTTTAGCTCTTGAAGCCTCTCAGCACTAATTAGGTCAGTTTTATTAATGGNAGATATGATTCTTTTTTCATCTGCTCCCAGCTCTTTAAGNACNTCAAGAGTGGTCTTATAATGCTCTTCAACATTTTCAGAACTTCCATCAATTACATGAATTAAGAAATCNGCCAATACCGCCTCTTCTAGTGTTGCTTTGAAACTCTCAACCAACCCATGAGGCAATCTTCTGACAAAACCAACAGTATCGGTAAGAAGGATGGTTTGGCCATCATCCAAATCTAATTTCCTAGTAGTCGTGTCTAAGGTAGCGAAGAGCTTATCTTCAGCAAGTACACTGCTTTNTGTTAAACNATTTAATAAAGACGACTTACCAGCGTTCGTATATCCCACTATCGCTGCATGAGGAAGGTCGGCACGGTTTCTTTCTTTTCTTTGAGTTTTTCTTTGTTGCCTGACTTTGTCTAATTCAGCCTTAACCCTATCAATTTTTTTACGCGCAAGTCGGCGATCAACTTCGATTTGTTTTTCACCTTCACCTCTAGCGGCACCGCCTCCACCCTTGCCGCCGCCTGAACCTCCACCTTGCCGATCAAGGTGGCTCCACATTCGAGCCATTCTCGGTAAGGTGTATTGCATTCTTGCAAGTTGTACTTGTAGCCTCGCCTCTTTTGTACGGGCCCTGAGTGAAAAAATATCAAGTATCACTTCTTGCCTATCAATGACCAAAATTTTTGAATCATTTTCCCAGTTTCTTTGTTGATTNGGAGANAGCTCGTTATCGAAAATAATACAATCNCAGTTAAGATCTTGAGATCTTTCAATGATTTCAGCCATCTTTCCTTTACCCATTAGGTGTGAGGGAAAATTTTCTCGAACCTTAACAAGAAAACTATCCATGATTCCTATACCAAGTGTTTGAACAAGTTCATTTAATTCATCTAGAAGGCTTGAAGCCTCCTTTTCTTTGGACTTATCCAAATAGACCCCCACAAGCAAAGCCCTCTCAACGAGTTGAGGTTTTTCACGAACTTCAAACATAAAATCTATTAATGCCTTAATTCATACACTACCGTGNTTGCAAGTAATATATTGGTTCAGAATNATAGAAGATGGNCTTTTCTGTTAGATATCAATNAACTTGNATTATTATTTTGAAAAAAAACAATAAACNTAGAAAATTCTTNCTGTGATGAAAGGTCCAATAATTGAAACCAATAATCNGGTAATGTTCTATGATACCGATGCAGCAGGTGTGGTACATAATATAGCCTATCTGAGATACATTGAAGAGAATCGAACCCTTTTGGGAATCGAGCTAGGGCTTGATTACAAGGAGATGTCNAAAGAGAATAAATATGGGGCTGTTGTTAGAACTGAAATTGATTACAAGAGGCCAGCACTTATAGGGGATAATATTATTGTAAGGGGGTGGTTATCAGAAAT
>NYVP01000170.1 GCA_002684575.1 Verrucomicrobiales bacterium
ATTTTCGGAAGACACGATTGGATGGTTGAATCAAGATATACAGATGAAAAGAAAGCCTTAGGCGAATTATTCTCAGGGATTGCTGAAAAAAATTACCTTACTGCTTTTAAAGTAAACAAAGCCCTTGTTGAGTCTGTTATTGAAAGTGGATTTGAATACGCAGGTTTTACTGATCACCGAGGGGCTCTGAATTTATTGGAGAAGGCTAACGATACAAATACTCTTTATGGTTCTAGTCAGCCTGATAAATATGCCACAGCGCTTTTTACCAAATCATCAGATGATGGTAACTGGCAGCCTCAAGGGAGCATATCACCATTTACACCACTAATTTGTTTTAAGGGTGATAAGAAAAAATCAATTCAGTTAGTTGCAGATTCCCTTAATATGACAGAGGAAGAGGTAAAGGCCTATGCGATACCATTTTTTCTTACCGATTAAATGCATCTTTAGATTAAGGAATTATCGAAATGAACCAAAAAGAATACAATCAATTAAAGGAACGGTTTAAAGAAATTGCTATCTATACCTCTACTTCAGCGCTTCTTGGTTGGGACCAGGAAACAAATATTCCAAAAAAAGGATTAAATTATCGTGCTGAGCAATGTGCCTTTTTAGGAGCTAAAGCTCATTCCCTTTTTATTGATCCGAAAGTAAATGAATGGATAGCTTCATGTGAAAATAATTCAGACATTAGTGATCCTCATGAACTGGCTAACCTAAGAGAGTGGAGGTGGTCATACGATCGAGGTCAGAATCTTTCGCCTGAATTTGTTGCAGATTCAGAAAAAATTAGAAGCTTAGCAATGCCGGCATGGGCAGAGGCTAGAAATCAAAATGATTTTGATGTTTTTCGTCCACATTTGGAGAAGATCGTGGAATTGAATAGAAAAAAAGCCAACATTTATGGATTCGATTCACACCCATATGATGCCTTATTGGAAGGGTTTGAGCGTGGAGCCACTACGAAAAGTATTGGCGACTTATTTGAGGACTTGAAAACTTCTCTTAAAGAAATTGGTGAGCTTGCGAAAAATAAATCTAATCATGTTGCTGTAGATTTGATAGACGGAGATTATACAACTGAATCTCAAATGGTTTTTAATCGAGACGTGGCAGAGTCTTTTGGTTTTGATTTTGAAGCTGGTCGAATCGATACGGCTGTTCATCCGTTTTGTTCTGGTATCGCTCCTGGGGATACCAGAATGACTACTCGTTATGATAGGCTTAACTTTATGAGTTCACTCTATGGAGTGCTCCATGAAACTGGACACGGTCTCTATGAGCAGGGCTTGCCTGAGGAACATTTTACATGTCCAGTGGGCAAAGCAGTCTCTCTAGGTATTCATGAATCACAATCAAGATTATGGGAGAACCATGTCGGAAGAAGCATAGGGTTCTGGGAAAAATGGTACCCCAGAGCTGAGGAGATATTTCCATCAATTAAAGGGATCGGATTTGATAATATTATTAAATTTTGCCATCGGTCTGAGCCATCATACATCAGAGTAGAGGCCGACGAGGCGACTTATGACCTGCATATAGTATTACGTTTTGAAATTGAAAGAGATTTAATATCGGGTGAATTGGAAGTCGTGGATTTACCAGAGGCATGGAACGCAAAGTTTGAGGAGTTTTTTGGAATCAAAGTTGAAAAGATTTCAGATGGTTGTCTGCAAGATATCCATTGGAGCATGGGGGCTATAGGATATTTCCCAACATACACGTTAGGAAACTTAGCTGCGGCTCAAATTTTTAATAAAGCCAAAATTGATTGCCCCGAAATTGAATCTTGCTCCTCGGACCATTGCTATAAAATTTTATTGGATTGGTTGCGAAAAAATATTCATTCCAAAGGATCTTTGCTTTTACCCCAAGACTTGATAAAGGAAGTGACAGGTGAGGACTTATCCGCCAAGTATCATTTAGATCATTTAAGGCAGCGGTACAGTTAAAGGAATATGGATAGGTTAACTTTAAGCTGATTATTGTATAAATGTATAATCTTGGCCTAGGCTTCATATTTTTATTTGTCGCCGGGATTGTTGTTTTACGAGGTGATGAAAATGATTTTCTAACTAATCACTCAGCATCTGAAGATGATAACATTTTGTTTTGGGATTGCAGAAATCGGCATATTAAAGACGAAAAAAGGAATGCAAATATTCAATTCTTTGGGGCTTCAAGATATGGCAAATGTTATGAATTAGATCCTGGAAACGGATCTTTTCATTTTAATTTAGATGAGAATCAATTAAAGCAATTAGGTGAAAATTGGTTAATAGAGTTAGTCATTCTGCCAGCTCAAAAAAATGGGAATATTTTTTCGTTCAACAATCTTAATCTGATTCAAAAGGAGAAAAGCTTTGTTCTTAGTGATTGGAGTTCCAAAAACTCTACAATCATTAAGGTTGCAGCTTTGACTGAACCTCTTCACTTATTGGTAAATGTTTCGAATTCTTGGATTAAAATTTTTCAAAATGGTAAATTAACCGATCAAGTGGATTCCTCATCTTGGAATTTAAATTCTAATGTTCAGATAGCAAAGGTTGTAGTTGGTGNAGGTTGGCANGGGAAAATATATTACATTTCAATTGGCCCATCGGNTAAAAAATTTGGATCAGCTTTAAAAAGAGCAAAAAGCNACTGGCAGTTCNATACACTGCCAGATAAGAAGTTAAAACTNATTGGGAAATTAATTGAAGTAACTCAAGTCCCAAAAATTAAGCAAATATCACCTTATCAAAGGGCAATAACTTACAATCACTATGAACTGGAAGAAAGATTCCAAAAAATTATTGGCACGAGAAATATTGCTGTTGCCCATTGGTGCATTCTTGATAATAAATATGTTGCTGATCTTCCAAACGAAGCCGGCCTAAACTATCAATTGATGGTTGAACCTATTTTAGATAATCCACAAATAAAGAGAGAGCGCCACTTTAATGATCTATCGAGGTTTGATTTAAAATTATTTTATGATGTCAGTCTTCCAAAGGTTAAATAAAAAGTATCCATTACTATTATATTTGGTGACTCTTGGCTTTTTAAAAATCAGTGTCTACTCTCTTGACGGTGAGGAATTGCTTAAAGATCAGGGTAAAGAGTTGTATGAAGTTGCTGCCAAGGCAGCTAATCAAAGTGATGAAAGGTCTTTGCCGGGACATGATCCTAATTGGTTCTTTCTAAGAAACGAATTAAATCATGTTGGTAAGGGTGAGTTTTGGAATAAGAATTGGGCCGAAGTATCCGCTTCTGGCAAAGATCCATTAGAAATATTTTTGTCATTCAAAAAAAAGTTAGATTTATTGGGAGTGGAATTCATTTATGTTCCTATACCTGCNAAAGTGACTATCTATCCAGATAAGTTTTCAAATGCTATTNCCNCAAAAGANGGCTTGCCAGCGNTTAATGATCTCNNTCAAATGAAGCCCTATCTNGATAAGTTTAAGGAATCAGGAATCAATGTTATTGATATCGAGCCGCTTTTAAAAGAGAGAAGAAAGACTGAATCTTTTAGCAGTTATTGCAAAACAGATTCGCACCCTTCGCCATGGACTTGCCAGATGATTGCANCAATTTTATCTGAAAAAATAAACTCATTAGATTGGTCGACAAAGTATANAAACAAATCAGACCTATCGTTTATTAAAGGAGAGTCTGAAACAATCAAAGTAGTTGGCGATCTTATTTCTANTGAAGAGCGAGAATCATGGACTTCTGAAAAATTGTCGGTTACAAAGGTATATNCGATAAAAGATGGAAAAAAAAATCAGGTAATGCCTGATGATGAGGCTAGTCCGGTTATCGTTATGGGAGATAGTCATACACTTATTTATCATGAGGGAGATGATATGCATACCTCTGCTGCAGGTGTAGTTGANCATTTGCAGGNGAAGATCGGATTTAAAATTTTTCTAGCGGCGAGTAGAGGATCTAGTTCTCAGGCCCTAAGGCAGATATACAAAGGGAAAGAATTTTGGGAAGAAAAGAAAATGCTCATTTGGATCTCTTCGATCAGAGAATTTACTGAAGAAAGAAGATGGCTTCAATTGCCTCGTATTCCAAGGTGATTTTAGGGAACTTCTTCAAGNGAACCGGTATACAACCAGNTCTCTACCTTTCCATTTCTCATTAGAGCCATTGCTTCNGTTGGGAAAGTGCCAAACAAACTTGTTGTTTTATAATTTACTGTAGCCGTCCAGTATGCTCGATTGTCCACGATTTCATATCTAATGGGTCCCCAATAGGATATTTCATTAAGTTTGATTTCTGAAACGTCTCCAGACCTTATGCTTCTTACCATGATTGAAACTCGGCCATCATCTTCAGCCTCAGGCATTTTGCCAATTTCATTTTCGTAATCGGATAATTTCTCTTTAGATATTTGTGAAATACTAGTCACTCGATTTGCTCGGCTTTCATTTGTATTGGGACTCGATGTTGTTTGATTGGTTTCAACTTCTGTTGCAGCAATGACTCTAGCTCTCTCCCTCTGAGCGTAAACCTCTCTCTTCTTCCTCTGTTNATATTTTTCATATTCGTCTCCGAGGATTTCTTTATAATTAGTATCATTAATTGATATGGTCCCTCTCACATTGGACTCTTTGTTTGGTGTAATGACGAGTTTGTCTCCAGAAAATGAAATGGCAAAGGTCTTGCCTCCAGCCGGCGCCGTTGAACTTCCTGCTCCACCAGCAAAGACATATTTAGCCTTGGCTTTGAGTGTCACTTGTCTAGGGAAGGCNGATGCTGGAATTTTTTTCCAATTACCGACCAATTCTTCTATGGGTTTGAAGTCGGGTATTGGATATTTTTTCTCAATTGGGTCTACCTGATCAGGTTCTNAATTTTTGATGATGTTGGGCTTATCTTGATCTAGCTCATCTTCATTTTCATCTTNAGAGATATTNCCAGGGGTATTATTGCGAGGCTTTTCCTTGTTCCAAAATGGTAATTTTTCTTTATTCAGAATTCCAGATACAATAAGTGCGACGAATACTAGGAGAAGGAACCATTTCATATTATCAAATGTTCGTGTGTTTATTTGACCACTTCAAGAAATGTTTGCGCTTCCTCACTATTTATCTTTCCTATTTGTCTAAATTGCTGTCGACTATATATCATTAACTGAGATGGCGAATAAATTATTTTTATTAGATGGGATGGCTCTAGTTTATAGAGCCCACTTTGCCTTAATCAGGAGCCCTATTTATACTTCTAAAGGTTTTAACTCGTCGGCGCTTTACGGATTTACTAACACTTTAGTGGATTTATTGTCGAAGCAATCTCCGAGTCATATAGCTGTGGTTTTTGATACAAAAGCTGCCACTGAGAGACATAAAATTTTTCCTGAATATAAGGCTCAGAGGGATGCCATGCCTGAGGATCTTTCAATCGCACTTCCTGAGGTGAAGCGAATCATAAAGGCCTTTAATATCCCTGTAATTGAGAGAGATGGATTTGAAGCAGATGATGTAATCGGAACCCTAGCTAAGAAGGCCATACAAGATGATCCAAAATGTGAAGTCTTTATGGTGACTCCTGATAAAGACTTTGCTCAGTTGGTTGAAAAAGGAATTTATATGTTTAAGCCTGCAAAAGGAGGCAACGAACCTGAGATACTTGATGTTGATAAAATTAAAGAACAATGGGATATAGAAACACCCGATCAGGTTATTGATATCTTGGGATTATGGGGAGACGCCAGCGATAATATTCCGGGTGTGCCAGGAATTGGAGAAAAGACTGCCAAAAAACTAATTTCTAAATATAGCAGTATTGAAAATATTTTAGAAAATGTTAACGATCTTAAAGGTAAGCAAAAGGAAAACCTAGAGAATTTCAGTGACCAAGCTTTGCTGTCTAAGAAGTTGGTGACTATTATCACAGACGCTCCTGTCGATTTAGATTGGAAGGATCTTAAATTATCAGAGATAAACAAAGATGAGTTATCNAAGATNTGTATTGAGTTTGAATTTAATGCTATCGGAAAGAGNTTGTTGGGGGATGAATTTGTTGCTGGCAGAGGTTTTGAAATANAATCACAAGACAATGATCAATCGAATGGAGTNCTAAAGACTATTAGTGATGTTGATCATAGTTATATTTTTGTAAAAGCTCAAGACAGTGAAAAAAGGGTNAANGAGATAGCAAAATTAAAAAAGACGAAGAGTCTTTGTTTTGATACTGAAACGACAGGGAAGGACCCGATTCATGATGAGCTTTTAGGAATATCTTTCGCCAATTCTGCAGGGAAGGCCATTTACTTTCAGTGCCCAAGTGAAATAGACTTAAGAAAAGTNTTTATCGANGACTTCAGGGAATTGTTTCAGGATGAAAGTATTGAGAAAGTAGGGCATAATCTCAAATTTGATTTAACGGTTTTGCATTGGTGCGGATTAAAAGTTGGTGGGGCATTATTTGATACGATGCTTGCCCATACTCTTGTTTTTCCTGATCAGAAACANTCAATGGATTTCGTTGCTGAATCCATGTTAGGTTATAGCCCGATTTCCTTTAATTCATTAATTGATGATCAGGAAAACGAGGATCAGTTAAGTTTGATCGGCACTACCATTTCTGAGGTCGATACAAATAAATTAGCTGAATATGCTGCTGAGGATGCGGACATTACATTTCAAATTTCCGAAANGCTCAGACCTTTGCTAAAAGAAAAAGGTCAGGAAAAAGTTTTTTATGANATAGAGAGCCCTCTCATNGCTATTCTAGTGGCAATTGAATCTGANGGAATATCTTTAAATTGTCAGATCTTAGATCAGATAAGAGAATCTCTGAGTGAGTCTATTAATAGTCTTGGTAAAGAAATTACGGAGCTTGCAGGGAAAGAATTTAATCTCAATTCACCAAAGCAATTAGGAGAAGTTCTTTTTGATGATTTGAAATTGGTGGAAAAGCCTAAAAAAACAAAAACAGGTCAGTACAAAACAGATGAGGGAGTTTTAAATGCCCTTGCCCCTAAGCACCGAGTAGTGGAAGCGATNCTTGAATATAGAGAATCTGCTAAACTTAAGAGTACTTATGTTGATGCACTTCCTAATGCTTTATCCAAAAAGACTGGGAGAATTCATTCCAGTTTTGGCCAGTTGATGACTGCGACTGGAAGGTTGGCGTCTAATAACCCAAANCTACAAAATATTCCTATTAGGACATCACAGGGTAGAGAAATACGAAAAGCGTTTGTTCCAAGATCTGAAGATTTTANGATCTTAGCTGCTGATTATTCTCAAATTGAACTTAGGGTTATGGCATCAATTTCAGGTGATGAATCGATGAGGTCAGCTTTCAATGAAGGATTGGATATTCATTCGGCGACNGCGGCTAAAGTTTATGATGTGGATATCGATGAAGTGAGTTCGGATATGAGGAGGGGAGCTAAAACTGTCAACTTTGGAATTATATATGGTATTTCTGCATTTGGTCTTTCTCAAAGGCTCGATATATCTAGGTCTGAGGCTGCCGATTTGATTGATTCTTATTTTGAGGAATACCCAAGAGTTAAAGAGTACATGGATGACACCATATTATTTGCTAAAGAAAATGGTTTTGTNGAAACGGTNAGTGGNCGACGTCGATANCTCAGAGATATAAATTCTTCAAACGCCATGATTCGATCTGCTGCCGAGCGTACTGCAATAAATACTCCGATTCAGGGAACGGCCGCAGACATGATCAAATTAGCCATGGTTGGGGTTCATCAGGCCTTGAGTGAAGGGGGATTTAAGACAAAGATGATATTACAGGTTCATGATGAATTGTTGTTTGANATGGCGATTGAGGAAGAGGATAAAATAAAGNAAATCGTCGTAGAGGAGATGCAAAATGCCTTACCAATGGAAATTCCCGCAGTTGTAGATGTGGGTGTTGGTGAAAATTGGTTAGAGGCACATTAAAATCTGTAATAATAGGTATTAAGTAATCGGTTTGAACTTCCTCTTTTCGAGGGCATCTTAACAGAATGAAAGCCAATTAGTAAAATAATCGGAATTCTTCATACAATAATGAATATTTCTCAATCAGACTCGTCTAAAGCAGAAAAGCAGATCTATCATGATGATGAGTCGAGACAAAAAGTCGCATCTGAACGTGAAAGAGATGCAGAGTTGGTTAAGAGGTGTCAGTCAGGAGACTACGCAGCTTTTGATGAGCTCATAAAGCTTTATAGAGGAAAAGTATACGCAATGATTTACAACATGATTCGTAATGATGCTGATTCTTGGGACTTATCTCAGGATGTCTTTATCAAAGCGTGGAAGGCATTGCCCAAATTTGAAGGAAGGTCAGCTTTTTTTACTTGGCTATACAGAATTGCACACAATGTGACTTATGATTGGACCCGCAAGAAAAAAATAAGTTCAAGTGGTGAGTTTGAAGATTACATGAT
>NYVP01000171.1 GCA_002684575.1 Verrucomicrobiales bacterium
AATTTTAACTTCCGCCCAAGAGTCATATGATCTTATTGATGGATTGCCCAATGGTCATATGGAACAACATCCTCAGGAATGGATAAAAGCGACGAAAAACGTCATTGCTAGATGTGTGAATGATTTAGGGGAATTAAGATCTAAAATAACAGGCATTGGAGTGAGTGGTCAGCAGCACGGATTAGTTATTTTAGATGAATTTGATGAAGTGATACGTCCAGCTAAGTTGTGGTGTGATACGTCAACAATCAAACAGTGTCAGGATTTTGCTGATGAGTTTGGCGGTGTATCAGGGTTAATTAAAATTGCTGGTAATAATATTCTGCCAGGATACACGGTTCCTAAAGTTTTATGGATAAAACAAAATGAGCCTGATAATTACAAAAAGATGCGCACAATTCTTTTGCCTCATGACTATATTAATTTCTATCTCACTGGCATTAAAAAAATGGAGTATGGAGATGCCTCAGGAACTGGGTTGTTGAATATTAGAACAAGAGATTGGTGCAATGATTTAATTGATTTTGTTGATCCCTCTATGATTGATATGATTCCTGAAATTCAATCATCAATGAATATACATGGTGAGGTTAGATCTGAGGTTTTAAAGGAATTTGATCTCCCTGAAGGTGTGATTGTTAGTGCAGGAGGAGGTGATAATATGATGGGTGCAATTGGAACAGGTAATGTGAAATCAGGTACGATCACGGCGAGTTTTGGAACTTCTGGAACACTTTATGGAGTGAGTGATGTTCCAGCAATTGACGAAGGTGGAGAGGTTGCGGCATTTTGTGATAGTACTGATAAATGGTTGCCGCTTGTATGTACTATGAATGTAACTGTAGTTACTGAAAAAATTAGGGATCTCTTCTCTTTAAGTCTTGAGGATCTTGAGGATGCTGTTAATCGGGTTGAACCAGGAGCTGAGGGGTTGTCTTTTCTTCCTTATCTTAATGGTGAGAGAACGCCTAATTTGCCAAACGGCAAGGGTGTTATTCATGGATTGACATGCGATAATATGGACCCAGCGAAATTAGCTCGTTCTGCTATGGAAGGAGCAACTATGGGACTGGCTTATGGGCTTAATAAGTTTAGTGAAATGGGTGTTAATCCATCAGAGATTCGTGCAACAGGAGGAGGAAGTAAGAGTTTAATATGGAGACAAATTGCTGCAGATGTTTTTAATACACCGGTCGTGCCTCTTGCCACATCTGAAGGTGCAAGTCTTGGGGCAGCTATTCAGGCGATGCATTGTTGTATGCATTCTGGTGTTAACAATTATGAAGATTTATGCTCTAAATTTGTTAAACTTGATGAATCAAATCGATGTGATCCAATAAAAGAAAATGTTTCCATTTATAAAGACTTGATCGATAAACAAATCAGATTAACTCGTGATTTAAGTGACTCCGGACATTTATAAAAAGTGAAAGCAAAGGTTATTGGATACTTGATCGCCTTAGTGATTCGGGCGATTGCGTTTACTTTAAGAATTAGTTTTGATGACTGTTGTGGTGTTTCCGGTAAAACTAATAGTGAAGGTTCTGTTATTTGGGTTTTCTGGCACTGTAAGGTTTTTCTGATGCCAATTGTCTATAAGGAATATTTATTGAAAAGAAAAGGGACTGTTTTGACAAGTCCAAGTAGGGACGGTCAAATCATTGTTGAGGTAATGAAAAGGTTTGGAGTTCATTCGATAAGAGGTTCGTCAAATAAGTCGCCTGTTAAGGCTTTGAGGGAATCGATTGAATGTTTGCAAGAGAAAAATGGAGGAGATCTGGCCGTAACGCCTGATGGGCCCCGGGGGCCATCAAGAGTTATGAAATTGGGAGCAATTAAAATAGCGCAAATGGCGAATGTGCCGATCATGCCGATAACAATTTCTTATAGTAAATGCATAGAACTTAAGACATGGGATAATTTTCAAATTCCTCTGCCTTTTTCGAGAGTTAGTGTTGTTTTACATGATTTTCATTGGATTTCAAAATCCCTTACAAAGGAGGAAATTGGTGAATCTGCTTTAGCTATTGAAAAAGTTCTAAAATCTCTCCCTTGATACTATTGCAAGCTCCGTTTATTTGGTAGGTATGCAATTGATTGATGGAAAGTCTGTATCACAGAAGGTTTTAGACGAGTGTGCTTTAGAAGTAGAGAAAATTGCAGCCAAGGGTATAAAGCCTGGATTAGCTGTTGTTCTCGTCGGCAATGACCCGGCTTCCAAAGCTTACGTTGGTAGTAAGGTGAAAACCTGTCATAAATTGGGGATTCACTCGATAAAAGTTGAACTTCCTGAGGACACTACCCAAGAGAAGCTTCTTCAAGTTATTGATGAATTGAATGGAGATTCATCAATACATGGGATACTGGTCCAATCTCCCCCTCCTGATCACATAGATGAATCTGCAGTAGTTCGTAAAATTAGTCCGCAAAAAGATGTTGATGGGTTTCATCCTGAAAATGTTGCAAAATTAACCCTAGAGGATTCTGATGGGTTTATTCCTTGTACACCCTTAGGATGTTTAAGGTTGCTTCAGGAATACGGAATAGATACCAATGGAGCAAATGTTGTTGTCGTGGGAAGAAGCATGATTGTCGGAAAGTCTATGGCCTTATTATTAATGGCTAACAATGCAAATGCTAATGCAACGGTTACAGTAGCACATTCTAGAACAAAAGATCTTAAATCAATTTGCTCAACTGCTGATATTATTATTGCTGCTGTTGGTATACCTAATATTATTGGGAGAGAGCATGTTTCTGATGGGGCCGTGATTATTGATGTGGGTATAAATCGTGTTAATGATGAGAATGCAGAAAGAGGCTACAGGCTTGTTGGTGATGTAAATTTCGCAGAAGTTGCCGATAAATGTAGTGCAATAACCCCAGTTCCCGGTGGCGTAGGACCTATGACGATAGCAATGTTAATTTCCAATACTATCAAGGCTTGCCAAAAAAGTTTTTGAATTGGATTGTTATGTTTCCTTTTATTTAAATGTCAATATTAGCAATTGTATTTGATGAGTCCAACATCGAAGAGATGAATGGATGGGCTAACTCAATTGCTAATTCGTTTGGTCAAACACTTACAATCTACTATATAGGTTCCTGTCCAGAAAATACGAAAACTGATAACTTGTTGTGTGTTACAACCGAAGAGGCACTAACAGTTATAAAAAAAGAATTCGATTCCACGTCGATAAAATTACTTTTATTGGATCATCCGCTAGTAAAGAGAGGTAAAAAAGCTGATCTATTAAATAAGTTTATTGAGTTAGGGTATTGTGACTCAATTACCCTTAGATTTCCCTCAGAGGGAGGGTTGGGTGGTAATAAGATTCTTGTCCCTACTGCGGGTGGTTCTAACTCTATTGAGGCCTTAAAGTTTTCGGAAAAATTTATAAGTGATACTAATGACGCTTCCTTAGATGTTCTTTTCGTTGAATCTGATGTTAGTGAGCTTTCTGAAGAAGTTGGCATGAAAAGGCTAGAGAGAATTTTATCTGAGTCTGGATTTAGTGAGGGAAATAAGGCAATTAATCCAATTGTTTCTCTAGGTAATGATATTAGTGCGGTGATTCATTCGGAAGCATCCTCTGGGGCGTATGATCTTGTTTTATTAGGAGCCTCAGATTCAGGATTGTTGAATCGTGCTTTTTTTGGCACTCTTACGGATAGGTTGTTAAGAGAAGATGGTAAAGTTGCAGTCGGAGTTTTTAGAGCTGCATCAAATGTTAAAGAGAAAATCAAACTTGGTTTCAAAAAAATTATATCTGGAAAGATTCCTCAGCTTAATAGGCAATCAAGAGTAACGATATTTGAAAATGTCGAAGTTAACTCAAAGTGGAGTTTTGACTTCGTCGCTTTGACATCGTTTTCAACGGCTTTGGCAGCTTTGGGTCTAATGCTCAATAGCCCCGCTGTTATAATTGGTGCAATGTTGGTTGCACCTCTCATGACGCCAATCCTCGGTGCTGCACTTTCATTGATTCAAGGAAACAAAGTTTTAATGGTTGATTGTTCAAAATCTCTTTTGTTTGGTTATTTTTCTGCTTTGATCTTAGGTGTACTACTAGGAACCTTTGGGATTTTTTACGGAGTTACAGATCAGATGCAAAGTCGCTCAGAACCAGATGTGCCAGATATGCTGATTGCTATAATTTCAGGGATGGCTGCAGCGTATTGCTACGCAAGGCCTAGACTTGTTTCTGCATTGGCTGGAGTAGCCATTGCCGCCGCACTTATTCCGCCCATAGCTACTGCAGGAATTGCAATTGCAATGAATGAACAAAAGATAGCGTTCGGAGCCACATTGCTTTTCACTACAAATGTAGTTTTCATCATTATAGGAGCAGGGATCACTTTTTTGATGCTAGGAATAAGAGCCAAGAAAAATCAGAATAGTTTGAATATTTGGACTAGAAGGTTTGCTTTAGCAATTATCATTGTTGCGGCAATTCATATTGTTCCTTTGAGTTCTGTTTTGATGAGTAAGGTCTCTAGTGAGTTGTCTAAGAATGAAAATAAAATTGATGGCTTAGAAGGCCAAATAAGGCAGTTGATAATTAAAGACACTGGTGAAGATCTTTTAATCAAAATCGAAGTATCAAATGATAATAATGATACGAAAATTCTTTTAATTGATGTGATGAGCGCTGAATTTAAATCTGATGAAATTATCAAAGAAATGTTAGCAATAGCTGACAAATTTTATAACAAGAAAGTAATCATCAGATTAAGGAAAAATTTTGATTACTCTTAGATGATCCTTTTCTTGATATAATATATAAATGCCTTCTGATTCAATTCATGCTAGTTGCAATTTGACTGATCAAATAAATGAATTTTTTGGTCCTGATGGAAAATTATCACTAGCGAATGGTTATGAATTCAGACAGGAACAACAGGAAATGGCATGTATTATTGCCGAATCTCTCGAAAATTCTAAAGATTTAATTATAGAAGCGGGGACTGGAGTTGGTAAAACTCTGGCATATTTAGCACCAGGTGTCTTACATGCGCTAGATAAAAATAAAAAGTTAGTCGTCAGTACTAAAACGATTAATTTACAAGAACAGATAATAGATAAAGATCTTCCTTTTTTACAAAGTTTACTGGAGTTTGGTTTTACCTCTGTTCTTTTGAAAGGTCGTACTAACTATCTTTGCCCTCGAAGACTCCAATTAGCATTAAATAACTCAAGAGATCTATTTGAATTAGATGAATTCGATCAACTCGAATCTATTGAAGATTGGGCTATCGATACTCAAGATGGCACACTGAGTGATCTTGATTTTACTCCGTCAGCAAAGCTGTGGTCTCAAGTTTGTAGTGAAAGTCGACTTTGTAACCCAAGGACCTGTGGAAAAAATTCAAACTGTTTTTATCAGAAAGCGAGGAATGATGCAATGTCAGCCGATGTTGTTGTCGTTAACCATACCCTTTTATTTAGTTTAATGGATTCTCTTGATGAATCCATGGGGTGTTCTGATGGATTTCTTTTTTCAGATGATTTTTTAATTATTGATGAAGCCCATGAGTTAGAAGATGTTGCTGCAAATCAGTTAGGAATAAAAGTATCTCAATCAGGACTAATTTTTGATCTTAATCGTTTGTATGNCTCAACTAAAAAAAGAGGTNTATTACAAATAGTTCGCGCTAATGAAGCAATTGATGGNGTNATTAATTTACANAACAAAATTGAGACCTTTTTTAATTTGGTTAATTCAATTTGTGATTTTGGTGAATGGGGTNGGGAATTTAGGGTTAAAACATCTGGCTTTTTTCCAAGTGATGTATCAGCAGATTTTCGATTCTTNGAGGAAAAAATTATTTCGATATTGGATGACGTTAATAACAAATCGATACGGTCAGAATTACTGGAGTTAGTGAATCGTCTTTCTGTTTCAAGAGATTCTATTTCTCAGTTCATTGATCAGTCCTTAACACAGCATGTCTTCTGGGTAGAGAAAACTGTTGGTCGATACGAAAATTTNATTCTCCGAAGNGCTCCGGTTGACGTTTCTGAAGATTTAGGTTCTAGGTTTTTTGATTTATCAAATTCATGCATACTCACAAGTGCTACCTTATCAATTGGTGAAAACAATGAACCTCTTGGATATGTAAAAAAAAGAATAGGCGCAGAGAAAATTCATACTGAAAANATCGGAAGTCCTTTTGATTACAAAAACCAAATGAAGATCTATTTGGCTAAAGATATTTCTGATCCGAGATCCAATCAATATGAGGATGAATTAGGCGATTGGATTACAGCATTTGTTAGGAAGTCTAACGGTAATGCNTTTGTCCTATTNACGAGTTATAAGCTNATGAATTCCGTTTTCAATAAAATTTCAGGGGNATTNGAGNAATTTGGATTTAACCTATTCATTCAAGGGAAAAATGTACCTCGATCTAAATTGTTAAGAATGTTTAAACAGGATTCAAAAGGGGTGCTTTTTGGAACTGATAGTTTTTGGACTGGTGTTGATGTGCCTGGGGAAGCTTTATCGAATGTGATTGTTACAAGAATTCCATTTGCTGTGCCCAGTCATCCATTGATCGAGTCTAGGCTTGAGCAAATTGAAAAGGTAGGAGGTAATCCATTTCTCGAGTATTCTGTACCAGAGGCTGTCCTTAAATTGAGACAGGGTGTCGGTAGACTTATTCGCTCGGCTTCTGATAAAGGTTTTGTTGTGATTTTAGATAATAGAATTCTTAGGATGAAATACGGTAAAGCTTTTATAAGGGCCTTGCCACCAGCCCCGGTTGAGGTAGTTAACTATGAAGCGTTAACTCAAATCGATTAATTTAAATTTAAAGCGCNTAAGAATTCTTCTAATTGCCATTGTCCTTTTATTTTTGTTTTTCCGATTGCTGTGTAATTAAGAATCGATCCTGATTGTGCTGCAATTAGCCTAGAAGCCATTCCGTNATTTCCCATCCCCATAAAAGATAGATTTTCAATTGTTGANTTCTCTTTTATGCTCAATAAATTAATTAATTCCNTAAGACTGTTTGTTGTTGTAGCAATTTTGATAATATCTGCATCATNTCTTTTAGCTTCAGATATTATTAAATTTAANTCAGATGTTTNTGGCGTTGTTATAAAGTTATGATAGGAAAGAATTACCTTGATGTCTTTTGACTTTGCTTCTGAGACGATATTCTTCATTTTATCGAATTCTGATATTTCAATATCAATTGCTGAAGCAAAAGGTAACAGAGGNTNAATCAGGCTTATTCTTTTTAATGGGTCAGAGATGTTATTTTGTCCACCTTCTTTTGGGTGTCTGCATGTAAGTAAAAGAGGATGAGATATGGATGATATTTTTTCTTTTAGGTTTTTNTCTTGTACNAGTTCATCTAATCGAATTTCTACAATATCAAAAGTATTGTTGTTATTGGTTTTACAAATTGCATCNAGAGTTGAAGAATCTGTTGCTGATACAACTAGGTTTGGCCTGTTTAAGAAAATTGACTTTTGCATTATTTCATCTTTTTTGTAATTCTTTGCCATTAATATTGCAGCATTGTATATAAACTCCACAACTTCAATACTCGTCAATGCTTGGACGCAAACAGGAAATTGATCTTAAGCTTAATCAGCTCTTNGATGGCATCATTGTAGCCATTGCNTTTTGGCTTTCTCATAANTTGAGGTTTNANAATGTAGGTGGNATTTGGCCAGAAGAGGTGAAAATTCCAGNATTTAGGGATTTTCTTTGGTTGGTATTTATAACCGTNCCATTCACTCCATTGATATTAGAATTGAATGGTTATTATAAAAACCCTCTTCAGAAATCAACTATTCAGTCNCTCAAGCAATACTTGAGAGCTTTGATTTTTATTGGGGTTTTAATAGGCGGGTGTGTTGTTTTCTTCCAATGGGCCGCCCAAAGCAGAGGAGTGCTAATTCTTTTAGTTTTTGTAGGAGGGGGAATGTTGCTTGGAAAAGAATTTTTGGTGAAAAAATATATAAGGTCTAAGGTTCAATCTGGTAAATGGCATGAGAACGTCTTACTCGTCGGAGATCTAGATGAGATGGAAGCTTATAGGTCCAAAATTGAGATGCTTGCTTCTACAGGGGTAAGGATAGTGCAGGAGGTGGATTTGAACAATTGGGTGAATGGAGACATAACAAGATTGCTTCACAAATATGCTGTGCAAAGAGTCTTTCTTGCCGCAAAAGATGTAAGCTTTGAAAATGTTCAGGCAGCTGTTTCAGAATGTGAAGTGGAAGGTGTGGAGGTTTGGTTGCCTGCCGATTTTATTAAAACAACCATTGCTCGCCCAAGTCTTGANGCTTTTGANGGAAATCTNATGATGGTATTTAGAAGTGCTCCTGAAGCTACTTGGACAATTCTTTTGAAACATATTTNGCAGATCGATTATTAGGTCTTATTATTTTTATTGTAACTCTGCCCCTATGGATTTTTGCAATTATTGGAATAAAGATTAGTTCTCCAGAGGGATCTGTATTTTTTATTCAGGAGCGCGGAGGAAAAAATGGCAGGCCATTTAAGATGTTTAAATTCAGGACAATGATCGTTGATGCTGAAGAGAAGAAAAAAGAACTGGCTGAGATGAACGAGATGAGCGGCCCTGTTTTTAAAATGGATAATGATCCTCGAATTTTTTCTTTTGGTGCTTTCCTGAGGAAGTGGAGTATTGACGAATTACCTCAATTAATAAATGTCATTATAGGACAAATGAGTTTAGTAGGCCCTCGGCCCCTACCTATTAAAGAAGTCGAAGAAATTAAAGAGTCAGCACACCGCAGAAGGCTTAGCATGAAGCCGGGTATTACTTGTATTTGGCAAATTTCTGGGAGAAGCGAAATAACTAATTTTGATGATTGGGTAAAGTTAGATCTCAAATATATAGATAATTGGTCATTGTTTCTGGATATGAAGATCTTATTGATGACAATACCTGCAGTTTTTCTGAATAAAGGGGCTAAATAATTTCATTAGATATAAATCTCATAATTAGTTAATAGCCTTAGAGTTTTACCTTTTTTTTGGATTAAAACTTATTATAAA
>NYVP01000172.1 GCA_002684575.1 Verrucomicrobiales bacterium
CTTTCATGCCTTTTGGCAAATATGGTCCTGACAACTATCCTCCCTCGGGTGTGCCCATTTATGATCTTCCTTTTGAATATTTGGACTGGTTTCAATACAATGGCGGATTGCCTGGTGGTCATCTGGGCGAGCTCCTAGAAATCGTTTACCATATTAAAAAAGATGGGTCTGATGAGGCATTTAATCATTTTCGAAAAATGAACGGAGGAAGGACACGATTGAGAAAGAAGATCGACAAACCGACCATTTAGTAACCTCTTATTTAACTAATCACGCAGGGTTAATTGATTCATTAATATGGCTGCTTTCTGAGTTTTTTGTGGTCATTAGGGGGTCAATTTCTTTGAGTCATTAAAAAAGAATGAAGAAATCTCTAAGAAACCTTGTAAGACTCGAGTTATAATAAGCGTAAGCAACACCCAATGAGACAAACTACCCTATCACTCATCATTCTCCTCTCTTTTAGTATTTTTTGTTTTTCTCAGGAAAAATCCATATCGGATCTTCGAAAGCAAGCTGCAAAACTTCAAAAAGATGGGAACTGGAAAGATGCCTTTCAAGTCTATGAATCCCTTCTCCTCGAAAGAGCGGATACTGGTCAAGGTGGGGCCGATGATCTTAAAAATGCGTGGTTATGTCTGAGCAGAATGCGTCAGTCAAAACTGGTAGACGATCTATTAGAGAAGGTTGTCGAAAAGTATCCCGAGGACTGGAGAATTCTTGTATCTGCAGCCCGAGTCTATAACCAGATACCCAAGTGGGGTATGATGATTGATGATGAATTTATCAGGGAATCGCGTTCAGGAGGTGGAAAGCGAGTCAATACTCGTGAGCGGGACCGTGTCCGATCACTATCATTAATGGAGCAAGCTTTGAATGTTTCAGCCGATGAAGAAGACAAAAAGGCATTAGGTACATTTTATTTTGAATTTGCTGCAGCAATAGGAAGAGGAGGGAACGAGGCCTGGAGACTACAAGACCTAACTGATCTTAGAAAATTGCCCGACTATCATGAAGGAGGTTATTACAGTGCAAGGAATGTTGGGACCCCTGTCGATGCTGAAGGAGCTCCCGTGTATTACGAAGTTTCTCCTAGCTGGAAAGAGGCAAAGAATGATGGAGAGAGGTGGAGATTTCTTCTTACTGAGGTTGCTGAGATTGATTCGGCCAGAACGGCTGAAGCGAAATATCAATGGATAAGATTCATAAAGGGGCAGTTTGGTGTGCAGACCATGAGAAGTTGGGGCGGTGGAACATTCTTTGGTGGGCATAGTCCCGAAGAGGGGAAAGAAAATGAAAGTGGATCCTACGAACTGCACACACTTGACGAGACCGAGACCATAGCAAGACTGGCAACAGGAATTAAGCGAATTAAATTACCTGATGAGCATAATCATATTAAATTATTGAAGCAGGTAGCTTCGCTAGAGGATAAAAAATATCCTGAAAATGCTTTGAATGATCTCGCTTCTATATTCGAGGATAGAAGACAGTACCCAAAGGCGGCAAAGCATTGGCAGCAGAGTATTGAAAAATTTGGNCCNGGTAATAATGNCTGGAAAGTTAACCGACTNNATCAGATTCTTGATAATTGGGGTAGGTTTGATGGAACACAGACCCATCCGGCTGGTGAAAACCCTANTGTTGGTTTTGTCTTTAGAAATGGAGAAGAAGTCAAACTTGAGGCCTATACCATTGACGTTAGAAAATTACTCGATGATGTAAAAGCGCATCTAAAGAGCAATCCAGCAAAATTGGATCACCAGCAAATTTCAATCAGCAATATTGGGTACAGCCTAGTTAATGATAGAATGAAGAAATACGTCGGAGAGATGGTCTCTGATTGGGAGCAACGACTCGAGCCTCGAAAGAATCACTGGGACAAAAGAATTGATATTGTGACNCCACTCACAAAACCAGGGGCTTATCTATTGAAGGCCAAGATGACGGATGGAAACGTNTCACATATTATTATTTGGGTTTCGGATACAGCGATNGTTAAGAAGCCNCTTAATGAAAAGTCATTTTATTTTGTTGGAGATGCGTTGAATGGAAATCCAGTAGATAAAGCCAACGTGGAGTTTTTTGGCTACAGAGTCGAATACCTCCCCAAACCAAAGCTCCTCCAGCCCAACAGAAGATACAACGTCGTCACCAAACAGTTTGCCGAGTTCACAGATGAGAATGGTCAGATTATTCTCGGGGCTGATAGAATGCCCAACCAAATGCAGTGGCTGGTTACAGCAACATCAGAGGATGGTAGGTTTGCGTATCACGGTTTTTCAGGAGTTTGGTACAATAAGATTTATGATCCTGCATACAAAATGACAAAGGCAATCTTTATAACGGACCGGCCAGTCTACCGTCCAAAACAAGAAGTTCATTTTAAGNCATGGATACGTCACGCTCAATATGACAAGTCTGACGATAGCCAATTCGCTGGTCAGAAGTTTAAGATATTTATCAATAANCCCAAGGGCGAAAAAATNTATGAAAAGAGTTTAGANGCTGATGACTATGGCGGAATTTCTGACAAGATAATGCTGCCAGAGGATTCTACNCTTGGNGTTTACAATATATATGTGGACAGACGAGGNCAGAGAAATCCTTTCTCAATTGGAGGGAATTCATTTCGTGTAGAAGAGTATAAAAAACCAGAATTTGAGGTTTCTATCGAAGCTCCGTCTGAGCCTGTCATGTTGGGTGAAAAGGTCCCTGCAAAAGTGACTGCCAAGTATTTATTTGGTGCNCCCGTGCAGAATGCGACTGTGAAATACAAGGTCATGCGGAGCGAACATGACAGCCGATGGTTTGCTCCAATGCCTTGGGATTGGTTTTATGGTACTGGATATTGGTGGTTTGCTTATGACTATAATTGGTATCCTGGTTGGAGGGATTGGGGTTGTCGCCGACCCAATTATTGGTGGTGGCCAAGAAACAACATGCCTCCAGAAGTAGTTTTAGAAAATGAGGTTGAAATTGGGCCTGATGGTACGGTCGAGATCGAGATTGATACGGCTATTGCAAAAGCGATTCATGGAGACATTGATCATAAATATTCAATNACTGCGGAGGTCAGGGATGAATCNAGAAGGACGATTGTTGGCAGTGGTTCGGTTCTGGTGGCAAGAAAACCTTTTAAGGTCAACGTCTGGCTTGATCGAGGTCATTACCGAGTCGGTGATGTTATCAAGGTTAATGCAAATTCAAGAACGTTAGATGGTAAGTCAGTGGCCGGTGAGGGGACTTTAAAGCTTATTAAAATTGAATATGATGACGATGGAAACCCTGTCGAAAAACCAATTTCCACTTGGGACATCGACCCTGATGGACAAGGTTTAATTGAGCACCAAATCAAGGCATCGGCTAAGGGGCAGTACCGCGTCAGTTATAATCTTAAAGACAAGGCCGGTCANAAAATTGAAGGTGGCTATGTCTTTGTGGTTAGGGGTGAAGGCTTTGATGGTAAAGANTTTCGTTTTAACGATATCGAGATCATTACTGATAAAAAGGAATACAAGCCAGGCGAAATNATTGAGTTGATGATTAACACTGAAAGAGAAAACAGTACAGTCGCTCTATTCGTTCGCCCAACTAACGGTGTATATCTCAAGCCAAAAATTATAAATATTAAGGGNAAGAGCACCGTTGCTGAAATCAAAGTAACACAAAAAGATATGCCTAATTTNTTCTTAGAGGCTTTTACCATTAGTGGAGGAAAAATTTATGAGGATACGCGTGAAGTCATCGTTCCCCCTCAAAAGCGGATACTAAATGTTGAGGTTTTACCCAGTGAAACGCGATACAAGCCAGGTGCCCCTGCTAAAGTAAAAGTTCGTCTAACTGATTTGGAGGGTGAGCCTTTTGTTGGATCTACAGTGGTTACTGTTTATGATAAGGCGCTNGANTANATCTCAGGTGGATCAAATGTTCCTGAAATAAAAGAATTTTTCTGGAAATGGCGTCGNAGTCATAANCNTAACACAGAATTTAATTTAAACCGGTGGTTCAATAACGTTTACCTGAAAGGAAAAAAGGGGATGAATAACATTGGTGCCTTCGGTGCCTCTGTGGCAGATGATCCATTTGCTGCAGATTTGCGTTTGTCACTAAATGCATCGGGTGGATTTTTAAGTGATAATGCGACTCAACGTTTTTCTGGTANAGACGGTAAGGCGCAATTTTTGCGGGCTAAGTCAGCTCCTGAGGCTGCCGCTTTTGGGATCGCTGAGGCGGATTTAGCCGTTGATGGTGCGATAGCTTTTGATGATACAGCAGGAGCTGGAGCTGAAGGGGCCTTAGAACAAAGCGGATCAGCGCCAGTAGCCCAGGTCGTGCAACCAGTGGTTCGTAGTAATTTTGCAGACCTTGCGTTTTGGGCCTCTCAACTCAATACAGATAAAAATGGTATTGCCGAAGTTGAGATTGATATGCCAGAAAATTTGACCACCTGGAAAATTAAGACGTGGGCCATGGGGCAGGGAACAAAAGTTGGTCACGGTGAGGCAGAAGTCATCACTAGTAAGGATTTATTGATTCGCATGCAAGCGCCAAGGTTTTTCGTCGAAAAGGATCAGGTCACGCTCAGTGCAAACGTTCACAACTATCTAAAAAATGATAAGGACGTTAAAGTAGAAATTAATTTGGAGGGCAATTCGCTTGAGGTCATGAAAAATGAAAAGGCTTCTAGGACGATAACAATTGAGGCAGGAGGAGAGAAAAGGGTTGATTGGTTGGTCAAGGCTGTTCGCGAGGGTGAAGCATCCATTACCATGAAGGCTTTAACCGATGAGGAGTCAGACGCAATGCAGATGAGCTACCCAGTGCTTGTTCATGGAATGCTTAAGACTGAGTCTTTCAGCGGAGCTTTGAGTTCAGACCAAAAGAAAGGTGTTATCAAACTTAAGGTTCCTGCCGAAAGGAGACCAGAGCAGACCAGATTAGAGGTAAGATACTCTCCCAGTTTGGCGACGGCCATGGTTGATGCACTGCCTTATTTAGTTGATTACCCATATGGATGTACCGAGCAGACATTGAATCGTTTCATTCCGACGGTCATTACCCAGAAGATACTTCTTAACATGGGGATCGACCTTAAGGATGTTAAGAAGAAGAGAACCAATCTCAATGCTCAGGAAATAGGCAAAGACAAGAAAAGAGCCAAACAATGGAAGCGTGGAGATAATAACCCTATCTTTGATGACAAAGAAGTTGAAAAAATGGTCAAGTCAGGCGTTGAACGCCTTAACTCAATGCAGAATTCTGATGGGGGTTGGGGATGGTTTTATGGACCTCAAGAACGTTCATGGGCCCATACAACGGCCGTTGTTGTTCACGGTTTACAGTTGGCTGTCGAGAATGATGTTGCTCTCGTTCCAGGAACTCTCGCCAAGGGCGTCAAGTGGCTGGAGTCATACCAAAATAATCAGGTCAGACTTATCAAGAACGCTGAAGACAAAGAGAAAAATAAGAAGTGGAAGGAAAAGGCAGATAATTTAGATGCCTTTGTCTTCATGGTCTTGTGTGATGCAGAAAAAGTGAATGCAGAGATGGCCGATTTTCTCTACAGAGATCGAAACGATCTTTCAGTTTACTCTAAATCAATGCTGGGCCTTGCAATGCACAAGATCAATAGAGTGGAAGAGCGAGACATGCTGATACAGAATGTTGAGCAGTTTTTGGTCATTGATGAGGAAAATCAAACCGCCTATCTTGATCTCAGAAATGGTGGATATTGGTGGTACTGGTACGGCAGTGAATTTGAGGCACAGGCTTATTATCTCAAGCTCCTGTCTGCCGTAAAGCCTGACTCACCTCAAGCCAGTGGACTTGCGAAGTACCTCATCAATAACAGAAAGAACGCCACTTATTGGAATAGTACC
>NYVP01000001.1 GCA_002684575.1 Verrucomicrobiales bacterium
AGGAAAAAAAGTTAATAGAGATCACTCATACCTTTTTAACCATTCAGGTACGCATGCTGTTGTCAAAGGGGACTACAAGATAGTGAGAGAGGGTAAGCGTCCATGGTCATTGTATAACCTAGCAGAGAATAGAACCGAGACGATTAACTTGGCTACAAAAAACCCTGATGTCGTTAAGAGTCTGGAGGTGATTTGGAATAAGCGTTGGGGAAAACGATAAAATTAGCCTTTTCAAGTTGCTTTAAATATTGAGACTATAACTCGATAATCCCTTTGAGGAACTGAAGAACTTTTTCTTTGTTTTTACCGGAGTAAAATGCCACCCCTCCATGTTTTTTGCCTTTAAGAATATTCATTTCTACGGAGAGGTCATTTTTTGAGTAGGCATTTCTTATAGCCTCTGATTGGTCGATAAGAACCGTTTGATCTTTATCACCATGAAATATTAAAATTGGGGGATCATCCTTGGTAACATGAGTGACTGGTGATGCTAGCTTGGCAAGTTTTACTTTTTTATCAGCTCCACCCCCAAGAAGATTATATACAACCGAACCCACTTTATTGGCTCTGTGTGGTTGAGTTCTGCTTCTCAGAATGAAATCAGTAGGGCCATAAAAATCAATGATAGCTGAGACTGAGGATTTATGATGTAAATTGCCACCTACATTTCCCTCTAGTGCCTCCACTTTATGACTGGTGCCTAAAAGCGTTGCTAAATAACCACCCGCACTGGCCCCAGCCACTATAATGCGGTCACAATTATAGCCATATTTTTTTTCATTAGCGCGGAGCCAACGAATTGCTCCTTTGCAATCGTGAATTTGTGCCGGGAATTTTGCTACTTGGCTTAGACGGTATGAAATACTTGCTACGCTATAACCGTGCTTTGTTAACCAATCTACTTTGCAATCATTTTTGGAGCCTTTATACCAACCTCCTCCGTGAATCCAAACCACCAATGGAGCCCCTTTTTTGTTTGTGGGAAAATGCAAATCGAGTTTAAGGCTGTGTTTTCCGATTTTGGCAAATTCAATATCTTTGATAATTTCGTTTGATTTGGCAATTGGAACAATATGCAAAATTAAACCAATGATTATGGCAAGCCTAGGTGTAGTGGGAGTCATTTAAAAGTTTTCTTACCATTTCCTGGTACTTGGCTTCAATAAGCAAATAAATTCAAATAGTAGCTCTGCCTATATTATAGGCAATGGTTCTCCATCACAGATGATGAATGGGCGCCCTTGTTGATCATGGAGCTCAGCTTTGTGGTCAATACCAAGAAGTGAATAAATAGTCGCATGAAAGTCGGCGGGGGAACAGGCATTTGAACCTGGTTCAGCGCCCCTAGAGTCACTTGATCCATACACTTGGCCGCCTCTAATGCCACCTCCAGCTAGGGCAACAGAATATACCCCAGGATGATGGTCTCTACCGCCATTACCATTGATTTTTGGGGTTCTTCCAAAATCGGTAAGGAATACTACTAGTGTTTCATCTAGCATTCCACGTTGTTCCAAATCTGTAAGTAATGCAGAAACGGAGCGATCGAATACAGGGAGCAATCGATCCTTCATTTTTGGAAAGTGATTCCTGTGCGTGTCCCAGTTGTCACCACCGCCACCGGCTAAATCTCCAGCAGAGCACAAAGCTTGAACTACTGGCACACCAGCTTCTACAAGACGCCTTGCAAGAAGAAGAGATTGTCCACAAATATGATCTCCATACATATCTCTAACTCTTTGGTCTTCTTTTTCGAGGTTGTAGGCATCATGAACAGGGGAACCTAGAAGAAGATCTGCTGCCATTTTCCTATAACGATCAAGTTGATCATATTCAGTACCAGTTCCATTTTTCTGACCAAGTTGAGTATCAAGTTGATTAAGCAGTGAGCTCCTATCCTGTATTCGATGCTTTTCAATATTGAGCTCAAGGTTAAGGGCTTTGTCTGTGTAACGAGTAACACCTTGATAGGGTTCCCCTGAAGGCGTTCTCATAATTATTGGATCATATGCTGATCCAAGCCATCCGCCGTAATCACCTGCCATTAATGTTCCATTGTCGTACATTGAGTATGGAAGTTTAATTGCCCTCGGTGTACCTGCTCGAGGTTCATTAAATTTTGAAATCATTGAAGTGATCGAAGGCCAGCTCTTTCGACTTTTCGCCTTAATGCCTCCCTCTGGATCATGACCTGTCAAAGAAACATACATTCCCTGTTGATGTCCTCCATGTCGATGATGAATGGATCGAACGATAGCCATTTTTTCGGTGTGCTTTGCAAGTAATGGAAGATGTTCGCAGAACTGAATGCCAGGGGTCGCAGTAGGGATGGCCTTGAATTCACCTCTGATATCGGATGGTGCGTCTGGCTTTGGGTCAAAAGACTCGTAATGACTCATTCCTCCCCAAGTATAGAGAACAATACAAGACTTTGCTTTTGGCGCCTGAGTTCCAGCTTTTGAAATTAAAGAGAGAAGGCTAGGAACAGTCAAACCTGTAAGTCCAATGCTAGACTTGAGAAAATTTCTCCGAGTATGCTCTAAGCTCAACATTAATTATAATTTAATGTATCTAAAGTACCTGAACTTTCCGTTAATCTCAAGTCCAAGAAATCTTGTTTTTATCAATTTTTGGTCATTAAAATGACTAGAGCTGCAGCCAGCTAAGATAATTTAATCAAAAACTATTCGCTGTCAGTTCGAAAAGGTCCCGCAGGTAAACCCTCTTTATTGTAAAGGTTCGCCTTTGCAGGATTATCAGTAAACCCATACCTGACTGCGATAGGTTCGCTGACTTCATTCGATTCCACAACAACGGTATTGCCATCAATACGTGCGTCAGCCCAATGCCATTTGTTATCTTTTCCTGAAATGGAAAAATGTTCGAGCTTTCCATTTTTTATTTCTTGGGTTGGTGCTAATCCATTCTTTTTTCCAACTGTGAGTCCTGAGCCTACATGGTCAAAAGAGATTCTTATAGATTTCCCTTCAACTTTATGACTCTTAAAGAGTGGTCCTGATGGTACCAAATCCTTTTTATTGTAAGTTTGGTGGAGTGCCCATTGGGCAAGTCTTTTGCCAACGTCCTGCTTGTTTTTTGGGTGGATGTCGTTCGCCTCTCCGATGTCAGTAATGACAGCCATTCCTGTACCAGGAATATCTAGCGCTTGCATTTGAGCTTCTCGAACCCTCGCCCATCCATCTCCTCCCTCAGGATTAGGATTTTCTTTTCTGAAGTTAGCTAATTGGACCCAGTAAAAGGCAAGATCTTTATTTTGGAAAGCTTTTCTCCACCCGTTCACTAGTGCATGTTTTTTATGATAGTATGTTATTCCTTCGTTGCCGTTAGATTCGCCTTGGTACCAAATTCCTCCGCGCATTGCAAATGGGGTTAATGGATTAACCATAGAATTGTAAATTGCGGAAGGATCACCTCCACCGACTTTTGTATCTCCTTTGTAATTTTTTACTTTATTTGCAATTTCTGATAATTCAGGAACGGACTCGAAACCTTCTAACGTTGTCCATGGTTCGATCCTAGTGCCTCCCCAGTTAGAACCGATAAGACCAACAGGCACTTGAAGTTCTTTGTGAACTCGGCGTCCAAAGTAGTATCCTACGGCACTGAACCGATCCACTGATTTAGGATCACATACTTGCCACTGCCCGGGCCCTTGTTCTTTTGGTAAAGGGCTTACAGTGTGGCCAGGTACATTGAATAATCTGATCCAAGGATGAAAACCAGCTGCAGCTTCTTCTTTTGGATTAGCTGATTGCCTTACTGACCACTCCATGTTGGATTGCCCAGAACAGATCCAGACTTCGCCAACCAGAATATTTTCCAAAGTGATCATATTGGAACCTTTGATTGTTAGTTTTGAAGCGTTCCCATTGGCTTTGAGTGGGTCTAGCTTTACGATCCATTTTCCCTCTGCATTAGTCTTTGTGGTTTTCTTTTGCCCAGCAAATGAAACAGTAATCTCTTCACCATCATCAGCCCATCCCCAAACAGGAACCTGCATATCTCTTTGCAGAACCATTCCGCTCCCAATCACGTTTGGAAGTTTGATTTCGGTTCGCCCCTCTTGTGTAGAGAAGGCTAAAAGTATAATTAGAAGAGCCAGTAGAGGTGTTAGTTTCATGTGAGAGTAATTTTTTTATAATATTTAATAATTAGATGAATGAAAATTGTTCCCTAGTCGAGTTTATATTTTTGGAATCAATGCTTTACCAACCTTAATTGAGGTTCTGAAATAACCGAGATAATTGTCTTCTAAATCAGTAATAAGCCAACTTGCTGTCGAAAAAGTATTTTGCTCTCTTTTGGCTCCAGGATCCAATTCCCCATAAAGTCTAAGGCTTCCATTATATTCTACCCAATAAAGCTTAACCTTTTGTGCCATCTGATTATGAAAAATTATGGTGGTGTTGTCACCTGAGATTGATCTTGGTGGTATGGATCCATCAGATGGTATCCATTTAAGATCTTCGGTNGGTCTTGGGGGTGGTTTTTTTTCGGGAACTATTTTATCAAGGTTAATACCTTTGACTATTTTTAAATCAGGTAATTGAGTTTCTAATTGTTTTACTCCCTCGCCAGTAACGCCAGTTTGCCAAACATAAAGTTGTTTAAGTTTTTTAAGTTNTTTTAGCTTTGTTAGACCAGAATCAGTTATTTTTGTTGAATACAGATTCAGATACTCAAGCTCTTGTAGTCCAATCAAGTAATCTATGCATCCATCATCGATTTGGGTTCTCTCAAGATGTAATCTCTTTAAATTTTTTATCCCCTCAATGTATTTGATTCCAGCATTAGTAATCTTTGTATCTCTAAGATTAAGGATCCTTACGTTTTTGAGTGACTGTATAGGTTTTAGGCCATCATCATTAAGATCTCTTCCTGATAATTGGAATTCTATTCTCCATCCACCGTCGCTAGTCGGGGATATGATGGCTCCATTTTTTTCCAATTCTTGAATGGTTGTCGATGCTTTTCCAGGTGCTTTGATTATTGAAGATAGAAGAAAAAAGAAGAAAGCGAAATAATACATAGAATAGAAAAATTATTATTAATGATTTTATATTTATTTTAGACTTGGGTCTTGCCAGATCTTATTCCATGCATTGATAGAGCGTTTAAGGTTATCTTTTGAATCCCCTTTAATCGCATAGCATTGAAGGCCAACGTGACCTCTAAACCCAGAATCTTTNAGTAGTTTCATAAGCTCTTTCTGATCAAAGTCACCGCTGTCCAAGGTTTGTATAAGACCTTGCCATGATTTGCTGTTTTTTTGAGCTCCGCTAATGCTTGCTTGCCAAATCAGCGGTGATGCTTTCCGGATAGTTTCTTTGAGGTTACTTTTTGGTTCTACTNGCAAAAAATGACAAAGATTAAACATGGCTCCGACATTGTTTCTTTCTGATTTCTTGGCNATTCGAATGGCATCTCCAATCCGATCAATGTAGAAACCTGAGTGAGGATAAAGTACTACTTTTAGTCCAGATTTTTTTGCCTGATCTGCGATTTCTCTAACAAATTTAACGGCTTCNTCATCTGTNTTNTTACTTTTGTNTCCCTGAACAAAAAGCTCAATAATTGTATCTGTTCCATCGAGTTCACGGATTAACTCNGATATTTTAGGGTCATATTGAAAACCATTTTTCCCTCCTAATCTTCCTCCTACATAAAAACTGAAAACCCTTAGTCCCTCCTTACTAAATGCCGATAGCCTTTCCTTGATATTTTCATTGGTTTTTAAATGCGCTGAACCGATACCGTCATAACCTAAATTCTTGAGGGTCTTTGCTCTTTCGCTGGCTGAGTTGAAATGAACTCCATTATGGAATGCGAAGAATTTTGGTTTCGCAGAAATTTTCTCAATTTTCTTTAGCTTAATATTTCGGAAATAGACTCTGTCACCATGATTTTGCATTCCAATTCTCCCACTGGTTCTATGCAAACCCGGAATTTTTTTTCCATAATNTTTNGCNAGTNTNATAAGATTTGTGTCTATAACTTTTTCGTTATTTACCCAGACTATACAATTNTCATTAATNCATTTGATTCGAATATTCTGCCATTCACCTGCTTTTTTTGTTGCCCGATGACTCGGTGCTAGCGCTGCATAAATAGAACCAGTAAATTGATTTGGTTTGAGATTTTTCCATTTTTCTCCACCATCATCAAGTAGCTGAATTTCAATGCCGTCCACGTATGGTGTTCCTTTTTTTGGCGCTCTTATNAATACTCCACTATTACCATTTTCTGGAAGCTTGAAGTCCATGGTTAAATCAAAATTTGAAAATTCTTTNTCAGTTGCAATCCATTGAGCGCCTGGGCCGCCAGTGCAAGATAGAGTTCCATTTTTGACTTCCCAATTCTTTGAAGCTTCACCTCCCATACCTTCCCATCCTTCAAGGTCCTTCCCATTAAATAGATCAATGTCNGCAATGGTGTTGAATATAGGGAAGGATAGAATATGAATGAGTGCAACTTTAAGGATATTTGTCATGGTATTAGTTTAGTATCTTATCTGCCTTTCGAAATAAATAGCAATGACATATCTTTGTGCCTTATAACAATTATTGATTTAGGCTACTTGTCTTAAAATTTAGTTAACCTAACGCAATTTTATAATTAAAATGATCAACTTTTTACGTTTGGCTTGTTTTCTTTTATCTCTGAATTTATTTATTTCTTTGGTTGAGGGTGAGGAAAAATTAGAGCCCGATGAGGGCCATCCTCGGGCCTCATATTTAGAGTATAGTAAGAAAGAAATTAAACTTCAAGCTGAGGTAGTGAGGCAAAATAGGCCTCAGATGCACAGAGGGGGTTGGGAATGGGACCGCTTACTTGAAAGGTATATCGATAGTGAAAGNAANGATCCGAACGAGATTGAGATTCTAAAAGCCTATCTGCTTAGTATTTTAGATCGATATCAAGAAGCAAAAAAAAATGGNAANCATNAAAGTTTTACACTTTTTTATAATCATAAATCTTGGGGCAGTGGAGGCCGAATGAGAATTTATGATGAGCTTGTTAGACAGAAATTGTTGAGCGAATTCGAGGAAAAAGAATTTAAAGAACTAGTCCTCCATAGTATAAAAATTGATTTTCCGGATTACTCATTACTCGAGAGAGGTGTGAANAATAGACCATACGGAATCAATGCCGGTCCCGCAATCGCAGTACAAATGTTTCCAGATGATCCTGCTTCTGTGCGTCATTCTAAATGGTTAGATGCACTCTGGAGAGAGCTAGTGGAGTATGGTGATACAACAGAGACAAATTACTATCCTTATGGGCCTCTTTACCTCCATGGCTTGATAGATATGGCTTACGGGATGAATAAATTTACGACTGATAGAGATTTTCTTAAAGCCCATTTTCAAAGATATCTCTATTACATTCACGGTGGGGGAGTAAGGGGTAATCCAAACTCATCTGCAAANATTATTCAGAATCAGAGAGACAAGATCTACGCCGATCCTTGGAACGCTGAGTATTATGGTGGCGCTGAAAAGGTTAACGATGGACATGTTTGGTATCGTCTGGCAAAAGAATTTGAAGACCCTGAATTTCTTTGGGCATCAGAACAGGTATGTTTGGGTGGACGTCCACCTAAAGGATANAAAATTCCTGATGAGTATCTTGAGGCGTACCAGAAAAGGTATTTTTGGTTTATCAAAAAAGGAATTGAACCTAGTGTTCCAAAAGGAGGCTCTTCCATAGGTTATTATAGTCCTTTAAAACACAAAATTCCTGAGCGGCTTTATTTATGCTCGAGCAGAGAAAGTGGTAAACCGTTTGTCTCATTTTTTATTTATGACCGTAACAATAATTATATGCATTATTGTGACGACTCTGATGGTAAGCTTTATGAGTACTGTGTTGAAGGTGCCAAGTTTTTACACACTTCGGGCAAGTACACTAGTGGTCGTGCGGGGGTTGGAGAAACTGCGTATGATCTTCTTTCAGTTTTACCCCCTGACATGAAATTTCCAATTAAGAGCGGNGGAGGTATGGATACGCCAACTGGTGAAGCGTGGAAAATGTCATCCATGTCTATCAAATTAGCCCTTAATTCACGAGAAGGCCCTGATTCAAAAAATTGGAAGTTCGATGATAAGATACAGCATTTTCGCCGAACCGATCAAAAAGAACTTGGGTTTTCATATGGAAATATGGACGGTTATTGGCAGTTAAATAATCAATATCAATTAAAGTCCCTCAGAATAGGTCCATTCGCCTCGGGGTCAAAGATTCAGAACCTTAGAATTTCAGGTCCGGCTGGAGAAAAAATATTAGAATCGTTCAATTCGTTATCTGAAGGTATGGAAGTTGAAATTGTTAATGGGGAGAAAAGAGTTCCTCTAAACGATAACATGAAAGGTCACCTATGTAAGATAGTTGATGGAGGACGGAGGCCTGGAAAATGTATTGAAATTGGTGATTTGGGTGAAGGAAACGGTATTAGTTTTATTTTTAATAATCTCAATGAGGACTTTGATGCTCAGAATGAATTCACCAGAATATCTTATGATTTCAAAGGTCCTTCAAATGGTGGAATAACTCCAAATGTCCGTACAAATCCCAGACATTTTACACCATTATGGCACCGGGGAGCAATTTTAGTAAGAGACAATTTAAGAGCAGAAAATAAAGGTGAGGATTCTTTTGGTCAGTTCTCTATGCGTAATTATTACGGTTCCAATAGTGAATGGACCAGACAGAGCGTATTGACTGCGGAAGGTTACCTTATTGTAAGTGACCGGTACGTTCCTTGCTCAGATGTTGATGGTTATGTAGCAGGACCATGCTGGTCAATTGCCTCTTCTGAAGGCATTCCTGTCAAGGGTAGACAATGGTTTGATGCTCCTGCTAGAGATCATGCCTGGTGGCAGAAGAAGAGGAAAAGAGTTATTCTTCATTTGCATCGTCAGAATAGTCATGAGATTGGTCAGGTGGAGACCCGTACATCTCAGGACATTGGAGGGGCTAAGGTTAGAAATACTTTTTCAAAGGTGACGTTAACCGCAGGAAAACCAGTCGTTTGGTTGAGTGTTTTTCGGCCTTATGATGAAGGTCAGGATGAAGGTCAATTAGCAACCGGTATAAAGACTACAGTGGATGAAAGTGAAAACGTTATTGCAAAGGTGGATAATACAACAATTACAATTAACCAAAAAGGGGAATGGTCTGTGAAAAGAAATTAGCCTCTTCAAATTAAGAGATCACGAAATATAATAATTATTCGAAAACTGACCCCCTGAAATCGATCTTGTATACGATTCCTTTATCGTAGCCCACTGCGTAAAGGTTATTCTCTTTATCTTTACCAAAAGACACTAGTCTGTCTGGACAGTTACCTATTTCACGAACGATCTCTAAGGATCGATTTTTTTGTTTTATTCCCCATATTTTTTTTGATTGATAGTCGGCACAGATGTAAACCCCTTCATAGGAATGATTGTTAATGTTGTTCCTTGATCTTACGACGTATCCACCAGTGATTGACACGCCATGGGATCTACGGAAAGAAATCACGGGATTAATAATTTTCGAATTTTCTTTCCTAAACTTTGTTGAAAATAATTCATAACCTTCAAAAACATTCCAACCGTGATTTTCACCTAATCGAACAATATTTATTTCTTCAAAACGATTTTGTCCTACATCACCCACCCAAAGATCCCCTGTCTTGAAATCAAAGCTAAATCTCCAGGGTTGCCGAAGACCGTAAGAGAAGATTTCTCTTAAAACCTTTTCATCTGGATGATTGATAAAAGGATTGTCTTTGGGGATGGAATACAATTTATCATTGGTATTCTTATCAACGTTGATACGAAGTAATTTGCCAGAGAATGAATGCAGGTTTTGGGCATTTCCTAAAGGGTCTTCTTGGGGGCCACCATCTCCCATGCCAATATATAAGTAACCATCAGGACCAAATTCTATACCTCCTCCATGATGAAACTCTGTTGCTACCTCGAATTCTAAAATCTTTCTGGTAGGACTTCCAGAGTCTTTTGTGTAATCCTTAGAGGCGGTGCGTTCCCCAATTACCATTCCTCTGTAATCTTTATCTCTCACTTCATGCATGAAGAAGTATCGACGGTTTTCTTTGAATTTAGGGTGAAAAGTAAAACCTAAAAGGCCTTCATCGTTGGTAACATAGACCTCCTCGGGAATTTCAAGGAAATGTGATTTCTTTTCCTCGCCAGATTTATTCTTACCAAGAAGAGAAACTAAGGCTCTACTCTTCTCCACAATAACATATTTATTTTTTATCGTTGGGTGATCACCAAACCAGACCGGTTTTTCAAAATCGAGTTCGGTTCCAAAAAAAGGCGTCAACTTAATAGGCTTTGAGATACGCTTAATTGTTACAGGAGTGGCATGATTACTTTGATCAATCCTCTGAGGTTGTTTTAAGCTTTCTAAAAATGTAATTAAGTCTGTGAATTCTTCTGTGTTAAGTTTGGTGTGTAATCCTACAGGCATTAAAGAGGCCGGACTTGTGATCTGACTTTTAATATTAGATTTTGGAATAACGCGTTCTTTTAAATCTAAATTAGAAAGTGTAATGGTTTCATCTGAAATGGCTCTAAGTATGCCGCTAAAGCTTTCCTGATTAGTTGTTTCAATAATGGTGGTTGCATAACCAGTCATTATGTTGGCCGATGGATTAATGACTGAGTGAATTAGATCCGCTCTTGAGAATTTGTCTCCAGCGGCTGAAAGGTCAGGGCCAATACTGTTTGAATTTCCATCCAAAGAATGACACTCCGAGCAAAGAGTTCTTTTATCAAAGAAAATCTTTTTCCCGTTTGCTGGATCACCGTCCTTNTTTGAAGCAGAATCTATATATTTTTTGTTTACCGGAATCTTGGCTTTCGAAATAGGTAAAGAAAATATAAGAATAAAAAATATCCTAAGGGAAAAGTGCATTCATTTATTGTAGAGTTTCATGCTAGATAGTGCAGTTCTAACTTATTGAAATTCTGATCAGTCCTCGTTTTCAATGACTTGAAAGAATAATTTATTTGATCCTGATAAAGGATTTTCTAAGCCTGGTTGGTCCTCGGGAGGATAAGTGGTGAAATCGCCACCTGATTCAATAGAATCGTCTAGGTCTGCGTCGAATTGAGAGAGATCCTCAGAATAGAATAATGAATAAGTTTTTCCTCCTCTTGAATTCCATTTAAACCGGAAAGTGTCATCTTCCGCATTGTAAATTATTTCAGTGAAATTTAATGGGGCCAAGCCTCCCGCTACACCTAGAGCCCAGTCAAAAGACTGACCAATTAAGGTTTTCCCATCTTCAGTGAAGTTGTTAAAGGTGGCATCAGTTATTCCAAGCATAACTCTTTTTCCTGGTGCCAAACTCCCGTTATTAAGCTCGCCTCCCTCATCCACAAAAGTAAGGAACAATCTGCTCGGGTCATCTTTTTCAGATGCCAAGGAAATGGAACCTGGCGCTTGTTGATCGGTTGACCACCAGACTTCTGTNTGACCATTGGATATGGTGACATCTTGACCAACATTAAAGCCCGCAGTTATAGGGTGATCCTCAAGAATGGTAATCACATGATCCTCTGCAACATTATCTTTGGTGCGACCAGCGGTGATTTGAAATTCGCCTCCACCGTTATCTGCGACAGCTTCCTCCCAATTGACTATGGCTGTAGTCGAGTCCTGAAATTTATTCCGTATATCTCCTGAACCTGGAGTCGAAGAAATTATNAAAACAGCGTACTCAGCCNCTTCTCCNGCGACTGTTTGGCTTGCCTGTTTATAGGTAATATTTTGAGGNCCATACCGCTCNTCCAGNAANCTCATTACTTCTCCNTCGGCNCCTTGGGTGGCTTCGGCTTGTCCTCCGATGAAGAGAATACTAAGTCCNANNTGAGGAACANTATTTTTATTATTTGGGTCTGATCCTTGACTAATTTCAATATCATCATTAAATCCGTCGTCATCAGTGTCTTTCTTATTAGGATCAGTTCCTGTATTGGTTTCGCTAACAAATTGTCCGGTATTTGTTTCGACTCCGTCTAATAATCCATCCCTGTCGGTGTCAGCTTGAAGAGGGTTAGTTTCGGTGACTTCTATTTCTTCTTTATCGTTAAGTCCATCCTCATCAGAATCTGCTTTGTTAGGTTTGGTTCTAGCTTCAAACTCATCAATATTTGTTAAACCGTCATTGTCATCGTCTCCTTCGGGGTCATCTACCCCATATTTATCCTCCCATGAATCCGGTAAGCCGTCCCCATCTGCATCCTCATTGGTAGCACCAATGGGGCTAGCTCCATCAGCAAGAGCGGCAATCATTCCTTCAGATAAGACTTCTCTCCATATTGCAACATCATCAAGGTATCCGTCGTATTGCTCGCTTCCATTATTTCTGGCACCAAGAATAAAGGTGCCACCGCCATTTGGTGCTCTTTGAGCGTTAGGTCCACCGTCTAGTTCGCCGTTTAGATAAATCGCTGCGGTATCCGTTACCGCGTCATAAGTCCAAACTGCATGCACCCATTGCTCTGGTTCTAATTGGGTGCTTGCATTCCAATCAGCTCCCCAGTGGGCACTGTGCAGAACTCCGCCATTACGGATACCATTGTGGATACCTTGTTGAGTTTGTCCCCAGATAAAACCCTGACCGCCAGCAGAGCCGATCGGGTTAAGCCAGCAAGAGAAGGTATAGCTACCATCTTCAAAATCACGGATCATTGAATTCATGTCAATGTCAGGAAAATCAATATGGCCTCCTGTGAAATTAGCAGCTGTTGTTGGAGTTGAGCCTTGGGGTGCACCCTTAACATCAAAGCTAACTAATCCATCAATTAAACCATTATTACCATTTTCGCTGAGATCTTCAGCTTCTGTTTCAAAGTCTACATATAAAAATGGTGGAGGTAATGCCCCCTTGCTATTTTCATCATTAGGGTCAGTACCCCCAACGATTTCACCACCATCAGAGTAACCATCACCATCAGAATCTGAATTATTTGGATCCGTTCCGGTGTCTTCTTCATCAACTAATTTGCCAGTATTCGTTTCTACTCCATCAAGAAGCCCATCATTATCAGTGTCGGCTTCTTTTGGGTTAGTTCCTGTATTAGAAGCGCTAACATAGGTGCCTGTGTCAGTTTCAACATTATCGTTTAGACCGTCTCCATCGGTGTCTTTTTTTGTTGGATCTGTTTTGGTTTCCTCAAATTCGTCAAGATCAGTAAGACCATCGCCATCATAATCTCCTGTACCTGATCCAGGTCCTGGGCCTGCTCCATTTCCGTTTAGATCATCCAAGTTATCAACTAATCTTTCTTCGTATAAGTCAGGTAATCCATCATCATCATCATCATCTTGAGGCCCACCCGGTGAAAAAGAACCATCGGCCAAGCTTGCAATAACATCTTCACTTAGCGCTTCATCCCATATAGCTAATTCGTCAATGTTNCCGGTAAAGTTACAACAATCTGTTGCNCTTAGGATTCCACCTATAGTCGTTGTGTCAGGAGTAAAGGAGGGAACAATGCTATAGTCGAATTGTCTGTCAAATTCTCCGTCAATATACAGATCAAGCAATCCATCGTTATCAACCCATGCTATATGCCGCCAGGTGCCATCAAATGGTTGTCCGTTTGAGAATTCATGCCCGTAGGCTTGTCCATTTCTTACATATACATCAGCGACTCCATCAGCCCCGTTGTTTCGTGTTCCCATATTGAACAATGGATTATTATTCGTTGAGGTGGCTTCAGAAAATATCCNATCATCNACATTATCAATGGTTCCGTCTCCTTTGACCCACATTGATATTGTGTAGGATGGAGTATCGGTTATTGCTAGACCTCCGGTGCCGTCATTTATACTNCCATAGGTGCCTGGAGTACCATCAAATTCTACCGACTGACCACCACCCAATGTGTCTGGAACTGAGTCTGAATAAGTGGCTCCACCAAACAATGTACCGTCATTTCCATTGCCTGATGAATCTGTAAAATCACCATCTAGTTTCCAGTAGCCAACAAGGTCTGCTGAAGAATTTAGATGAAGTGATAAAAAAATAATTAAAGAATAAAGTAATGTTTTTTTCATTTTATTTTTGTTTTAGTCGCGTAGTCCAACTTGTTGCATGAGATCATTTGTAGAATTGTAAGCCTCTTCTACCCACTCCACGATTTTAGAGGGGTCAGGTGAGTATTCGAGTTCGATAGATATAGTGCCATCAAAGTNTAGCTCTTTGATCGCTTGTAAATAAGGAGCAAATTTAACAACTCCTCGTCCGGGAGGAAGATCTCCGTGAACTTTTCCATCACAATCACTGATATGAACATGAGTTGCTTTATNTTTNAATTTTTCAACTTCGGCTGGAGAAGTGTCAGCGAGTACAAGGTGACTCACATCAATATTGGCTTTAACATTGGGCATAGAGCAGTCATCTATAAATCGAACCATTTCCGGAATGCTATTTAATAGGCTTAATCTGAAAGGTTCTAATTCTAGTGCTATTTCCAATCCTAATTCCCCAGCGTACTGTCCTAATTGTTTGACACCCTCTACACCCCATTCCCATTGAGCTTCTGGAGGGATGACCTCTCTTTGCCAAATATACTCACCAAGAACAAGGAGTAGGTTTTTTGAATCAAAAGTTTTTGCAAGATCTAGAAATTTCTTTGCCCTCGTTATGTGATAGTCTCTGACCGGGTCATTAAAGTCAATAAGACCTGCAGATACAACAACNGTTGATGTGATAGGAAGATTATTTTGCTGACATGTATCTTTGATGAGATTGATTTCATCGTCNCTAATAGTCATGGCCTCCGTAAAGATATCGACTGCATCGAAACCAATTCTGGCGATATGTTCTAATCCAGTTTTTGTATCCACTCCTGCCTGNTCAAAGGCACTNTTAATAATTCCAAGTTTCATTATTCTATTATTTTGTTTAATCGGTTTCTAGGCTCTTTGCACTCTTGTCGTCTGAAATAAGATCTGCAAATTCAACATTTGATCGCTTTGCATCATCTTTCCCGACGATGGCCACTTGATCATCACTAACTTTATCAAGTTTTGTGTATGANGGGTGATGGGACTCTTTGAAAGGATTATTGGATTTCGCATTATAACAACATATTAAGGCCCATCGTGCTTTGTCAGATAGGTTAGAAGCTGAACAATGAAGTGTATTTGGGTGAAAAAACAAAGCATCACCAGGGTTCATTTCGCATTGAATTGTTTCTAGTTGTTTTTTTGCCTCCTCGACATGTTCCAGGTCAGCACCTGCTTGATCTCCGGATAATATATGATTGATGCGCCCCATTTTGTGTGAGCCCTTCAAGACTTGAAGGCATCCATTTTCTTCTGTTGCCTTATCAACGGCAATCATAACACTACAAAGATTTGGGAAAAGAAGTCCGTTCTGATACCAATAACCGTAGTCTTGATGCCATGCCCATGCTCCTCCGACTTTAGCATCTTTCAGGATCATTTTAGAGTGATAATGATAGACTTCATCGTCTAATAATTGTTCCACTCTGTTGACGATTCTTTCGCATCTAGCAATCATTCCATAGATGCCATTTCCAGGGTGATTCCATAATGATAACCTGACGTCGTTTCCTTCACCATCATCCATACTTGATGATGCCTTGTCCATTGCGTGGTCATTACGAGCCGTTTCAGCGAGTAAATTAATTTCTTCAGAATTAAAAAGCTCGCGCTCAAAAAAATAACCGTCTTCGTTATAATTCTTTATATCTTGGTCTTGAAATTGCGTCACCTTTTTTAATCAATGGTTCTTTAAAATGTGTCACTATATTAGAGACGAAATGCAATAATGAANAAATTGAATTAAATACTCAAGCCGATTATAACATTCTTAGCCTCTGGGGTTTTATATGAGAACAAAACTTAATTATATAGTCTACTTTAATACATTTTTACTTTCTTTATTGTGGATATGTCTCTTGGACTCGACTTATTCCAAAGAGAATAAAAATGAATCTCAGCAATTACTGCGGAGTAGTCCTGCTTCTGAGAATGTTGATGAAGTTATTCTGGAGGATTTTATTCATTCTTTAGACTCAAATTTTAAAGGAATTCACAGTGTTATGATCCTGCGCAATGGAAAGGTAATATGTGAGGGGTGGTGGTCGCCTTACCGGGCAGAAGATAATCATATGCTTTTTTCATTAAGCAAAATTTTNACCTCTACGGCAGTAGGTATGGCAATCGAGGATGATCTTTTGTCGATTGACGACACTGTTGCTGACTATTTTCCAAATGATCTTCCGGATAACCCTGACTATAATTTAAAAGCAATGAGAGTTCGAGATCTGTTAACGATGACAACAGGTCACCAAAACGAACCCCCCATTAATGCAAAGGAAATGTCTGTTCGTTCATTTTTTGAAACGAAAGTAGAACATCAACCAGGCACTCATTTCAAATATAATACTCCNGCGACTTTTGTTCAATCTGCACTNGTTCAAAAAGTGACCGGTCACAAGGTTTTGGACTATCTAAAATCAAGATTATTTGAGCCTCTTGGAATTTCACAGCCTTATTGGAGTGAAAATTTTCAAGGCATTTCACTGGGAGGGTATGGGTTAAGGCTCAGAACGGAGGATATTGCCAAGGTTGGTCAGTTATATCTTCAAAAAGGAAGATGGGGACAAAAGATTATCATACAAGAAGATTGGGTTGAAATGGCCACTTCTAAACAAGTTTCCAATGGTAGCAATCCTCAGAGTGATTGGAATCAGGGTTACGGGTTTCAATTTTGGCGATGTAAATTTGACTGCTACCGTGGAGACGGAGCCTTCGGTCAGTTCTGTGTCGTGATGCCAAAACTTAATGCTGTGGTTGCAATTACCAGCGGAGAAAATGATATGGCTAGTATATTAAATCATGTTTGGGAGAAATTTTTGCCTGCCTGCCATACCTTTCCCAATAAGGTAAAAAGTAATAAGTCNTCTTCCTTAAATAAGACCTTAAANAATTTGGCGATTGATGGCGTTTTTGGTAATTCTACAACCGCNTCAGAGAAGCTTTTTCTNNATGTTGATTACATTTTGGATTCNAATCCCCTGGGTTTAAATTTATTAAATATAAGTCAGGATTCNAATAACCAACCATTGAAGGTCAAATTGATTGGAGATAGTAAGAAAATTGAATTTTCTGCAGGTTATAAATCCTGGATAAGATCCCGTTCTGATTTTCCGAATGGTTTGATGATNGATTTAAAAAATGAATCTTTGGCAGCAATGTATGGTTGGGAGAAATCTAATGTACTTAATGTCAAAGTTTGTGCCACTGAAACACCATTCAATTTCTCCATAAAATTTAAATTTGAAAAAGGTGGCGTCAATTTCAATTGGGTTCCTAATGTCGGGTTTGATAATAAAATGAATTTTGATCTTATTGGGAAAAGCGATAAATAATCAGATTATGGTATGCTTCATCTAGCCTATTTAATTTTAATAGCTCTAGCTTTATTGGCTATAACCATTGGTATGGCTGCAATCAGCATCATNGTAANACCTGCAACCTGGAGACCTAGCATATACCANGGCCAATCTCCTATAATAAAAGGACTGTCATTAACAGGTTTTTCACAGATATACATATAATTTGATTCGGTGAGCCAGTTGATAAAACCTACTGGTATAACCATTAGATTTAAAAAAAGCATTGTTCTAAAAATTGAATATTTAGATGTCGTCATTCTATCTACAAAGACATTCCATAATGGTAAAATGACCATTAGGNTGTGATGAATGAAAAAAAGAATGTATTCAGTTTGATTGTAGATATAAGAAATACCNGGTGTTAATAATGATTGTAGTCCCGCTGTTACGCCAATGAAGTACGAAAATTCAAAGCAAAACCTATTGCGATTTATTAGCGAAACTAAAGCAATGATTAAACTGTAACTACATATGTTTAAAGGGAGATCTCTAGCGAGGTTAAGTTCTCTAAAANTTGTCCGATGGAAATAATCAAAAATTTCTTGAATTATAGTTATCGATACTAAAATCCAGACTCCGATATACTTTTTATTTTCCGGAAGTTTTCTTCCCAATAATGGAATGAGTATGATAAAAGCAATTGAAATAAATAGCGCCCATAGGTGTAAGCTGTCAAAGAGCCTANGGGCTTGATTAAATTCCGAAAATATAGGTTCGGTCATTTTTCAAAATCAATTAATACATTAATTTTATGCTTATGTTATAAGGAATCAATAACTATCACTACTNAAATTCTAACAATTAAATAATTAGTCTAATAAGTTAGGTGCTAGTTCACTCAATTAACAGTGTTCTATTTGGGAGATAATTAAAAATTATACTGCTAATTTAAATGTGGGTTTTCATACCAAAAAACTCCTAACTGATCCACTTCTTCACAGCATATTGCGTCTAGGTCTCCGTCGCCGTCCACATCATACATTTCTATTCTGTCATATTTATGCCCCTCGGGTCCTCCAATTTCATGACTTTTCCAAGGTCCTGATTTAGGTGACTGCTCCCAAGACAGCCAGCGCATTCCTGAGAGATTTCCTTTTGAATTTTCACAGCTAAAAACGATATCATTTTTTTGGTCACCGTTAACATCACAGACCGCAGTACTTTTTCCGGTACCCACACCTTCCGGGAGAGGTATAATTATTTCTTCCCATGAGTCTAATTCTTTTTTGAACCAGATAATTGATTTTTTATCGATGGCGATGATGTCAGTTTTTCTATCATTGTCGAGATCCCCTGTGCTTATAAATAAAATTTCTTTATCACTACCACCAATTTGGTGTCGTTTCCATTCTCCCGAATCAATAACCTTATTATCTTCTGGACGTTCTAGCCAATAGACTCCTCTTTTCGGTCCTCGCCGATCGCTCACAAGAATGTCTTTATTGCCATCATTGTCCATATCTATGTCTATCAATGACATGATCCAACCTGCGTCCTGTAATTTGTGTAATCTCCATTCTGAAACATTCCTTGGATTTTGAGGTGCTTGAAGCCAACTAACTGTCGCTCCTTTTCCCTTTGAGCTAATGACTAAATCTGTCCCGTGTTTTTGATCAATTTGCATCGGAAGGGCATACATCCATGACTGCTTGTNTTTAGTTTTGGGTATCACNCTGGTACTCCAAGATGATTCAGAGAGATATTGATTTTTTTTCTTTGGTGCCCAGTGGATAAACATTTTCCGATTATTTCCCTCACAAGAACTGATTACGTCAACAGCGCCATCATTATCTAGATCAGCGAACACGGCGTCTTCTGGAGACTTAACTTTCCCGACTGTAACTTTTGGCCATAGCTCTTTTGCCTTAGCTTTTCCAGGGTGTAGGTAAGCTCTGATTATGCCTCCTTCTTCCCAACCCGTAGCGATGTCATCTAACCCGTCTCCATTCACGTCTAATAACCTTGTTCCATCTGCTCCAGTTGAGCTTTTGTCGATTGTGTGTCGTTTCCAAGGTTTCGTTGTTTCAGAAGCAAGAGAAGTTGTGAGGTGGGAG
>NYVP01000002.1 GCA_002684575.1 Verrucomicrobiales bacterium
ACGACTATGTCTGCGTTTTGTTGATTTTCTCCAACGACCTTGCTGTCGATCACTTCGACCCCTCTAGAGAAGACAAAATCGATTCTATCATGAAAATCATTTGGATCCTGGGGCGTTGTTTTATTTGTCCAAGTATAGCCGCGGTTTTTAATTTCATCAGGATGGACTTTTCTAAAAGTATCCGTAAAGCCAGCGCTGACCACTTTTAAAGTTGCAGGATATTTTATGGGTATGGGAATGATCTTTTTGTTGGCTGCTTTCAGTGTCCAGTCTTGAAAAGATGGTTCGTTGAAGTCACCGGTGATAAAGATAGGGGTTCCTTTTTCCAGTATGGGATTAATATCCATGAACATTCTGTCAACCTGATCTCCTCGAGCTTTATTTGCCCACTGTATTGCCTCTTCTTCTGTTTTAATGAATGGAGCATTGCCGTAAGGGATACCTTTTAGTTGGTAAGGTTGGTAAGGTGAAGGTCTAAAATGAATATTGAAAAAGTGAACCTTAGTCTTGTTTTCAATATTAATTAGAACTCCCCATTTGTTAGGGCTGCTGCCTTCAATCGGATATCGGCTAAGAACGGAAGTATTGCCTCCTTGAGCAAAGTGATACCAGCCAAGTGAATCAGCAATTATTTTACTGGTGTCTTTTCCTCCTGTCATTGTTTCTTGCATGCCAACGATATCTGCTTTGGATTGACGAATTACCTTAGTCGTTTGCTCGACTGGTTGCTTCCCTGCGGAACCTCCAACCCATATATTAAAAGTCATCACCTTCAGAGTTAAATTCTCCTTACTCTGGGATAAATGGGATAAAAAAATAAAAGAAACACTAAAGAAAATGAATATTTTCACACTATGCATAGTTTTTGGTTTTATTTCTAGTACTTGGCGTTTGCCTAATTGACTAATAATCAGTATTGTATATGCCCTTGTAAAAAATTGCAGTGAATTCTTTACAGATTTGGAATCATGAAAAAATCCCCGCAACAGATTCCCAAGTTAATGCTGATATGCATGTTCTTGGTAATCAATTCTTGCGGCTCTAAGCAGAGCCTTGATACGTCTGTTCCGTCTCCTCAAAATTTACAAATTGAACCTGGTCAGATTCAGGTTCTTTATCCTCACGAATCCCGAACACAAAAATTTGATAGTCTTTTTTCTCCCCTAGAAGTTGAAGACACAGGTGTTTCCTTTGTTAATGTTGTTGATGATGAGCACCCATTAAGTCGACTTTATATTTTGGGTTATGCTTGCGGAGGTATTGCCGTTGGAGATATTGACGGAGATGGTTGGGATGACATTTATTGCACCGGTGGTCCGAGAGATAGTGTTCTTTATCGGCAGGTAGGAAAACTTCAGTTTGAAGATTTTACTCAGTCGGCCGGTGTTTCTGCTTCAGGGAAGTGGAGCTGTTCGGCGCAATTTGTTGATGTTGATAATGATGGGGACCTAGATATTCATGTCTGTAATTACGACGAGCCAAACTTACTCTATATTAATGATGGTAAGGGTAATTTTTCTGAGTCAGGTCAGTCAGCGGGAATAGACGTTAAGGACGCCAGCCTGTCAGCTCATTTTGCAGACTATGATAATGATGGAGACCTAGATTATTATCTCCTGACTAATCGTCTCATACGGGCGGGAGGGTTACCGTCTGCGGAAGAGGCCACTTATAGAACCGCCGAAGGAAAACCCGCACTTAAGCCTGAGTTTAAGCCTTTCTATGAAATTTATGATAAGGGAGGCAAGCAGTATACAATTAGAACTATTGGCCGACCCGATAGACTATTTGAAAATGATGGCAAGGGTCGTTTCCGAGATGTCACCAAAGAGTCAGGCATAAGTGATATTGCTTATGGCTTATCAGCGGCCTGGTTTGACTACGATAATGATGGGCTGATTGACCTTTACGTTGCCAATGATTTTCAAGATCCNGATTATTTTTATCGAAATAANGGAGANGGAACTTTTACGAATGTGATAAAGTCNGCNGTTCCTCATACGACTTGGTTTTCAATGGGTAGTGACGTCGCTGATTTGAATAATGATGGACTTTTAGATTTTTTCGTTTTGGANATGGCTGCAACGACCCATTACAAAGCAAAAATAGCGATGGGCGACATGAGCGCTTTTAAGGACTTTATGGATGAGTCAGATCCAAGACAAATGATGAGGAATGCTCTTTTCATAAACAGTGGTACTTCTAGGTTCATGGAAAGCGCCTGGTTGAGTGGTTTGGCGGCCTCGGGTTGGTCATGGGCNGCAAAACTCTCAGACTTTGATGAAGATGGGCTCACTGATGTCTATGTGACCAATGGAATGAGTGCGAACGTAAGAAACCCTGATGTTCGTCTGCCTGTTATGGTTAATGGGGAGAGGAAAATGCTTCCTTACAGCCAACGCATGCTATTTGGAAAAGAAGAATGGCAGTTGTGGAAGGAGTCAGGCCTTCAAAAAGATAACAATCAAGCCTTCAGGAATCTTGGAAATTTAAAATTTGATGATGTTGCTAAGGATTGGGGGCTTGATCATGAAGGGGCCAGCTATGCAGCAGCGACAAGCGATTTAGACCGTGACGGAGATTTAGACCTCATTGTTGCTAGTCTAGATGAGCCTGTGAAAATTCTTAGGAATAATAACGTAGGCAACAGTCTTACTGTATCTCTTAGNGGGAATTCATCAAATCGTTTTGGCATAGGTGCTACTGTCAAAATTAAAACAACTAATGGTGAACAGTTAAGGCTTATGAATCCTATGACTGGATATGCTTCATCGAACGGTCCGACGATTCACTTTGGATTAAAAAGCGTGAAAGCAATTGATTCTCTTGAAGTCAAGTGGCCTGATGGATTCAAGCATTCCTTTAATGACCTGAAATCCAATAGTCATTATGTGATTTCACAGAGCAATTCAGAAGAAGACCGAGAGGCAAAAACTCTTATAGCTTCAACAAATACATTATTCGAGGAGGTGACTGGAATTAGTTCGGCAAAACATAGTGAAACTTTTTTTGATGACTTTAAGCTCCAGCCATTATTACCAAATAAGCTTTCTCATTTTGGACCTGGTCTTGCCGTTGGAGATGTTAACCTTGATGGGGTTGATGAATTTATCGTGAGTTCTGCCAAAGGAGAACCTCTGAGTATGCACTTTCAAAATGCGGATGTGATTTCTTCCAAAATTATTCCTTCGGCTAAAGTTCATTCTATTTCTGAAGATATGAGCCCCTTAATTTTTGACGCGGATAAGGACGGAGATATGGACCTTTACGTGGTCAGTGGAGGAGTGGAATCTGAGCAAGGGTCACCTGAATTAACCGACAGGTTATATTTAAACGATGGCCAGGGTAATTATGAACTAGCACCTGCTGACTCGTTACCTAAATTGAATTTTAGTGGATCTGCAGTAGCGGCCTCAGATTTTGACAGGGACGGTGATTTAGATCTTTTCGTTGGAGGAAGACTTCGACGCGGAGAATATCCGATGAGTCCTAGAAGTGCTTTTTTACGTAACGATACTGCCGATAATAATGTGGCTCGCTTTACCGATGTAACTACGGAACTAGCTAAGGGTCTTGAACGATGTGGTATGGTTACTGGTGCCCTGTGGTCTGATGCAAACGGTGACGGATGGCAGGATTTGCTTTTGAGTATTGAATGGGGTCCAGTAAAAATTTTCCTCAACAAGGAAGGTAGGCTTGTGGACGCAACCCGTCAGGCCGGTCTCTCCGATTATAATGGATGGTGGAATGGCCTGAGTGCCAGAGACATTGATGGTGACGGTGACATGGATTATGTTGCTACAAACTTTGGTCTGAATACCAAATACCACCCTTCTAAGAAAAAACCTGTTCAAATCTACTATGGGAAATTTGGAGATTCTAAAAAGGCTTCGATTGTAGAGGCTAAAGTATCAGAAGATTGTATTCTGCCGGTACGAGGAAAGAGCTGTTCTCAGAACGCTATGCCTTATCTAGCTCAAAAATTTCCTACCTATGACAGTTTTGCATCAGCAACTCTGACTGATATTTATACTCAGTCATCCCTTCAACAAGCTCAGGCCTTTCAGGTGAATTATTTAGAGAGTGCCATTCTTATTAATGATGGTGAGGCTCGTTTTAAGTTGAAACCTTTACCTGCACTAGGTCAAATTTCTCCGGGGTTTGGAGTTGTCGCCACTGAAGTTAATGGTGACGGCAATGCTGACATATACATTGTTCAAAATTTTTACCATCCTCAGAGGGAAACAGGTAAGATGGCGGGAGGCTTGAGCGTCTTGCTCCTTGGTGACGGTACTGGATCATTTGATCAAGTATGGCCAAATCAGAGTGGTTTAATTGTATCTGAAGATGCCCGGGGACTTTCATCGTGTGACTGGAATAATGACGGGTGGGTTGATTTTGTCGTCAGTGTTAATAACGGCAAAATGAAATTATTTGAAAATAATCCTGATGTCTCTAATGAATTAAATTCTCTTAAGGTGCGTCTTTCTTACGCACAAGGTAATCCTAATGGAGTCGGCTCAAAGGTGAGCGTAATCATGGAAGATGGTACTGTTCAGTCTGATGAAGTGAGTGCTGGAGGAAGCTATCTCTCTCAATCATCTCCAGATCTATTTTTTGGAGTTGGTCTTGAGAAAAAAATCAAAAGTATTAATGTCCGTTGGCCTGATGGAAAAGAGACAGTTAATGAGTACAAAAAAGGTGAAAACATCATCAATATCAGCAGAAACGCTAATTAGCGGCGCTGATTTCTTGAGATCTTAATTCGTTTATAAAGATGTTTTATTACCGAATTCTGAGAGTGATTGTAGTCCTTTTTTTCCTGAACTCTTGTAGTAAGCAAAAGGAAATTGAGTCGAAAAGAAACGAACCATCGCCTTCTTCCTTATCGGTCATCGTCAATCAGACCCCGGAGGACAAAGTTTCTCATGCAAAGATGATTGAAACCCTTTCTGAAATTAAGAAATCTACTAACGATAAAAATAAATACCTTGGTGATCGTCGGGCGCGACAAGTAAGAGACATTATTAATAAGGCGGATTCACAGACCCCTGATGAAAAGAAATGGTTTCATCACCGGATTTTAGGCTGGGCGGAACTCAATCTGGGAAATGAAGAGGAGGGAATAAAACACCTCAAATCTGCTTACGACCTGTTGCCTAAAGTAAAAGGAAAAGTCGAAGAAAAGAGGGTTTTTGAAAATATATTTATGCTTGGAGTGGCGTGGATGAGAAGAGGGGAAACTCAAAATTGTTGTTCTCAGTTTACCCCTGAGAGCTGTATTATTCCAATCAGTTCAAGTGCGATTCATCTCAATGAAGAGGGTTCTCGTAATGCGATTCAATATTTTAATGAATTATTAACTAAGGCGCCTGACAAGTCTGCTTGGCATTATCGTTCTAAGTGGTTACTTAACGTTGCTTATATGACACTAGGGGAATATCCCGAAAAGGTGCCTCTAGAACATTTAATTCCTGAATCTGCTTTTGAAAGTGAAGAACCTTATCCAGTTTTTAAGAATAAAGCCTCAGAGCTAGGATTAGATTCCTTTAATTTATCCGGAGGAGTAGTCATTGATGATTTTAATAATGACAATCTTCTGGATGTCTTCACCACTTCTTGGTCATCTTTCACATCGCCTAAATACTTTTTAGGAAAGAAGGATGGGTCATTTCAAGAAAGCTCGAAAGCTGGCGGTCTTGAAGGGATGTATGGTGGTTTAAATATAGAATCGGCAGACTATAATAACGACGGTAACCTGGACCTTTATATTCTCAGGGGAGCTTGGCTTGAAGGAGCCGGTGACATGCCAAACTCCTTGTTGAGGAACAACGGTGATGGTACCTTTACGGATGTAAGTTACAAACTTGGTTTGGCTGAAGTTAATCGGCCAACTCAAACAGCGGGATGGGCTGACTTTGATAATGATGGAGACTTGGATCTTTTCGTTGGTAACGAAACTACTCCTGGTACAACTGCTCCATGCCAGCTCTTTAGGAATGATGGTGATAATGGCTTCATTGATATAGCCATCAGTGCTGGGGTTACCAATGATCGATTTACAAAAGGAATTTCATGGGGAGACTACAATAATGACAGATTTCCTGATCTTTACGTTTCCAATTTTAGAGGTAAAAACCGTCTGTACAAAAATAATGGCAATGGAACATTCACTGACGTTGCTGAAGAACTGGCAGTCAGCAATCCAATTTCAAGTTTTCCTGCCTGGTTTTGGGATTTTGATAATGATGGGCACTTAGATATCTTTGTTGCCAGTTATTCTGGAAATATCGAACAGCTTGCTGCATACAAATCCAATGAACCTGTTGAATTTGAGAAACTTTGTCTTTACCAAAATAATGGTAAGGGAGGGTTTGTTGAAATTGCTGGGAAAGTTGGATTAAAAGATCCTGTATTACCGATGGGATCAAACTTTGGTGATATAAATAATGACGGGTATTTGGATTTTTATCTTGGAACTGGTGATCCTGGTTATGGAAGTTTGATGCCTAATCTAATGTATCTTAATAAGGGCGGTAAGCAGTTCGTTGATGTTACTATGGCATCAAGACTTGGACACCTACAGAAAGGACATGCAGTTGCTTTTGCAGATCTTGATAATGATGGTGATCTTGATCTTTTTGAACAGTTAGGTGGAGCCTATCCTGGAGATGGTTACAGGGACGCGCTTTTTGAAAATCCCGGCTCGGATAACAGTTCTATATCAATAAAAATTATTGGAGAAACAACCAACACTTCAGCCATCGGTGTTAAAATTAAGATCGATATTAGTGAGAATGGAGATAATCGCTCGATTTACAGACATGTAAATTCAGGTGGAAGTTTCGGGGCTAACCCCTTGAGGCAGTGCATAGGAACCGGAAAGGCTAAAGTTATCGACACTATGGAAGTATATTGGCCGACTACAGACAAAGTTCAAAGGTTCTATAATATCAAGGCTGGTACAATGATTGAAATTCGTGAAGGAAGCGATGATTTAAGATTTATCGGTATTAATTAAAAAAGGGCCGCATTTATTATTATTTTGTTAGTCAAATTTAGTCTCATTATTCCCTAACTACTCACTTTACTTTTGGAGTAATTTGAGCATTTTATAATTTCCCAAAATTTTCTTAACAACCTCAAAGATTATATCATTTTCTAATGAGAAATTTATTCCTTTTCCTTTCAATTATATTTTTTCCGTCCTTTTCTTTTGGGGACCTTATAAAGATTAATGATGGATCAATTATTTCAGGTAAGATTACAAATTTTGATAAAGATACTATTAGTTTAAAAACTGAGTTTGCGGGTACAATAAAAATTGAAAGAGATAAGGTTTTATCCGTCGACTCAAAAGAAGACTTTTCTATAAAACTAAAAGGAGGAAAAAAAGCTCTAGGTTCTTTGACCCGCGACGCAAAAAAAATAAATATCATTGAAGATGAAGATAAAAANGTTGTGNGNTTTTCNGANGTNTTAAGCATTTCNCCAAAGGTTGANAAACCTCTAGAGAGAAAATGGTCTCTTACCACAGGTTTCGATTTATTAGGTAAGCAGGGAAATACTGAAGAGTTAAGTCTTGGTGCGAATTTGATTGTTCTAAGGAAGGGGCCGAAGGATGAGCTTAAATTTAATTTGGAATATGAGGATAGAGAGAAAAATGCCGAGAAGACCGCTGACAGGATTGGTGGTGGGGCCGCGTATGAATATTTTTTTAAAGACTCTATAGGATGGTATCTTAGAACTGAACTTGAGAGTGATGATGTAACCGCTGTAAATATTCGTTCTACTACCGGTGCCGGTGCCTCCTATCGATTGTTTAACAGAGACAATCAAACCCTCGTAGCTAGATCCGGACTAGGTTATAGATTCACAGATTATGATATAATTAAGGAAGCAGAATCCTCCTTAACATTAGATCTTGGTATTACTCATAAATATNAGTTTAACGATTTTATATCTTTAGACACTGACATTGTCTATGTTCCAGGTATTGGNGGATCNGGTAATAATCGGTTCGTTCATGATAGTGCTCTTGCTCTTCCTGTTGGTAATGGTAGTAAATGGACNNTAAAAATGGGAATNAAAAATGAGTACGAGACAGAACCAGCAGTTCCTGAAAAACTCGATACGACNTATTATTCAAAAATGTCGTTCTCTTGGAAATAAGTACCCCTTTGAAATCTTAAATGGATGCTNGCGGAATTCTTGAAGATGAATTATTATGACATTATGCCCCTGAAAATCAGTCAATACGTCTATTTNTTAACATTCGTTTGTTTTGTTCAAATTTCTTTCGGTCAGCAGCCTACATCTGAAAATGAGCAAAGAATAAAGGCCTATTTTCAGAAGTTCCCTAAGTCTGACGCTGACAAAGACGGTGTCTTGACGCTTCAGGAACTTCTAACTCACATGAGGCAAATGCGTCAGAGTGGTGGAAGCTCTAATAATGATGATCTATTTAAGCCGGAGCCAGAAAATACCAATATTCGTTATTCGGATAAACATGAGAGAAACGTATTAGATTATTATCCTGCCAAAAAACAAGATTCTCCTGCTCCTGTCTATGTTTGGTTTCATGGAGGTGGATTCAGTGGAGGTGATAAAGGTAGTGTTAGGAAAAATGGTGGGAAAATGATCAAAGAATATCTTGATCAAGGCTATGCCGTTTTCAGCTGCAATTACCCTTTCATTAATCGAAAGAGTGATGTCTTAAGAAATGGGATGCTTGATGAGTATGTAGAAAATAATTTTATTTCTAAAGAAACGCCTGAACAGCAAAAATCTAGAAGTGAGTATCTTAAAATTATGGCTCATTGTGGAAGAGCCATTCAGTTTATTCGTTCAAAATCTAAGCAGTGGAATATTGANCCACAAAAAATTTGTGTTGGAGGTGCCTCAGCCGGAGCTCTTATCAGTCAATGGTTGGCCTATAGTGATGACTTGGCAAAGACTAATTCTGATGANCCTGTTGAGAAACTTAGTTCCAAAGCACAGGTCTCCGTTGGACATGTTCAACCTGTCGGGACCGATTCTCTTGTCATGAAATACATGGACAAAGGAGAGGCTCCTCTTTTTATATATACTAACGCCCCTAATCGAGATGTAATTCATCACCCTATCAATGCAGTTAGAATTATAGAGAAGGCCAAAGAATTAAAAATTCCATATGTGGCTGTAGGAGGTGGGCGAAACGAATTGCCGGTTCCCAAAGAGGGTAGTTCATGGTTAAGCATGCAGCTTGAATTTTGTGCTAAGCATCTAAAGCTTGGCTCCTCAAACTAGGTTTATTATCAGGCATTATTAGTTTTTATGAGAGCTTCGCTTAAACTCTTACTCGCACCATTCTTTNTATTATTAAATTGTTATTCTTTGATGGGTGATGAATNTCATCAAGAAATCCCCTTGTGGCCAGAAGGAGCCGTTCCTGATGAACCTGATAATATAGAGCAAAGGAAAAAGCCGACGACGGTGGATTCTGTCGGGAAAATGAGAATAGCATATGTTGATCGTCCGACNCTCACTNTATATAANGCTCCCAAGCAAAAAGCTAATGGAACAGGAGTTATTATTTGTCCTGGTGGTGGATATAATATTTTAGCGTGGACGCATGAGGGTGTTGAAATTGCCCAATGGCTTAATTCTATAGGTGTTACAGCCTTTATCTTAAAGTACCGAGTTCCGCGTCGAGACCCTGATCAGCCCCACACATTACCACTTCAAGATGCTCAAAGAGCGATAAGAATAGTCAGGTCGAATNCAAAAAAATGGAACNTNGATNCNAAAANAATTGGGCTCTTAGGNTTTTCGGCTGGTGGTCATTTGACAGTGATGAGNGGATCACATTANGAAAANAANACTTACAGTAGAATTGATGAAAGGGATGATTTCGATGCTAGGCCTGACTTTCTCATTCCAATCTATCCTGCTTATTTAGGTGACAAAGTGAAGAAGAACAAATTGTCAGACTTAGTCGTGATTAGTAAGAAAACACCTCCGACTTTTATTGCAATTACGCATGATGATGGTGACCGAGCGTATTACTCTGCTTTATTGTATGCAGCGCTCAAAAAAAATAANGTTGTGGGAGAAATTCATATTTANTCCAANGGNGGGCATGGATACGGCTTAAGGAAATCTAATAACCCTGTTCATACATGGCCAGACAGATGTCGTGACTGGCTGAAGTCAATGGGCTACTTAGATAAAAAATCAAAATAGCCAATTATTTTGCGGCTTCTACAATTGCTTCAGGGGTCATGGATAGTTCTTTCATGACTGTATCGCCAGGGGCGCTGATACCAAAACGGTCTATTCCTATGACCTGTCCCTGATCGCCAACGTATTTCCACCACAATCCACTGACGCCAGCTTCGATAGCTATTCTTTTCTTACATGAAGAAGGAATCACTTCCTCATGATAATCCTTGCTCTGACGATCGAATCTTTCAAAACATGGAATAGAAACCACACGAACTCCTGACCCTAGTTGCTCGGCAGCGGCGACTGCGTGCTGAACCTCACTNCCACTNGCCAGNAAAANGGTATGAAGGTCNCCGTCTTCTCTTCTTACGATATAACCACCTTTTAAGGTTCCTGATCTTTTTTCTTGGGTACTGATTTTAGTAATGTTGGGTAATCCTTGTCGGGTTAACATTAATGCAGTTGGCCCATTTTTGCGTTCTAGCGCTCCTATAAAAGCTCCTGCCGTTTCCTCTGGATCCGCAGGACGAATTACGTCAAGGCCTGGGATCACTCTGAGTCCACTGACCGTTTCCACGGGTTGGTGCGTTGGACCGTCTTCTCCCACGCCTACAGAATCATGGGTGAAAATGTATATGGTTGGAAGGTGAGCGAGCGCCGCTAGTCGAATCGATGGACGTAAATAGTCAGCAAATACCGCAAAAGTGGCCCCACTTGCCCTAAAAATGCCATCATAAGCAATTCCATTCATAATGGCGCCCATTCCATGTTCTCTAATTCCGAACCAAATATTACGCCCCTCAGAGGCATCATTCTGAGGTTCAAAATCGTTTGCAGACTTAATGTAATTTTTCGTTGAGCCGTAAAGGTCAGCGCTACCTGAAACAAGCATCGGCATTGCTTCGGCAATCGGTTGCAAGACTACTCCTCCAGCTGCTCGAGTTGCTAGTTTTGCCTCTTGATCAAATTCAGGAATAACTTCATCGAGATTATCCGGCACATGACCTTCTAATCCTTGTTCAAGTAGTTTAGCATTATCTGGATTTGCCGTCTGCCAGGCNTCAAATGTTTTTTTCCATTCTGCATGCTTTTCAGAAAGTTCTTTCGCATGAGATGCAAAATAAGATTTTACTTCTTCTGAAACATAAAAAGTTTCTTCAGGTAACCCTAAACCCATTCTAGCAGATTCCGCGTATTTGGCGCCACCTTCACCATGACCGGCGGCNGTACCTGCCACTTCTGGAATACCTCTACCGATTTCGGTTTTGCAAATAATCAGTTTTGGTTTCCCATTGTCATCTGATTTTGCTTTGGAGATTGCTTCCGCAACCTCATTCATGTCGTGGCCGTCAATCGTAGATGTGTCCCAACCCATAGCTGCAAAACGAGCTCCCGTATCTTCTGTTTGGGTCTTAACCGCCATTGCGTCTAGCGTGACATCATTTGAATCGTAAAGTAAGATAAGATTATCAAGATTGAAATGACCGGCGAATGCTGCTGCTTCTGCAGCTACTCCTTCTTGTAAGCAGCCATCNCCTGCTAGTGCAAAAATATGNTGATTAAAAATTTCATGTTCATCGGTGTTAAACCTTGCTGCAGCCATTTTTCCGGATACGGCATAACCTACCGCATTTCCTATACCTTGGCCTAATGGGCCTGTTGTGGCCTCCACNCCTGGNGTTTCTGCGTACTCAGGATGTCCNGGAGTTTTACTCCCTAATTGTCTNAAATTTTTAACTTCCTCCAAGGATAGATCATATCCTGAAATATGTAACCAACNNTAGAGAAACATTGATCCATGACCTGCAGAAAGAATGAACCGGTCACGATTAATCCATTTTGGATCTGATGGGTCATGTGATAATGAATTACCATANAGAACGGCACCTATTTCTGCTGATCCTAATGGNAGTCCAAGGTGTCCTGACGAACATTTATGTATGGCATCAATTGCCAATCCCCGGGCACTGTTTGCGGCTTCTGCTAAAATTTTGTTCATTTTTTTGGATTATTATTTTAATCCGCTCTTTCAATCCTGCAAGAGACAAGAATACCAGACCTAAAGGCTTGTTCAATGTGTTTGAATATGAGATAATTTGACTACATACTGCTATAATGAAGATCCTTACCTCCACACTACTAATCTTATTAGCACTNAGTGCTTATGCTTTTTCACAAGATTCTATAGGTTTTAGCTTTAACAGTGACCGAGATAATACTCCCATGGATGAAAATACGGTTGCNGGNGTNGTGCCCTCTCCCGGCTGGGTCAGTACTGATGGAGGTTTAGATGCCCAAGGCGGAGCNAATGGNANTATTGAGTANAATGGNGTNNCAGTNGACTGGAGCAGNAACGGCACNTGGAACACGAATAANNCGGTTAGTAANGGAGATAANCAGTTNATGAACGGNTACATTGATGCTGTTGGAGGAGGNGGATCCGNAAGTGTAACNNTCTCTGGNATCGATACATTTTCTNNTGGAGCNAACTANNATCTTTATGTNTANTTTGGAAGTGACGGTAATGNAAGGACTGGAAAAGTTNCNCTACAAGATGGNGANACATATTCTTACTCNACTTTTTCTCAGCAANGTGGAGGGTTTCCTGNTACCTATATCAGAACNGAAGACACAGGNGATGGAAATCCCGANGCAAATTACGCTTTATTCGAGGGTCTTAGCGGTGATACTCAGACANTAGACATCATTCGTGGATCAAATAATTCTGGTATTCATGGAATACAGATAGTNTCTNCCGAGGTTTTTGATGATGATGAAGATGGTCTTCCTGATAATTGGGAAATTAATAACGACCTCGACCCAGAAGACAACGGAGATCAGGATCCTAATAATGGACCGGAGGGAGATCCAGACCAAGACGGTTTAACAAACATTGATGAATTCGAGAACGGAACTGATCCTCAGGATGCGGACACCGATGATGATGATTTGAATGATAATGTTGAAACCAACACCGGAGTCTATGTGAGCCCTTCAGATACTGGTACCAATCCCAAACTAGCAGATACAGATGTTGATGGATTGCTTGATGGTGCTGAAGTAGAGACAGGGACTAATCCTCTTTTGGAAGATACTGATGGAGATAAGTTCTCAGATTTTATCGAAGTAGAAGCCGGAACTGATCCTGTTGATGAAAATAGTTTTCCTGATGTTTCAGCGATAGATCCTCCTATCGCCTATTGGGATTTTGACGACCAAGGTGCTAATGAGACGGTAGATTTAAGGGGAGATTACAATGCTACTCTTTACGGAGAGCCT
>NYVP01000003.1 GCA_002684575.1 Verrucomicrobiales bacterium
ATCATGAAAATGAGACACTTAAAGGCAATTCTAATAGGTATAAGATTCATTTTCATTGCTCTCTATCTAGCTCAACCAAGATTTCTTTCAATTAGATAAAAGAAAAATAGAAGACAATTAGTTAACTTTACTTTATTATTTATATTAGTTGCTATTCAGTATTATCAAACTGAATTTATGTGCACTTCTACTAACTAATATGGATAATGTAGAGAAGAAAATAGTCGACGCATTACTGCTTTCTTACCAGCAGGTGGGAGGCATTAATCGAATTGACAGTGCAAATTTGCCTTCCAGGCCAGGAATTGCTGTTCTCTGCGAGGATCTATTACAGATTCTTTTTCCCGGCTTTCTGGAAACAGATGCCATTGAATCTGAGAATCTTGAAAATGATACATCTGAACTTTTAGCCAAAATCGTTTCTTCTCTAAACAAGGAAATTAAAAGAAGTATTAGGCTTCTTGGTGAGAATGAGTCGGAGAGTAAAGATCCTAGTGAATTAGCTTCGAATTTTCTTTCCGAGTTACCGACAATCAGAGGTCTTTTGAGAACTGATGTCGAAGCAGCATATGAAGGAGACCCTGCTGCCCAAAGTTTCGAAGAAATAATACTAGCTTATCCGAGCCTCGAGGCCATTGCGGTTCAAAGAATGGCGCACGTTTTATACATCTATGGAATTCCTTTGATACCTAGAATGATGACTGAATGGGTTCATTCTAAAACGGGCATTGATATCCACCCTGGAGCTGAAATAGGGTCTCATTTTTTCATCGATCATGGCACTGGAGTGGTTATTGGGGAAACTTGTGTGATAGGGAGTAATGTAAAGCTATACCATGGTGTTACTTTGGGGGCGCGTAGTTTTCAAAAAGATGACGAAGGTAATCCAATAAAGGGAATTAAGAGGCATCCAAATGTTGGCAACGGTGTGGTTATTTATCCTGGTGCAACTATCTTAGGAGGGGAAACAGTTATAGGTGCTCGAAGCACAATTGGAGCCAATGCATTTATTATGAATAGCATTGATGAGGATTCACTTGTTGCTCTTTCTGAGGTTGAACATGAAATAAAGAATAAGCGCAGTCATAAGGAGGCTTTGGATAATGAAGAATCCTAAATACCAGCAGCTTAATCTCAGCCTGAGTGGATCTCTGTTTGGAGGCATCTATGAAAGATCGCGGGATTCCAGAAAATCGCAAAATCGCTCATATTCTCCGGGTGCATTATTTGATTTATTTGATATTACTAGGCCTAGCCGTAAAAAAGTTGCTCGAGGCAAGGGTTTAAAGTTTGATAATGAATTAACTAATAGGTGTAAGGAAAAGCTGAAGTCTATGAGGCTCTATTCGTTAGCCTCAGATGTTAATGTTTTTTGGAATTTAAGGTTAACTTCAACAGCTGGACTTGCTTATCATGACAGTGCTCGTATTGATTTAAATTCTAGTTTAAAAAGGTTTTATCCAGAAGAACCTGAAAGAACTTTAATGCATGAACTTGCGCATTTAATTGCTAATTATAGGGCATCCGGGTCTCGCATACAACCGCATGGAGTTGAATGGCAGAAAGCCTGTTCAGAACTGGGTATTCCAGGAGAAAAACGTTGTCATGATTTACCTCTAGCAATTAGAGAGGTTAAAAGAAAGCACGCTTACCGTTGTGGATTTTGTGGTGTTGTAGTGCCTAGAGTCAAAAAGTTAACCCGAGATTCGGCCTGTTATCCTTGTTGTCATAAGCATAACAATGGAAATTACAGTAGGAGGTTTTTATTGGAGAAAATCTCAATTACCGAGGCCAAATCGTTAGCTCCGCAGCATAGCTGGATTTGATTATTTTAGGAAGATTATTGCTAAATAGCTTTTTGCAGTTTTATATTTTGATATGCAAAAAAATACCCGTCGAGATTTTCTAAGATCTACTATTATAGCAGGCAGTGCCTGTACCAGTTTTGCCTTAAATAAAAATGTCTTGGAGGCTAAAGTTGCAAAGAGACAAATTTCACTTGGATATGATAACTTTGCCGTACGTGCCATGGGCTGGAAAGCATCGGAACTTCTTGATTATGCCGCCAAACTAAAATGTGATACTCTTTTCATCACTGATTTTGGGCCACTTGAAAAATTAGATGATGAAAAATATTTAAAAAATTTGGCTCAATACGCAGTTGATAAAGGCGTTAAGATTTTACTTGGTTCTTGGTCAATATGTCCGACTGCAAGGAGGTTCAAAAAAGATTGGGGAACCGCAGATGAACACCTTAAGCTAGGAGTAAGAATGGCCAAAGCACTCGGGTCCCCAGCTTTTAGAGTCATTCTAGGAGATAGGGGAGACCGGTTGAGCGAAGGAGGCATTGAAGCAAGAATTCATGATACAGTTCAGGTACTTAAAAGAAACAAGGCTTACTGTGTTGATCATGGAGTAAAGATCGCTATGGAAAATCATGCTGGTGACATGCACTCAACCGAATTAGTAGGATTAATCGAAGAAGCAGGAAGTGATTTTGTTGGAGCCAATATGGACTCTGGTAATGCCGTATGGACACTCGAAGATCCTATTGAGAATTTAAGAAACCTTGGTAAATACGCAATAACAACTAGCCTCCGAGATACTGCTGTATGGAAAAGCGAGAATGGGGTTACTGCTCAATGGACTGCGATGGGCGAGGGAACTGTAGATCTTGTAGCCTATTTTGATTTATATCAAAAATTATGTCCAGATACAGCAGTTAACATTGAAACAATTTCAGGTTTTAATCGTGAACTAAAAGTAAATGATGAATCTTTTTGGAAAGCATGGCCGAAAGGCAAACCTAAAGGATATGATAAATTTATTGAACTGGCCAAAAAGGGGAAACCCAGAAAGCCATGGACTACTCCTAAAAACGTTGAGAAATCAAAAGCTGATCAGGATTACCAAAAAAGTGAGATAGCTAAAAGTATCGATTATTGTCAAAATAAACTCGGCTTGGGAATTAAGTAAAATTATCCAACTAATTCGTAAAGGTCTTTGATTTTGACCTGTTCCAAACTTTTTACTGCAAGGTGCGCCCTGTCTAGCTGATCAATTTGGTGAGTTGTGGCAACGGCTATGACTTTCATTTTTGCAGCTAAACCTGCTTCAATTCCAACATGAGCGTCTTCGATGACAATGCAATTTTTTGGATTAACATTAATCTTTTTTGCAGCTGTAAGAAAGACCTCAGGATCGGGTTTGCCATTATTAACGTCTTCAGCTGCGGTGATAGCATTAAAATGATTGGATAATCTAATCATTTTAATCACTGTTTCTATATTTTTTGTGGGTGTCGATGAGCCGATTGAACATTGAATACCTGCCTCTTTAAGTGCAGCTAATAAGGTTTTAACTCCTGGGAGTGGATCGATTCCAGATTCGATAATGATCTCTCTGTAGATTTGTTCCTTTCTATCGGCGATGTCTTGAACTTGATTTTTATTACTATTATCAATCCAATCCCCAAAATGATTCGGGATGATGGACTCATTCCTCATTCCAAAAGTTTCTTTAAAGAAGTTAATTGGTAACGTTTTATTATTTTCTTCTGCCAATTTTTGCCAACTTTGCTCGTGCTGATCGTGGGAGTCAATAATCACTCCGTCCCAATCGAAAATAACGCCTATTGGTTCATCAATCATTACCAAATAAAATTATACTTACTCGAGACGTTCAGTTAAACCAATTCTATTTTCTAATGCCTTGTTAACTCTTGAAGATAAGTTGGCATCCACAAAAATTAGTTTTGGGTAAGATTCAAATTCTATCATGTGTTGACCATCTATTGGTTTTTTTGAAGCAGTATTAACATCTTTTATATCCTTAATTGGGATGCCGTTAATCTTAGTGACAATTAGAGTGCTCAAACGTTCGTACCCGAGAGTGGCAGGAGTTGGTATTGTCCTAGTCATCATAACCAGTTTTTTATTACCTTTATTTTCATACATTTCGGGATTTGCATGTGCCATCAAAAGTTTGATTGGTGCTCGATTTCGCCAATCGTTGCCAAAAAGCTTGAGGAAGGGTACTGAAAGCTCTTGAAAAACAAGTCCGCCAATTATTGAAAATTTCGGACCTCTATCAAACATGTAAGGATCAATTAAATAATCTGCAGTTGGCCTTCTAATAAGTTTAAAACTCAGATTCATTCTTTCGCCATCTCGAATTATGGACATTTTTGTAGAATCACCAGTAAAAGGAATCCCCCTAATTAAATTGCTAAAACTGAGTTTACCCCAAATTTCATCTTCATAATTTCCTCTGGAATCTATTTTGTTGTTATTAATTTCTAGAATAACATCGCCGGCTTTCAAATTTCCTGCAGCGGAGGCTCCATCAATTACTTTACTAACAAATACTCCACCTTCATTTTTTTGAAGTTTTAAATATTGCCTGAATTGCTCGTCTAGTGTTTGGGAATACATAATTCCCAAATTTGGAAACCCTGTATACTCACCATCTTCAATATCATTAAGAAAATGTTTAATGATTGATGATGGTAAAATACTAGAAATCTGATCCTTGCTTGAATAACTCACTAGTAATCCTGCCAGTTTGTTGTTTTTAGCAACCGGAAGAGTAAAGCTTCCTGAGCGATATTGAACTGGGCCATTAGCTTGAACTTGAAGAAATTTAGATGTTTCTAAAAATGACGGTCTTACCTCTGCTTTAGATACCGTAATTTTAGTTGTTACCGGAGTTCCGTTGCTTTCAAATTGCCATGCTTCTAGTTGATCAGATGGTGCTAGCTGTTCATTTATAAGGAAGGCTTCTCTATCCGATAAAAAAGATTTGTTATCAGCGGGCTCAAGAATCGCCAGATTTGCTTCGTAATCAACTGTAACAACCCTAGCAGAAGTTTTTTCTGAGGAGTCTGGTTTCTCTAATTCAATGTAAGTGGCATCAGTTACCATTTGTGCCGTTACAAGAACTTTATTATTAGGCAGAACAGCTCCCAATCCTAGCCTTGTATTTGCCGCCCCTTTTTCCCAAGGCTGTAACAGATTGAACGCCTGCATTGTTGTATTGACTCTGATTACAGACTTTTCTGCACTTGCTGCAAAAATTGAGATNGAGCCTGTTANCAGNAAGCAAAAAGAAAAGCATATGAGGTNAAAAAAATGTTTCATATTTAATTTTTATGAATGGTCTTNGATTAAGTTATTTACGTAATTTATTTATTTTCTCCAAGATAGTGATCNTTGATGATGTTATATTTTGTCTGGATCCTTTGTTGAGCTTCCTTAACTTTAGATTTCTCGATTACGATTGGCCTGCCATTTCCCAATAGGTTTATAACAATATATTGATTGTCATTACNCGAGAGGGCTGAATGAACGTCTGTTAAGTTTTTAACCTTAATACCATTAACTTTATCAACAATACTTTGAGAGAATTGGGTAAAGTACGAATTTATTGAATCCGGAAGAATTGAAGTTAAAACAATGACTTCAGGACGTTCTTTATAAATGTCTGCGGACACATACGAATCAAAGTGATACCTAACTTGTAGACCTTTCATATTGTGAGCGGCCATTAAATTTCGGTCTAAAGGTTGAAAGACAAGACCTGCATACATCACGTATCTTGGTTTTTCGTCGTACTTACGAGCCGCGATTAGATAGGGTAAAAATCTCTTGAGTGTGACGTTTGTTTCAATCGCTTCTTTATTCCTCCAAATTTTTAAATCAATAACATCGCCGGCGAATTTTCTTTCAACGATCTCATTCATATTAACATCTTCCCCATCGTAATTTATTAATCCATTTGATTTTACTGGAAGCCCATCAATCGCCAAAAGAACGTCACCAGTCTTTAAAATACCGCCCGCAGACCCGTCTTCTTCTACATTTGCTACCATAATGCCTATTCCATCATTCGGTAAGCCTAAAGCGATTCTTTGAGATGGATTGATTAGAGGAAAATCACTCATGCTCAAATCGACGTAATGATCATAATTTCCATCTTCAACATCCTTCAAAAACCTTTTTATGACCGGTGGAGGTATCATGTATCCGGTGTTTTGTGCGATATTGCCTGAGTAGCCCTGAAAAGCCACACCCACAACTTTGCCATCTTGAATGACGGGTCCTCCAGAATTACCAGGATTAATGGCAGCATCAATCTGCACCGTTAGGTGTAAATCAACGCTGGTGTGTGAATAGCTAAGAAAATCAATTCTTGAAACGACACCGGAAGTAATTGAAATACGTTCTCCACCAATAGGGTATCCAATAACTTTAACCGTTGTATCTAATTGAGGTAATTCTCCAACTTCAAAGGGTTTGACTCCCTCAAATGCTGAAGGATCCTCAAGCTCTAACATGGCTAGATCACAATCGTGGGCAATATGAATAATTTTTGCTCTGTAGGGTTTAGCGTCCCCTACTTTTTTGATATAAACTATCCTACTGTTACTAACTACGTGCGCATTGGTTAAAAATTTATTATTATCTACCAACCAGCCTGTTCCGTTGCCTCCTGAATCTCTACCACTGTTCCAGGGAGTTTTATAATCAGGGTTGAGGGCGGAATTTTCTATTCTAACAACAGCCTCGTATTTAGATTGATTTTTTTCTCCTTGAGAGCTTTTAATCTCATTTGCATGAGTCTTTAAAAAAGTGAAATGGCTTATGACAAATAAAAGATAATAATACTTCATATCGTAATTAATAACGTCTGATTTTAGAGACAATATTCATACAGTCGTTTTCAGATCACTAAAAGCAATCACTCAAACTCTTTAACTTAAATTAATCGATATTAATCTTGCTTTTATTTAAGATATATTGATAATCAATTATAAATAATTTTTAAGTTTATTTATTATATGTCATTTTTAAGTCGAATTCCTTGGCCTGTCTCAAAAAAGAAAAATATCGCAAATCACGAACTTAGGGATATCTCAGAGATTCTGAGAGAAGGTAGGTCTTCGAGAAGACTAAAAAATTTAAAGTTTACCGAAAGAACCAGAGGTAAATCTGCCGCTTCAATGTTTGGAAGAAAACAACTAAGAGAAGCTATTCTTCATTGTGTGGTGAACGAAGAAGAGAGGTAATTCTATTTCTAAAGAATTTAAGGCGCACTCATCTGTTTTCCATTGTCTTGATGAGTTAAACTTTCAATGAAAGGTACTGCCAATTTGGCCCATTCCCCTGGTTTTTGATAGAGTTCTGCTCCATTACCCCAACATTTACGCAACATATCAGTATCTATCACTCCAGGATTTAAAGCAATACAGCCCATTCCATCGGGAAGTTCTTGAGCCAAAGCCGCGCTTAGCCCCTCTATTGCCCATTTTGTTGCACAGTAAGGGGCAACATCTGGTGAGGTTGAGCGGCCCCACCCTGAGCTCAGGTTGATTATTAGCCCTTTTCGTTTTTCTAGCATTGAGGGTAAGAAGTGACGTATCATATTTGCAACTCCATTAATGTTCACATTTGTTAGGTGATCAAATTCCTCTCTTGGTACTTCCCAAAGTGGTTTTGGTGCATTCATCACCGCAGCGTTGTTGATTAGAAGCTCGGGAACTCCTAATTTTTTGATAATACTTTCAGAAAATGATTTTACGGATTTATTGCAGGAAACGTCACATTCTTTTATTTGGTGTTTGACTCCCATAATCTTTGTAATTTCATCAACTTTAGACTTTGTTTTTCCAAATCCTGCAACTACCCATCCACGTTTCGCAAATTCGATAGACATTTCTTTTCCAAGTCCGCTTGTAGAGCCTGAAATTACTACTGTTTTGTTTCTATTTTTTTGAATGTCGGTTTTACTCATTTCAATTAAATTGTTTCATTTCCGAAAAGTTGCATCAATCTCATATTGCACGAATCTTTCGCCAAGATTTTCATTATCATGAGCACTCTAGAACCAATATCACCCAATATCATTCTTTCACCAGAGGATCGAATCTTTCCGCCTTTTAGTTTGAGCAACCTACTGTCTTCTGTTTTTGATCCTATCTCAGGATCCAATATTTGTATTCTCACGGATTTTGAAGACCCTAAAACAGAAATGAATAATTTTCAGTTTTTGAAAAATGAAAAAAAATACCCAGTCCAGTATAAAGCTTATCATGAATTTTTCTGCGCTTTGCAAGATTCTGTCATTGATCAGCTTGGTATGAAAGGTGGGGAAATGTTTGCCTACTATTCTACTGGTGGATCTAATCTGGACATGCAAGATGAGTGTTTTGACTTTCAAGGAAATCAATTGTCTCTGGATCGAGACATTTATTCTCACTATGACATTATACTATGTATTTCTGATTGGAGCGCTACGGCTCCTCTAACCGCTAAATGTAAAGAATTTAATTTTAGAGGTGCCACGATGCATGGGGTGAACGACATCATTTTAAGTACTGGATTAGCTGTCGATTATGATAATGTTTCAACTGACGCAGAAAAGCTCAGACTTGCCATGACAGGCGCAGATGAAATTGAGATTGATTTTACTGTTGATAATGGGCGTGTTTTGACCGCTAAGTTAATGCTTAATGGACAAGAAGCTCAAAAATCGCATGGTCTTTGTAGGGGAAATAACCCCGATATAGCTAATTTGCCGGCAGGCGAGGTTTATTTCGTTCCAGTTGATGCTGAGGGGCAATTTCCAATGAAGTATCATGACGGAACTTTAGGTCTTCTAGATGTGAAAGATCGGAATATTTACAAGACTTCATTGATTGAGGGAAACCAATCAACGATTGATGAGCACAACAAAAGACTTCTTGATGATCCAGTTACTGGTACTCTAGGCGAACTTGGATTTGGGACTCAGGTTCTTCCAGTTTCCGGTGCTGATATTCAGGATGAAAAAGTATTAGGAACTTGTCATCTTGCTACTGGAAGAGATGATCATCTTGGAGGAGATATAACACCAGACATGTTCAAAACACATCGTAACTCCACCCATGATGACATTTTGTTTGCTCCTCACAAAACCCCTAACTTTGATATTAGCCAAGTTCGAATGAAGAGAGGTGACCAACATGAAATATTAATTGAGCACTTTAAACCTAGTCAATATCTTGTTGATGCACTTCTGAAACAGTAATAAGGTGAAAAATTTTTTTTATTTTGAGTTTATATGAGACACAAAAACTCTTGAATGAGTACCTTCTTTTTCATTACGGTACTTCTTCAGAATTAAATCCATTTGGTTTTATTAAAGAATCTCATCTTCATTTTCCAGAAAGAACTGTTCGTGAGAATCTTGACGTTGATAAAAGTTTTAAGAGGGCTTTGGACCTTGGATGTTCTGTTGGAAGATCTGCGTTTGAATTGTCTAGCTTTTGTGAAGATGTTCTAGCAATAGATAATTCAAGAATATTTATTGAAAATGCAGAAACTCTCAGACGTAATTCGACTCTAAAATATCATATCCATACAGAGGGAAATGAGTTGATTGAGACTTTTGCTAAAGTTCCAAAATCGTCCGAACCAAAAAAAATTCGCTTTCAGGTAGGTGATGCTATGAATTTATCTGATGATATTGGTCAATTTGATGTAATTCATGCAGCTAATCTTATTTGTCGATTGCCTGAACCTAAAAAATTATTAAATCGATTTCCTCATCTCTTAAATCCGGGTGGAGTACTCATCATTACAACTCCATGTACTTGGTTGGGGGAATTTACAAAACCTGATTATTGGCCGGAAGGTTCTACCTTAGATTGGTTAAAAGACAGTCTTTCTCCAGAACTTTTACTGAAGGAAGTCAAAAACATGCCTTTTGTTATATTGGAACACCATCGAAAATATCAATATAGCCTTGCTCAAGCAACTATCTGGTCCAAGGAATAGAAATTATTATTTATTAGTAGAGGGTGAATTTTGATCAAAAAAAGGTGCGATTCACAAAGCAAATAAGATTTTTTCGTAAAAAATATTTATGTTATGCAATTGCGATTTTCTACCTCTTTTCGGATTTTTATCTTTTCGAAGGGCCTTTTAAATTAGCAATAGAAAAGATACCAAAAAAAGATCAAGAAAGTTTGGCTGAACTTGCTGAGAGGAAAGGAGTCGTTGCGACAGTAAATGCTTATCCAATATATAAACAGGAACTAGATAGACGCCTCAATCAATACTGCCTTAAAAATGGGATCAATTTGAATGTCATATCAAATAATAGAATTGGTTCTATAAAATCTTTATGTCTCAACAATTTAATAGTGGATAAGTTAGTGTGGTTTCATTCTTATCATACCCCGGTAGAGATGAACATTGAACAACTAAATGAATCATTAATAGATTTTAGAAAAGGCTTTGAAAATTCTGAAGAATTTAATCGGGCCTCACAATCTCAGGGGTTTTCTATAAAACGGATAGATTCATTTACTGAAAATCAATTCATGCAGAGGTTATGGATTGAAAGAGTCATTAGTAAATACATTCAAGTTACTGATGATGAAATATTGGAAAGGTATAAAATCGAAAATGATACCCGAACAAATCCAGAGAGACTGAAGGTCCAGCAAATTTTCTTTACTAGCCTGGATAAGGATCCTGATGATTTGAAAAAGAATGTTTATGACGTCTATCTCAAGTTTCAACAGGGATTGATTTTTGAATCTTTAGTTGAAAATTATTCCGAGGATCCTAGTTCCAAAATAAACCAAGGGCATCTATGTTGGTTGACTAAAGAGAGAGTTGCTAAAACTTTTTATGATCAAATTGATCAATTAAAAATTGGTGAAACAAGTTCTCCTTTTCAAACAAAAATTGGTTGGCATATTGTCCGCTTAGTAGATAGGAAAAGCCAAAGTCAATTACCTA
>NYVP01000004.1 GCA_002684575.1 Verrucomicrobiales bacterium
TTACCAATTCTTTTGGGGTCACAATCGGGTGTCGATGCAATTGATCAAACTCGATCGGTTTTAATATGCATTATTGTTTTTTTTATTTCAATTTTAGGACATGAGTTGGGTCATGCTCTGGCCTATCGATCATTTGGAGGTAGTGCTCTAATCATGATTCACGGCATGGGAGGAATGGCTGTTTCACATGGTTCTTTTAATAGAAAACAAAAAATTATCATTACATCAGCTGGCCCGTTATTCGGCCTTGCAATGGGCACTATTTGCATACTTCTGGCTATACTTTTGGACTTGAACTCAATTAGTAAATACCTGACACAATTTCTCAAACTTATGATCTATCTTAATTTCTTGTGGTCCTTTTTTAATCTTTTGCCGATAATACCATTAGATGGTGGGCAACTTTTAGGGCATATTATGCACGAGAGAAAACCAGCTCTACGAGGAAAAATTGGTGGATTCACCGCAATAGTTTTTGGTCTTTTATTATTTAAGCTAAACTACATATTTGGAGCAATTATTCTTGGTTATTTAGCATATCAAAATTTCAAGGCTGCAGATCGTGCAAGAAGAGGCTATTGGTAATAATATTATTATGAATGAAAAACATTTAGATGATCTTGTTTCATATTTAAAATTTCCTAGCGTATCGACTGATAGTCATTACAAAGAAAATGTGCGGGGCTGTGCTGAATGGTTGAGCTCCAAGATTGATGAAGTTGGTCTTGAGGCCTCTATTCACGAGACACCTGGTCACCCAATCGTGATCGGCAAAAATAAACATTCAGAAGATAAGCCAACTGTTATGATCTATGGACACTATGACGTCCAGCCTGCTGATCCGATTGATTTATGGGACTCGCCGCCATTTGAACCTTTAATTAAGGATGGTAAAATATATGCGCGTGGATCAACTGACAATAAAGGGCAACACCTTGCTCATCTTTTGGGCTTAGGTGAGACTCTTAATGAAAATGGTGATCTTCCCGTAAATATAATATATCTAGTTGAGGGTGAAGAGGAAATAGGAAGCCCTAACCTCGAACCCTTTCTAATTGAGAATAAAGAGTATTTGGATTGTGACGTAATAGCTGTCTCTGATACTGGGATGATTGGTCCCGGAATGGGGACATTTACCTATGGTCTTAGAGGGGTTGCTTGTATGGAGGTTAAAGTGATTGGTCCATCTAAGGATCTTCACTCTGGAGTCTTTGGAGGTGCCGTTGCCAATCCATGTAACGCAATCTCTAAAATGATTTCAAGTCTACATGATTTGGACGGGAGGATTAAAGTTGATGGATTTTATGACAGAGTAAAAGAAATTGAAGACTGGGAGAAAACCGCGTGGGCAAAAATTCAACTTAATGAAAATGAAACACTCGATTTAACTGGAGCTCCCGAACTTTTTGGTGAAACCGGATTCAGTGATAACGAAAGAAGGTGGTCAAGGCCAACCGCTGAAGTTAATGGTATTGGAGGAGGCTATCAAGGAGAGGGATCAAAAACAGTGATTGCATCTGAAAGCTTTGTTAAACTTTCATTTCGATTAGTTCCTGAACAAGACCCCGAGGAAATATTGAATTTAGTTAGGTATCACTTTGAGCAATGCAAACCTAAAGGGGTCAGGGTTGAATATGAAATGGGACACAGTGGTAAAGCATATTTAATGGACCCTCAATCAGGTTATGGTTTAGCAGCTCAAAGAGCGTTAAGAAATACATTCGATTCAGATCCTGCTCTCATAAGAGAAGGGGGTAGTATTCCTATAGTTCAAAGCTTCAAGGATGTTCTCAATGTGGATACACTTTTACTTGGTTTAGCTTTACCGGATTGTCAGATACACTCTCCCAACGAGAACTTTTCTATCGAAAATTTTTATGATGGTATTCGATTAAACCGAAATTTAATTAATGAAATTGGTTCGATTCATTAATTACTCCCATAACAATAACTGAATAAATCGCTGACCACTTGAGGTGAGCTTGGCTGTGTTTTTTGTACCAGTAAGACGAGACCTAGTGTTCCATGAGTGGGGAGTGGCTGAATATTTCACCCAGCTTATAATAGGTGATTTTACTTTTTTATCGTTCGGTTCAATTTTAAGAGGAATGCCTGATGGGCTCATGCTTATTTCCCAAGATGGATTATTTACAGCTTCAGATAACCTTGATGCAAGCCAGGGGTAAGATTTCATTATCAATGGAATCCCCTTGTTAGGGACCAATATCTTCCAATATGTTTCAGTTTTTGAGATGAACTCAGGAAGAGATATTAATGGATTCCTTCGATACTCTTTATATAAGTTAGCAATGTCTATTCCAGCTAAATTAATTCCATTATATAGACCGTGTTTATTAGGCGAAACATAATGCTTGCGGTACCAACTCCCGAACTTTTTACTTATCATTAGGTTAAGTTCCAAGTGCAGATGGGCTCTGGTTTTATTGATGCCATCACCGGTATAGCCAAGCGTTCCAATTGATGTTCCTGATCTCACAATTTGTCCGTTTGTGCAGGAGATATCCGCCAGATGAGCGTATAAGCTATAAAATTTTCCATATCCCCAGTCGTGTTCTATGACTACGTAGCGTCCGTAATTGCTCGCGCCTGCTGATCTGCTAGTGTGGACAACTTTACCATGAGAAATTGATCGAATTTTATCAAGCGGTATCCCCCTTGAATCTCGTGAAATAGGCTTGATGTCAATGCCTTCATGAAATTTGCTGTATAAAATACCAGAGCTTGTCCTTTTTGGGTTCCTAACATAACCATACTTTCCGCCTTCCCATGGCTTGCTTGGTTTGCCTTCAAACGTACGATCAGTGTACATGTAGAATTTTGACCCATCAGGTCCAAATATTTCTTTATTTGGTGTTGCTAACACTAGGTCTAGTCTTTTGTGTTGAGCGGAAAGATTAAATGACAGTAATGTCCAATAACATACTAATAGCCAAATTAGGGATCTTCCAGAATGAAAGAAAATCATTACTAAATTAATTAATTATTCCGTTGGATTAATATTTTGGGGTAATGGTTCTGGCGGAATAATTGATGAACTAGGGGCTTGAGGTTCAATTAATTTAATTTTAAGACTTTTAAATTTTTCAATACTCTTTTCCGTAAAGCCTTTCCAGCAAGTAATATATCCGTGTTCAATCGGACCGTCAATAACCACAAAATCGACGGGCTCCATCCCGAGAACAGTGACGAGTCTCCTGCCTCTGGCTACGGTAGATAGTGTGCTTAGTTCTTTGATTTTCTTTTTCTTAAGTTTAAAAGACATGCCATAACTCTCGCCGTCTTCTGATAAAAAGGGATAAAATCCATCAATGTCTCTTTGGCTAAAAGAAGGTTCCTTAAAAACGCTAAAGACTTTTTCAGAGACTCTTATTTGCACAGTTTGCTCCTTTTGATTTCCTTCTCCTGATTCTAGATGAAAACTAATAAGTCCTGAGTCTTTACGTTTTGCCCCTAGCATCAGGGGAAGAATTAGAATTAGTGCTAAAGATCTCATTTTATTTGTCATTTTTACAGTGAACCATACTCGTTAGCGAGCGCAACTTTGCTTTATTATCTTCCATGCTTTTCGCTTTAATTAGTTGTCGATAGGTAGTTTTGGAGGCTAAATCGTCATATTGGGCAAAAAAAATAGAATTAGACCCAAAAAATTATATTAGAAGCCTTGCAAGATGAGGTACTACGAGGCTAAATTCCCCATCCAAGATTTAATCTTAATTCCAGGTATATCCTAAAATACAACCCCTATATTAGATATGGACTCACCTAAGGAGCTTATCACAGAAGAACAACTAGACCCTAAACTTGTTAATCTATTTTTAAAGGCACAGAGTGCAATTGAGCTTTCAAATTATGATTATGCTCTACAGATTCTTCATAATATTCTTAAGGAAGAACCAACTTTTCTAAAAGGTCGTCAGGTCCTACGCGCAGCTCAAGGTGCTAAATGGCGAGCTGGTGGCAAAAAAGGCAAAGGACTACTTTCAGGTGCCGGAGGCATGATGAAAGTGAAAAATAAGATTAAAAAAGACCCATTAGGATCTCTTGATGACATAGAAAAGAAATTAGATTCTGATCCTTATAACGTAGAAGCAAACTCATTGTTTTATGAAGCCTTCATGGCATTAGGTATCCCAGAAATAGCAACTTTTGGCCTTGAGACAATTCGTGAAGGACATCCTTCAGATACCAAAAATCTGCACAAACTAGGTGATCATTTTTTGGCTCAGGGTGATGGTGCAGAGGCAGCAAAAGTATATGACTCTATTGTTGAAAAGGATCCGTCTGATGGTGACGCGAGGAAAAAGGCCAAAGATGCTTCCGCTCAAGCAACAATGGCTAAAGGTGGTTGGGGAGTTAAAGATCGTTCTTTTAAAGATTTACTCAAGGACCAAGATGAAGCCAAGAGTCTTGAAAGTGCATCTAGAAAAGGTGCAACCAAGGAGCAGATGCAAGCTCAACTTGCTGACTTGGGATCTCAATATGCAGAAAATCCAGAAAACTTAGATGTTGTTAAAAAAATAGCAGATCTGTACGAGAGGCTTGAGGATTGGGAAAACTGTGCGTCATATTATGATTACGCTTTTACTTTGAGTGCAGCGGATGAAACTCTTCAAAGAAAGGCTGAGGACGCTCGTGATAATTTGCGTCAACAGCAAATAAAAGATCTCGAATCTGATATTGAGTCAGGTGGTGACGGATCGGAGGATAAGAAGGCTCAATTAGAAGAGCTCAAAAGTGCATCCATTGAGCAGCAGATTAAGGAAGCTGAAGTCAGGGTCGAACGTAACCCAACTGACCCTCAACTCAGGTTTGATCTTGGTAACCATCTATTTACAGCGAGCCGTTTTAGAGATGCAATTCCACATTTGCAGAAGGCAAAAAACAATCCTCATATTCGTATCCGTTCAATGCTCATGCTTGGACGTTGTTATGATGAAATGAAAATGTATGATTTGGCAATCGGGTCTTTGAAAGATGCTAACGCTGAAGTTTTTNCNATGGATAATACAAAAAAAGAGATTCTTTATAATCTTGGCCTTGTATACGAGAAATTGGAGGACAAAGATCATTCCCTCGAGAGCTTTAAAGAGATCTACAATGCTGATTATGACTATCGAGATGTAGCCAAAAGGGTCGAAGAGTCATATTCTTCATAGATTCCTTTTATCAATATAATATAAATATACAATTCCTTTTTAGGTCTACAGACTTCAGTCTGTTGTCCTTTACTTATTTATTAGTTCGGAATTAGATTAAATCATTATAAATTAAATTTTAATATCATTGTCTCAACAAACCGACATACCAAGGAAGTCAATTTACAGACTTGCTATTTACCAGCGCTGTTTGGAAAGACTCAAAGAGAATGGTTTGGATACCGTTTCATCTAATTCCCTTGCTAAAGCCGCTGGAGTTAAATCAGCTCAACTTCGAAAAGATCTTGCCCATTTTGGTCAGTTTGGGACTCGTGGTCTTGGATATAGTGTCGATGCTCTTATTGAAGTTATTACTGGGGTGTTAGGAACAAGTAGTCTACTTCCAGTAATATTGGTAGGGGTTGGAAACTTGGGTTCTGCGTTGTTAAAGTACAGTGGATTCAATCGAGAAGGTTTCGAAATCTCAGCTGCATTTGAATCGGATCAGAATCGTCTGAAGACTGTGGTTGCCGATATACCTGTAATGAATGTTTCTCAAATGACACAGTACGTCAAAGATAATGATGTCAAAATTGCCATTATCGCGGTTCCAGCAGAAACTGCCCAGGAAGTAGCAAATGCACTCGTTAATGCAGGAGTTCAAGCTTTCTTAAACTTTTCATCTACTGTGCTTAACACTCCCGATAACGTAATAGTAAATTCAGTAGACCTTGCCCTAGAATTGGAGCATTTAAGTTATTTTGTGAAGTGATTTTCTTATTTGTTTTGCAGGTAATTGAAAATATTTTCTACAGTGCGATTGTATTATTTTAAAAGTTATTAATGATAACAAAACGACAAATTAGATTTGCAATGCTCATTTCCCTTATGTTGCATGTGTTGTTTGCCGTCGGGGTCACATCGATTCTTGCCTATAAAAGATCAATGCCTCCAATAAATGATGATTTTGAGGAAGCTATAAATATTAGGTCTAATAATTATTATTCGTCATCNATTAATACAAAATATTTCTCTAGGGAAGAAAATGAGCCTTTACATTCTGGGCGTTTGGANGGTGGTTCTGTGTGGTGGAGGTGGATCGCTCCAGATGAATGCGAAGTTTCATTTAATGTGATTAGTCCAGATTTCAAACATGTATTTGGAGTTTATACNGGGGCCTTATTAGAAACTTTAGGTAAAGTTCCAATCTCTAGTATTGTTGACGAATCAAAGTACAAGTTTCAAGCTACTAAGGGAATGACTTATCATTTTGTGGTTGCATCAACTTTACCTAAGANTAGCGGCTCACTTGAGATACAAATGAGTGTTTCAGAAAATGATGACGATTACGTAATTATTATGCCCGAGATGTTCGAAACTATAGAGGAAGAGGAAGAAAAAAAATTTGTTAGAACTGATTCAAATGAGTTGTCACCAATTACACCAGTAAATACAAATTTAGAGTCCGATAAAAATACAATAGCCGAAAGTGATTTAGTCCCATCTACAGATGGAGATGAAAATATGCCAAACATTTCGGGTCAAGATCTACCCTTTGGTGATTTGGCTGAAAAAGATTACTCTGAAGGAGAGGATCAGGGTAATCCTGCTTTGCCAATTGTTCCTCAATGGTCACCTGAAAAAAAATCTATGAAAGACGACAGCCTTTCAAAAGAGGAGTCCAATGATAATTCAGAACGAATTAATAATCTTGAGGTTTCTGATTTGACGGAGCCGAAAAATTCTGATTCTCATTTTGAAAATATTTTATCAGANGATATNGAAGATGATGATGTAAAATTAAATCAGGAAGAATTGGAGTTAATCGAATCTCTGGAGAAAAAAGACTTAGATTCTGTGGGGTCTAATATTGTTAAAAAACCACCTGAGCCACAGCAANCTGAGCCACAGCAAACTGAGCCACAGCAAACTGAGCCACAGCAAACTGAACCAATAAAAAAAGACCTGCCTCCCCTCGNAACCGCATTTCAACCTGAGACACTCAAAAAGAGAACTTTGGGNAAATTAAGCAACCTTGGTGAAGCTTCCTTAAATGTTGAGGAAACTGATCTTGGGCATTTTAAAAAGAAAGTGGATTTAGCTATCCAGAAAAGTTGGCATCGTGCAAGGTCGGCTCATGCTGATCTTGTAAAATATGGTTCTTTAAAAGTGAGGTTTTGGATAAACCAAAGAGGCCAAATTGTTGATATACGCCTTCTACGAAATGATGCTGATCCAGTGGTAGTTGATTTTTCAATTAGTGGNATTCTGCGAGCGNANATTCCTCCTGTTCCAGAAAAACTTATTGAAAGGACTCAGGACGGAAGAATGGAATTTGAGTATGAAATTATTATATATTAAATATGAAAACAATGCTTGCAGATATAGCCTCTGAAATTCCAAATTCAATGGATTTAGTCTATAGTTTTATCAGTGATGGTGGAATTTTTATGCTCTGCTTAATTCTGTTATCAATTGTATCAGTTACAGTAATTGTACTCAAGGGGNTGACCTTAAGAGTAAGTAAAATAATTCCTCGGCCAGTTCAACGGGCAATGAAAAGTTCAAACTCATACATTGATGAAGATGATATTTCAGGTCTAACTGAATGTTTGCAATCTCATAAATCACCGCTTTCTCGCATAGGACTTGGTATTATAGTTGGTACCCCTTCTAATAGGGTTGANGCCTCTTCAACTGCTGAGGCAAAGGCTAGAGAGGAGATAGTGATCATGGAAAGAGGAATTGCCCTCCTTGAAGTCGTTATCACTATCGCTCCTTTGTTAGGGTTACTTGGAACTGTCTCTGGACTTGTTGGGGTGTTCAGTAATGTAGATTTAGCTGAAGCTGGAAGCTCTCGAGTTGCGGTATCAAGGGGTATTGCTGAGGCCTTGAATACGACGATAGCNGGTCTNGCAGTAGCTGTGCCGACGGTAATTGCACATAGCTATTTCACCAAAAAAATTGAGAGGTTTGGTGTAAGAATGGAAGTGTTGACGGACAGTTTAGTTACGGCATTTTATAAAAACCCATCCGAGGTTCTTTATTCAAAAATAAAAGGACTTGTTTCTGAAAAAAGTGATTAGAAATGAGGTTCATTAATAAAAAAAATAGCAGGCCTATTGTTCCTATTGTTTCTTTGATTGATATATTAGCGATTTTGCTAATATATTTTATCTTAACGTCTTCACCAAAAGAGGATAAATCTTTTGCTAGCATTACACTTCCTAAGGCCAGTTCTCTTGCAAAAAACATTGATTCTAAGACTAGATTAGAACTTGCTCTTACTGCTGATTCAAAGATTCTCCTAGGTTCAGAAGAGATTCCGGTGACTCAACTCACAACAAGATTGAAACAATTAAAAGCTGATAGACCTTCCCTCGCTCTGGAATTAAAGGCAGATGAGCAGGCTCCACTTAAAAATTTGGTTAATGTCTGGGATGCTTTGACTCAGGCCGGTTATCCTGTTAAAGAAGTACCAGCCCGAATTNTGGTAAAAAAACCAAAAAATTAGGTCAAACGATGGTCCGTGAAATTGTAATATTTGGAGATCCTGTTCTCAGAAAAAAATGTGCAAAAGTTGAGTCTTTTTCTAATGAAATAAAAACTTTAGTAGACGACATGCTTGAAACTATGGTCTCTGCCGAAGGTATTGGTTTGGCAGCTCCTCAGATTGGTGTGCCTATACAACTCGCTGTTATTGATGTTTCTCATGATCCCGAATGTGTTAGTTATTTGAGGATTGATGGCAAGGAAATCCAATTAAAAGATATTATGCCTCTCGTTTTTATTAACCCTGAATTGGAGTATGGGAATAAGAATGATGTCATGAGTGAGGGTTGCTTAAGTTTTCCCGATATAAGAGGTGATGTGACAAGGCCATATGACTTAAAGGTGAGTTTAGATATTATGGGTTCTAAAAGAGTCACCCTTGAAACTGACGGATTATTGGCTAGAGCCATTCAGCATGAAACTGACCACTTAAACGGCATTTTATTTACGGATCGTATGCAGGCTACTTCAAAACTAGCTCTCAGAGGAAAAATTAAAAGAATGCAGAAAGAACATGGTTTAAAATGAATGTTAATTTGTAAAANTATTCATTTTTTAATAATTAATATCTGGTATTTCTCGATTTTTCTGAATTATTAGAATAATGCTGTTAATAAATCATAGACCTATAAGTATATGGTTTTTTATCATGAAGATAATAGCCTTGGTGCTGCTTTTATCTTTTGCTCAGGAGAGTCAGGCTAAAGGCATTTTTTCGAAGCTAAAGGAATTTAAATCTCGCATAATTAAAGGTAAAAAAAGTAAGAATCTACCAAGCACAAGTGTGTTGTTTCTGGGAGACTCGATGAGNATGGGCGCTTTTGGGTCAACTCTTGATTCCAAATTAAGAGATGCTGGTTTTGAAGTGCATACTTATGTTGCTGGTGGTGCAACTCCGTATTATTGGTTGAGTCAATATCAGTCTATTTCCTCAGATATTGGATTTTGGGAAAAAACTCCAAAATTAGAAAGACGTCTAAAAAAAATTGAGGAAGTTCCTAAAGTTGAAGATCTATTAAATCATTGTGATCCTGACATCGTAGTCGTACAAACTGGAACTAATCTTTATTCGAGTCTGAGATCTAAACGTCGAGAAGAGTCTGATAANATTAAGTTAGTGCAGAATTTATGCAGAGACATGGCAGAGGCGGCTTCAAAGGGAGGAAGAAGGTGTTATTGGATCGCNCCGCCAGAATCACATCCCGAAAGATTTTCTTTTGAGCTCCAGGAGCAAATGAGCAGTATAATGGAATCAAGTACTAAGCCATTTGCCCGTTTTTTTGATAGCCGAAAGGTAACCGAATTTATTGATCCTTATCCTGAAACTGATGGCATTCACTATGGGCCAACCGAGGCAAAGGCNTGGGCCGAAGTAGTTGTTAAGGATTTTATTAAATATGCCGGAGCNGAAGCAGTTGGAAGAAAAGCNCTAGACCCTNATGAGCCTTTTGANAATAAATTATTGAAGATTAAGAAGGCCGAACCGGTAGATCCCTCGACCATAGTATGGGGTGAAATTGATGTTCAGGTTAAGTTAAAAACAAAAACCGTGATGCCTCGCGTTAAATCTGTAACTTATCGGAGCTGTTTGGTCCTTTATGAATATGAAGTGATCAAGGTTGATTCAGGTTACTATCCTTATGAAACGCTGAGAATAGCTCATTTTGGTGTTTATGACAGAAAGTACACCTCTAAATCTAGATACCGTGTAGGCTATGAAAAAGCCTGGAAGTTGATGCCATTAAACGCATATCCNTCTATTAGTAGAATACAAATGTTCGATGATCTAGAAATTGATTTTGATAAACCAATTTACTTTATCAAACAGGATTAAAGATTATTTACTTTCAGAATTCTTCAACGAATTGACAAAGCACTCTATTTATTAGAACATTTTTCAAAAATTTATTCCATTGATATATCTAATTACACAAATGGGCTTTATTCTTGCCATAACNGCTTTGTTATTCTTTGTATTAGGTTACTGGTATGCTTCTTCAGCTAATTCAAGAAAAAGAGCTAATTCTCTTGCTTCCAAGGAAAGAAACTTTCATGAAAGCAGCCAAGAAATAGAAGAAGATAAAAAAAGTTGAGGAGTCTTAAAAATAAGATAATCAGCCAAATATTTTTTCTAATGACTCTCTCATTATTTTTGAACTGGGGCTTTGGCCCGTCCAGTATTCAATACCGATAACCCCTTGTGCTACTAGCATTTCNAGTCCATCAATAACAGTGCAGCCGATAGCGCTTGCATCTTTAATTAGGCGAGTATTAGGTGGGTTTGGTATTACATCAGCAACAATCATTTCAGGTGTTAGTGATGAAATATTAACATTAACTTTTGCATCTATATTAGGATATAACCCTATAGATGTGGCATTAATAACGTAGTCTGTTCCCTCTGGAATATCATATGTATCATTCCACTCGACCATTTTTGCAGATAATTCTTGAGAACATGACTCTTTTACATTTCCATTCAAAATATCAACTAGTTCTACTGCTCTTTCCTTTGACCGGTTGACGATAGTAATGCTTGTGCAACCTGATAATGCCATTTCTACGCTAATTGCCCGAGCCGCTCCCCCGGCTCCGAAAATGACACATGATTTATTGTTTGGATCTGATATTTTTTTAAGAGATGAAACAAACCCCTTACCATCTGTATTTTCTCCAATTAATTGACCATCCCTATTAACCACACAGTTAACTGCACCCATTAATTCTGCAGAGCTACCCAGTCCATCGAGATACTTAATCACTTCTACTTTATGTGGGATGGTACAATTAAAACCCTTAAACCCAAAAGCTCGAGCGCCTAGAACCGCCGATTCTAAATTTTCTGGAGCTACTTCAAGTGTTAAATAACGCCATTCCAATCCCAAATCATTGAAAGCGGGTTCGATCATTGCTTGAGTGGGATTTTCAGCTACTGGAAAGCCGAAGCATCCAACAAGTTCTTGTTTAAAATTCATTTCTTTAGACATTTCTTTAATTTTGTGCAGACGAAGGCTTGATTTCAAGCCATCAAATGGCTTGGATTAATAAAATGATCAAATTTCTCACAATTAATATATTTTTCTGCGCACTTTTTCTTACTGGATGCAATAAGACAAAGAATTCTAANTTGAGAATAGCTGTTATTCCCAAAGGAACGACTCATGAATTCTGGAAAATGGGTGAAGCTGGTGCTAAAAAAGCGGGCAACGAACTTGGAATTGAAATTATTTGGAAAGGTCCTCAAAAAGAGAGTGATAGAGCNGGTCAAATAAAGGTAGTGGAAAATTTTATTACTCAAGGAGTGGATGGCATTGCNCTAGCTCCTCTTGATGATAAGGCTCTCGTAAGACCAGTTAATGAGGCAAAAAATGCAGGTATTAAAGTCGCNGTCTGGGATTCTGGATTAGATGANTCTGTAGGTGATNCTGTCATCAGCTCAGTAATGACTAATAATTTTGCAGCTGGACAGGATTGTGGGAAAAGACTTGCCATGCTAATGAATGGTTCAGGTAAAGTTCTNATGCTAAGGCATGCGGTCAATCATGATAGTACAACGAAGCGAGAAGAAGGGTTTTTAGANGGTATNAAAAAGGCCGCACCTGGTATTGAATTGTTATCAATNGATCAAAGAGGAGGAGTGTCCATTGATGAGGCAATGAAGGTTTCTGAAAGTTTATTGAATCAGTTTGGTGATCAAGTCGGTGGAGTGTTTACTCCTAATGAATCGACTACTCAAGGGATGCTTAGAGCCCTTGATCAGGCAGGTTTGGCGGGTAAGTTTCCATTTGTAGGCTTTGATACAAATGAAGCTTTGCTTCAGGGTCTAAAAGACAAAAAAGTTTCAGCGTTAGCAGTTCAAGATCCTTTTCAAATGGGGTATACAGCCGTGAGGAATATTTTTAATTCTATTCAACAAAAGCCCTTCGAAGCTAATGTGGATACTGGTGCCGTTTTATTAGATCTCGAAAATCTTGATACAGAAGAAGTTCAGAAAATCATTAACCCTCAAGGAANATAACCTTTATGATATAGAGGAATGATCCAATTATTTGGGTGCCATTGAAATGAAGATTAAAGAGAACCTGAAATCGTTACTGATTCCAGTCAGCGGTCTGTTATTTGTATTCTTCATATTACTTGGAATGATCTATTTTTTTGTTCCTGATAACATTGATAATTTCTTATCTACTCAGAATCTTAAAACAGTCCTTAAGCAGACAGTAATTGTTGGAATAGGAGCTATGGCCATGACAATGATTATTGTCAGTGGAGGGATTGATCTTAGTGCTGGCTCTGTAGTGGCGCTTACTGCGGTGTTTTGTGCTCATTGTGNTAACTGGTTAAATGGTGAAATTTTAATATTAGGAATTTTTCCAGTTCCAGTTTTGTTCGCAATTTTAGTGGGTGCTATAATTGGTTTCCTTAATGGTACCATTTCAGCACGATTAAATATTGCTCCCTTCATTGTTACTCTTGGAATGATGCTTATAGCCAGAGGATTAGCTGAAGGTTTTGCTGATCAGTCAGTGGTGAGAACACCAGATAATTGGCTCAAAACTTTGATGATGAGGGAACCAAATCAAAAATGGTTATTTTTTGCACCTGGAGTTTGGATAAACTTCATCTTATTTTTACTAACAATGCTTTTGTTAAGGTGTTCGGTATTCGGAAGATATATTTATGCCCTAGGAGCCAATGAGGAGGCCTCGAANTTTTCNGGCATAAATATCATACGATATAAAATTCTAATTTATACAATTGGTGGAGCTGTTTTTGGATTGGCTGGTGTGATGTCTTATGCTGAGATTGGAGATGGAGATCCGACAACTGCGATTGCGCTTGAATTAGATATTATTGCTGCCGTAGTTATTGGAGGAGCGTCTCTCTCAGGCGGTAGGGGGTCCGCATTAGGTTCTTTAATTGGGGCGCTTATTATAACATTGCTCTATAATGGCTGTGTNATGNTAAGAGTTGATGATTGGGTGCAAAAAGTTTTGATTGGTGGAATTATTGTTGCNGCNGTTTGGGTTGATGGAATTAGATATAGGAGTTCTTTCAATTACTCATAGCTCCATTTTACAATCCATGGATCATTAGTGCTTTTTTGCATGGCCTTGAGCTTCTTTTTATATTCATTTAACAAATCGCCATACTTTGGATTTGAGGAAAGATTACTAGTTTCGTTAGGATCATTTTTGATATCAAAAAATTCAAATTCTTCTCTTTGAATATAATTTTTGACAGTTTTTTGACCATATTTTGCATCAAGTCCTTGTTTAAATTGTGCTTGCCAACTAGCCGCAATCCATAAATCACTGGCGAAAGGAAAAGGGAGAGGATAAGCGATATTCCANATGAGTTTATAATTTCGATCACGTATGACTCTCATGGGGTAATACATTTGAATTTCATGAAAGGTATGTGAAGCTCCTATACTGTCCCAACCCTCAGGATTATTTTTTTCAAGAATCGGAATCCATGATCTGCCATGAAAACTCTTTATCTTTGGCCCTTTGTTTTCATTATTGGCTCTCTTTTCGGCTTCATCAAAATTAATGAGTCCGTCCTTTGGTAAATTTTCCTNTTTATTGTAAGCACCTGCAAAATCCAATATTGATGGGGTAATATCTATATGGCTAATCATTGCATTATTTACAATTCCTTTTTTGGCGCTATAGGGGTTTCTTACCACAAAAGGTACTCTTAGACCGGGGTCATATACGGTTGTTTTTCCTCCTGGCATCGCAATTCCATGATCAGAAGTAAAAATCAATAACGTGTCGTTGTATTTGCCTGCATCCTTCAGAATTTTGATTAATTCTCCAAGCCCTTGATCAATTCTAGTGCAGGATTGATAGTATTGGGCTAGCTCTGCGCGACAAGTTGGTGTGTCCGGTAGAAATGGAGGGACTTCAACATCATCTAGTCCATAGTGAACTTCATTTACTCCATTATGAGATTCTTTGTTTGGTTTATTTCCAAAGAGATCAGGTCTGTACTGTGAATTCCTATCTATTCCTCCACCTCTATGAGGGTCAGACGTTGCAAAGTACAGAAAGAATGGCTTGTTGCTTTTATTGTTTATAAGTTTCGCACATTCTCTGGCCATTTGAACGGCATTTCTTTGATTTCCTTGGATCTTATAATCAAATTTATANACGTACTCGGGCGCGACATGATATTTTCCAATTCTATATGTCCTATACCCATGCCTAGAGAGAAGTACTGGAAGGCTTTGTGTATTATGAAATGATGAAAATTTATGATAATTATGCTGATGCCCGTATTGACCGTTAAGGTGGTTGTGAAGNCCAGTTAGAACGACTGATCGAGAAGCAGAGCAACTCGCCGTTGTCGCGAAAGCGTTAGTGAATAATGTTCCATCTGCAGCCAAAGCATCAAGGTTTGGCATTTTTATTTTTTTATTTCCGTAGCAACCGGCGTCTGGACTTTGATCATCTGTGATGAATAGGATGATATTCTTATTTGTAGAAAAACAGAGAGAGTTAATAAAAAGATAAAAGGATGAAGCGAATAAGAGAAATTTCATTTAACCTANTATTAAGTAGGAAAAAAAAGGCGGTGTCGATTAATTAGTCTGAGATTTTCAACCATCTTATACCATAGCCCGGCATTAAAATGTTTGGAGGGTTAATCTTTGAATTATTTTCTAATAGATCAACAAAATGATATTCATGTAAATCATTGGGTAATGTGCAGATCAATGGTTCATTACTAAAATTATGTAATGCAACTATCATTTCTCCGGTTTCTGACGAATGTCTCCAGACAGCAAAAAAATGTTTTCCAACATCTAGAACAGAGTTTTCAGNATTTGGGTGGAAGCTGCTTTCTTTTTTTCTTATATTTAGAAAATTTTTAATGCCGTTAAAAACTTGAAAATTGAGAGACGTTTGATCTTTTAGTGCTTCGTCAATTTGATAATAATCAACTTTGCCTCGGTTGATGTCTCGTTTNACTCCGTGCCATCCTTTTGTGTTTCGAAGACCAAGTAATGCATTGAAATAAATGGCAGGTATCCCAGTTAGGGTCATGGCTATTGATTGGGAGATTAAAAACTTTNGAACCTGTGTCTCAATTGGTGTCTCTAANTCGTTAGGATTATTTATTGCGTCAAAGAAAGTTATGTTTAGTTCATAGGGTGATTCAGATCCATTGGTATTAGATTTATAGCTAACGTATCCATTGTGACTAAGTGTTTTTTGTACCAGTGAATTAATTTGCTCTTTTGTTAATATGCCCTCAACTGGTCTCAATCCTATCCCATCATGGGTTGAAGTAATATTGAGGAATGTACATTTTTCAGATTGCGGTACAAGGGTACTTGCCCAACGTGTTAGTGGCTCGGCATCATCGTGACTTAGCCCATAAAGAATCAAAGGGGGTAAGCTAAAATTATAAATCAAGTGAGCTTCATCCATACCGCTTCCGAAATAGGAAAGGTTTTCATGATGAGGGACATTGGTTTCAGTAAGAATTAAAACATGCGGGGATGCCTCTTGGAGTATAATTCTTAATATTCTAATGAATGCATGAGTTTGTTGCATATGAACGCAAGTAGTTCCACTCTCTTTCCAAATATAGGGAATAGCATCTAATCTTAAAATTGAAGCTCCTTTATATGCATAGAACAAAACAACATCCACTATTTCCAAGAGAACATTAGGGTTTGAAAAATTGAGATCAACTTGGTCCTCTGAAAAAGTTGTCCAAAGTTTTATTTCGCCATTATTTGAATCGTAGTTGTGAAAGAGAGGCGTTGTTCTAGGCCTTGTGACGTTCGAGTAATCAAAGGATGGATCCTCTTCTATACAGAAATTGATGTAATCAGGATTATTATCAATGTGTCCCTGAACGTATGAACTGCGTTTTGAAACATGATTCAAAACGCAGTCAAAAGTTAATCGATATTTCTCAGATATTGCCTCAATATTACTCCAATTTCCTAGCTCATCATCAATTTTTCTGAAGTCTACCACTGAGAACCCGCCATCACTGGTTGATGGATAAAAAGGCAGAATATGAATTGTGCTAATACTATCCTCAACGTGTTTGATTAGAAATTTTTCTAGTATNGAAAGTCCACTGCAATTAGTCCTTTCAAATGGGGCACCATAAGTAATAAGAAAAGAATCAGACTCATTCCAGCTTTCAACACGTGACTGAATCTTATCTTTCCATTTTTGAATTTCAGGTTTTAATTTCTCAATCGTCGGTATCGCTTCTCTCCCATATAGAAGTGCTAAATTGTTTTCTAATTTAATAAGATTATCAGCGTTCATACGCTTGTCTGGTCGTTTAAACCCTGATTAATAAGCTGAAATCATGCCGTTATTAGATTGAAATAAAAAGTCCTATTAAAAAAATGCCGAAANGCTATAATTTTATAAAAAAAGTGAATTGTATTGGGATGTTTTAAACGTATTTTTTTNTAANTTTCATGAGANTTTTTCTGCTTTCTTTTCTCCGCTTATTCGATATCTNNNNTNGTATCNTTAGCANNGCCNAAATATAATTTNGATGTAAAGCCNATTTTATCAGACCGTTGTTACCATTGTCATGGNCCTGANAAAGAAACTCGTAAGGCCAANCTTCGCCTTGATACTGATGAGGGGATTAAAAAAGCTTTGGAAGGTGGTGAATTAATTGCCAGACTTATTTCTGATGATCCTGATGAAGTCATGCCACCTCCTGAATCAAAACTGTCTGTTGAATCTGATGAAATCGAAACTCTTAAGCAATGGGTTGATGCAGGTGCNAATGTAGATTCTCATTGGTCTTTTATGCCAATTGAGAAAATTGAGATTCCCTCAGATAAGGCTCATAACCATCCAATAGATGCTTTTATAAATAAAAAGCTAAAGACTAAGGACATGAATTTATCAAATTCAGCTAGTCNACAAACACTTATAAGGCGAGTCGCNTTTGATTTAACTGGCTTGCCACCATCCAAGGATGANNTNNAGGAATTTATNAATGACNATTCTCCNAAAGCCTATGAAAAAATGGTTGATAGGTTTTTATCCAAAAGTTCATATGGNGAACGAATGACCTCTCATTGGCTAGATATTGCAAGGTATTCTGATAGTTATGGTTATCAGGTTGATAGAGATCGGTTTGTATGGCCGTGGAGAGATTGGGTTATTAAAGCGTTTAATGATAATAAACCCTATAGCGAATTCATAACTGAACAGATTGCTGGTGACATGTTGCCGAATGCTACTGATGATCAAATTCAAGCAACAACCTTTTCGAGATTACATCCTCAAAAAGTTGAAGGTGGCAGTACAGAAGAGGAATTTCGTGTAGAGTATGTGGCAGATAGAGTGCATACTTTTGGTACTGCTTTTTTAGGGCTCACTTTAGAATGTGCACGGTGCCATGATCATAAGTATGATCCTTTGAGNCAGGAAGAATATTACAAATTCTTTTCCTATTTTCAGAATATATCTGAGTCGGGTCTTTACTCATATTTCACCCCTTCAGTCCCGACCCCTACCATGCGTATAATGGATGAGGATAAAAAAAAGAAATACAAAGATCTCAAGCAAAGAGTACAAGACGTAGAGAAATTGTTGGCTGAAAATAATGGCGTCAAGACAAGGTTTACAGAGTGGATCGCTACTAATCCAAAACCTGAAATTAAAGGGCAGATCTTACATCTTGATTTTGAAAAAGGTCATGGAAAAAATGCATCTGTTCCTGGGAAGCTTGGTAATGCAGTCAAGCTTACCGGTGATGATGCCATAGGAACTAAAGTTGGTAATTTTCGAAGATTCCAGCCATTCAGTGTTTCATTGTGGATGAAGGCAGAGGAAAAGATGGAGCGTGCAGTTGTTTTTCATCGATCCAGAGCATGGACCGATTCAGGAAGCAGAGGCTACCAACTACTAATTGAGGAAGGGAAATTGAGTTGGTCATTAATTCACTTTTGGCCTGGTAATGCCATCCGTATAAAAACTCAACATGAGGTACCCGTTAATGAATGGTTGCACGTAGTCTTAACCAATAATGGTTCAAGCAGTGCTTCAGGATTGAAGATTTATATAAACGGTGAAACTGCTATGGTTGATAATATTCGGGATGAACTTTATAAGTCTATAACTGGTGGTGGAGGTGACAACATTGCTATAGGACAAAGATTCAGAGATAAGGGGTTCAAAAATGGCACCGTTGACGAGTTTAAAGTTTTTAATAGGGAGCTAACAAAATCTGAGATAAAAAGTTTAAAAGATGGAAGTTCTATTTCACCTGATATTGATGTTTTTGTTTCTAGTTATGATGAGGGTACAAAAGAAATAAGAGAAAAACTTAAAAAGGCGAGATCTGAGCTCGCTTCTTTTGAGGATGGGCTTCAGGAAATAATGGTGATGAAAGAACTGGACGCACCCAAACCGGCATACATACTCAATAGGGGTGCTTATGATCAGAGAGGTAAAAAAGTTTTGGCAGGCACTCCAAATTTTCTTCCCGGTAATGGAGGTAATAATCGGTTGGACTTATCAAAATGGTTAACATCTAGTGAAAATCCCTTAACGTCAAGAGTGGCAGTTAATCGGTTTTGGCAGCTTCTCTTTGGTGAAGGGCTCGTGAGAACACCAGAAGATTTCGGTAACCAGGGAAGTATGCCGACACATCCAGAGCTATTAGATTGGCTTTCTCTAGAATTTATTCAATCGGGTTGGGATATTAAAAAGTTATTCCGTCTGATGCTAACTTCATCAACATACAAACAGACTTCATCTGTCGCAAAGAATAGACTCGAATTAGATCCTGAAAATAAATACTTCGGTTATTACTCAAGATTTAGAATGCCTGCTGAGATGATCAGAGACCAGTACCTGGCGATTTCTGGGTTATTGTCTGATAAAATTGGTGGACCTTCAGTCAAACCGTATGAACTTTCTCAATCATTTAAGCCAATGGGAAAAGATAAAGGCGAAAATCTTTATAGAAGAAGTGTATATACGTTTTGGAAAAGAACAGGTCCTGCTCCAGTCATGATGGCTTTGGACGCTTCAAAGAGAGATGTTTGTAGAGTCAAAAGGGAACGTACGTCGACTCCCTTGCAGGCACTGGTCATGTTAAATGATCCTCAAATTGTTGAAGCTTCAAGATTCTTCGGTGAAAGAATTTACAAGAAAAACGAGGGTGAAATTCATGCAATTATCAAAGAGATGTTTATTGAGGCAATTGGTAGAGAGCCCTCTGATAAGGAATTTAATCTCATGAACGATTTATTTGAGGAGCAAAAAGAAAATTTTTTACAGGATAAAGAGTCTGCAAAGAATTATTTATCTGTTGGAGATAAGCCCTATGATTCTAACGTTCCTGTCGAAGATATTGCTGCGCTAGGTGTATTGGCGACAGCCATATTCAACCTATGGGAAAGTATGGCAAAGTTCTAGAGTTTGGACGCCGCCCAGGTTAATCCTCTAGCAAGTAAATTAATAAAAACTGGATCTTTGAACGTCTCGTCAGAATGTCCATAAGTGGTTCCAAAAACTCGGGCAGAACCGAATGTGTTGGTCCATATGACAGCATGTTTTTTTCCGGTTCTTTCACTCACTGAGTAAGCCAGTGGTTTGCTATTTGGCCAAAGTTTATCAATTACATAAAGCTCGTCTTTTGGAGTTACCCATTTCTCAGGAAACCCTTTCATTATTGGGTGATCTTTTGCAAAGGGGATGACAGGATATTCTGCCTTGTGTTCATGCCGTCGGCTGGTAACGCCGAGGAATCTCCTCCAATCATCAATCTTAGCAGCCCTGTAGGTATGCATTGCACAGTGAATAACGACAGCAGGTTTTCCTGCTTCATGCACACTAGTAATTTTCTTTATGTATTCTGGGTCCACTGTATTTGCGAAACATTCATTGTGTACGATAACATCATACGGCTTTGCCCAGTCGGGATCATCATAAAGAGGTATTTGAGCTTTAGTGCCAGTACCCCCCTCGTTAACAACGGTGAACTCCACGTTAACTTTTTCTTCAATACCCGAGGTTAAGGCAGTAGATTGGAAAATATAATTATGGCAGCAACCACCAGTTATGAGAAGAGCTTTTAACTTTTTTCCTGAATAAATCTTTTTATCATCTTTTTTAGTATCATCGGCTAGTCCGGTGACGTTTAACGCAATGAAAATAGCTAAAATATTTAAATGTGAAAGCATTTATAAACCTTATCACTAAATCTTGGATATTCGAAAGCGAAACTTTAATTGAATTAATTGATTTTATCAGAATAATATAAAGTAATGAGACACAATTTATGCGTTGGTGAAAAGCCAGTGTTTGGACTTGGTCGAAGAGATATTCTCAACCAGTTCGGCTTAGGTTTTGGTGGATTAGCATTATCTCATATGCTTTCATCCAAAAGCTCAGCCGATCAGGCTACACCTGACAAAACTCATTTTCCAGCAAAAGCAAAACGTGTCATTTACTTATTCCAGAGTGGTGGCCCTTCCCACATGGATCTTTATGACTATAAGCCGATGCTAAATCAAAAGCATGGACAGCAGCTTCCAGATGATGTCAGAGGAGAACAAAGGCTTACAGGCATGTCAGGTAATCAGTCCTCTTTCCCTCTTGGTGGATCTCCATTCAAATTCTCGCAATATGGTCAAAGTGGTCAATGGATTTCAGAGGCTCTTCCATACACTTCAAAAATTGTAGATGACCTGTGTGTGGTAAAATCAATGTACACAGAGGCCATAAACCATGGCCCTGGAGTAACCATGCTACAGACTGGTTCTCAGTTTCCTGGCCGTCCGAGTATTGGTTCATGGCTTAGTTATGGACTTGGAACAGCCAACGAGGATCTTCCATCATTTGTTGTTATGGTTACCAAAAATAAGGGAGGGCAGCCATTAGTTTCTAGATTATGGGGAAGCGGATTTTTGCCCTCTAAATTTCAAGGTGTTAGATTGAGATCTGGAAAAGATCCAGTTCTTTATTTAAATAACCCTCAAGGTATTAGTCGAGAAAGCCGCAGAAAAATGTTAGACAAATTACATGAACTGCACCGAGCTCAGGTTGATGCCAATTCCGATCCAGTCATTGAGAATAGAATTTCAGAATATGAATTAGCATTTAGAATGCAGTCTTCAGTTCCCGACGTAACTGANATAAGTAATGAGCCCAAGCATGTTTTGGATTTATATGGTAAAGGTGTGAATAGTCCAGGTTCGTTTGCGGCTAATTGTTTGCAAGCGAGGAGGCTTGCTGAAAGAGGTGTTCGCTTTATACAACTTTATCATCCAGGTTGGGATCAACATGGTGGGATAATGGGTGGTATTAAGGGCCAGTGTGCTGAAACTGATCAGGCATCCGCAGGATTAATCACTGATTTGAAGCAAAGAGGCATGCTTGACGACACCTTAGTCGTTTGGGGAGGTGAATTCGGCAGGACTTGTTATTCTCAAGGAAAGCTTAACGGCAATAATTTTGGAAGGGACCATCATCCAAGGTGTTTTTCAATCTGGATGGCTGGAGGGGGCACAAAAGGCGGTATGTCATATGGAAGTACTGATGAACTAGGATATAACATTGAGAGTAACCCTATGCATGTACATGATTTTCATGCAACCATGTTACATCTTCTAGGAATTGATCATGAGAGGTTAGTTTTCAGGTACCAAGGTCGTCGATTTAGATTGACCGATGTACACGGAAAAATAATATCTGATGTAATTGCCTAGAAGAATAAAATTATTTTATCTTGTACTTTCTTTCACCAAAAATTGATGATCCGACGCGAACAGAAGTCGCTCCTTCCTCTATGGCTACCTCAAAATCATTACTCATTCCCATTGATAAGGTTGGTAATTTGACTCCACTCATTTCCTCTAATTCATCTCTCAAATTCCTCAGGTTTACAAAATAAGGTCTGACTTTTTCAGGGTCTGGATCGAAAGGTGGAATGACCATGAGCCCCTCAATTTCCAATCTCTCAAGTTTCAGTAGTTCATCAATCGATTCATAAATACCATCCTTTGTGAATCCATGTTTTGAAGATTCATCCGCATTGTTGACTTGTAGCAATACTTTTGGGAATAGCCCAAGGTCTGAAGCAATATCATTGATTCGCTTTGCAATTTGAAGCGAATCAACGCTATGAAGCATATTTACTAAGGGGAGAACCTTACGAACCTTGTTTCTTTGTAAGTGCCCAATAAAATGCCATTCTAGGCTAGATGACATGTTAGGAACTTTCGTTTCTATTTCTTGTACTTTGTTTTCTCCAAAAACTTTATGCCCGCAATCCACTAATTCGGATATTACCTCGATAGGCCATGTTTTACTAACAGCGATAAATTCAATTTCTGAAAATTTTTTCCCTGCTTTATTTGCCGCTATCTCAATTTGAGATTTGGTTTTTTGATATGAATCACCAATAGAATGCATCATTCAAGTCAAATCTAATCCATACCTTCAATCCAAAAATTGCTGACCCAAAAAAATTTGTTATAACCGATTTTAAGACTATTGAGATCCGGAGTCAGCGGTTTTAATCTTCGAAACCCTTATGAGGTCTTTGGCAATATTAAGGGCCTCTCTTTTGGTTGGACTAAGGAAGTGAGGGAAATCAGGTGTTTCTTCCTCGAGCTCTTCTTCCTTATTTTTGGCGCGCTTCATTGATTGATCTTCAGGCCTTTTGAAATTATCAGAACTCTCAATTTCATTCTTATTTACATTATCTAGAGTCAGTCGGGTGACTTTAAATTTACCTTTTTCTTGTCTCTCAATTTCCTCAAAGAGTTTCTTTCTGTCCGTGTTTCTGTCCTTTCTTCTTTGTTTTTCCTTTTTGTTTTCTTCAAGCCTTTTATCAATATTCAGCGAAACTTCATTTCTATCATTGATCTCTTTGTATCGCTTATTGTCTTCGATAATATAATTGAATTCTTTGTCAGTTTTAACTCTCTGCTGGGAGAGTTTCAAAAGTTGTTGTCTAGTTTCTTGTAAATCTAGAGAGTCATATTTCATTTTATCAATTGAATCGTGCTCTAATGCATTAGGTAAAGATTCCTCACCTGTCTCTAGTGCATCTCGATACGATGGAAGAATGATGTCTGGGACAACACCTTTAAGTTGAGTGGAACCACCCGCAATTCTGTAAAATTTTTGAATTGTAACTTTGATGGCTCCTGCACGGTCCTTGGTATCTTTTGGAAAGATTGCAGGCATGTAATTTTTTACTGGCATAACAGTTTGAACGGTACCTTTTCCAAAAGTTGATTTATCTCCGACTACGATTGCTCGTCCATAGTCTTGTAGGGCAGCTGCGAAAATCTCACTAGCTGATGCACTACTCCTATCAGTAAGTACGACTAAAGGACCATCGTATAACGCGTTTGGAACTTTAGATTTTTTGTTGGTTATTCTCCCTTTTGCATTTTTAGCCTGAACAACCGGTCCTCCATCAATAAATAGACCTGTCAACCTAATGGCTTCCTCAAGAGAACCTCCGCCATTTCCTCTGAGATCAATTACAAGCGATTCGATTTTCTCTTTTTTTAGTCTTTCTAACAACCTCTTAACATCAAAGCTGCAGCTAACAGTTCCTCTCTGCATGTCTGCATAAAAGGCATAAAGATTNATCCANCCAATTTTAATGTTTTCGCCATTTTNATCCTTAATNTGTATNANTTCTGCATTNGCAGCNTTGTCCTTGAGTTTTACTTCGTCTCTGACAATTGATATTGATTTGGTTTCAGAGTCATCTGAGGCGTCAGCGGGAACAACTTTTAGAATGACAGTCGAATTTTTTTGTCCCCTGATCATATCGACAACACGGTTGAGCTTCATGTATAGAATATCGACCATTTCCTTGTCTTCACCCTGAGAGACCCCAACGATTCTATCGCCTATTTGAAGTTCGCCGCCTCTATCGGCTGGTCCACCAACAACAAGCCCCTGAATTTTCGCAGCGCCATCATCCATTTGAAGTAATGCACCTATTCCAACGAGTTTGTTTTGCATATTCACTTGAAANTTTTCTAACTCGGATTGGCTGAAGTATTCGGAATGTGGATCGTATACTTGAGAAAGTGTAGACAAGAAAAAATTACAAGCTTCCTCTTTGTCATTTTTATCAAGAGTTTCCATGAAACGGGTATACCTCTTAAGAATTTTTTCCTTGGGAGATTCTTTGCTTTCATCACCAAGAATGTCTTCTAAATTTTTCCCGAGTTCTTTAGCTCTCTCTGTTTGACGCCTTTTTCTAATTTCCTCTTCGAGGAGTTGCCCTTCCAGAATATTCTCCCAAAGCTGATCGCAAGCTTTCTCATCATTAGCCCAGTCAGAATCCTTACGTCTTTTTTCAACTGTCCTATCGCTATCGAATTTNAATTCTTTTGAATCAAGAGTAGCTTTAATTTTTTCAACTCTTTTTGTAACCCGCTCAAAGTATAAATTATAAATATCTGTGGCAGGTTGAATTGATCCTTCAAAAATATAATCATCCAGTGTCGTTTTGTATTTTTTATTGAATGAATCTATGTCTTGCTTGTTAAAATAGAGCTTATTGGAATCCAAAAATTTAAGATAAGATTCCAGAAATTTTTCTGAAACTTCATCTTCAAAGTCAGTACGGGAATAATGGTTGTTTTGAATTAGATTTGCTACGTATTGGGCAATGGTTCCGTAGTTGGGCGCAGACAGTAGTGATGTACTNATGGATGCAAAAAATAGTAAATATACTAAGGCTTTGAACATGTGGATCCTTTTGAAATTCATTGATTGAGGGAAGTCATTTTTGCAAACGACAGGGAATTATTTGATTTAGCATTAATTGTCTCCTATTCAGTCTTAAGTGTCTAATCATTTTAACATCAACATTAATAATAATACTAGTTTTACTGGGCATTGTTACACTGGCGGTATATGTGAAACGAATGGTTATGCTATTGAGACCAGTGANGGTTGGATTTTAATAGATGCACCTGAAGGNTTTTTGAACTTTATAAAGTCACATAATATTGACGTTAAGCTACTTATGTTAACTCATCAGCACTTTGATCATGTCATTGATGCTGCATCTATTTCGGCGCATTTCGAGTGCCCTATTTGGGCCCATAGCCCNTATGATAAGAAATTAACTTTAGAAAGCCTTTTTGATTTGGGATCTGGCCCAAAAATGAGTGTTGATGCGTATAATATTTCAAAAATTTTAACTGAAACAGGAGAAAAAGAGGAGGAAAAGAGCTTAATTAATGGGTTTAATTTCAAGGTTTTTCACGTTCCAGGTCACTCGCCTGATAGCATATGTTTTTATTTCGGTGATTCGAATGTCATATTTGGAGGTGATGTTCTTTTCAACGGCAGTATTGGCCGTACTGATTTTCCTGACGGTGATACGAATCAGCTGATTGAAGGGATTAAGAATAAAATATTTCCATTAAATGATGATATTATTATTTTTCCAGGGCACGGGGGTGAAACGACTATAGGAGAGGAAAAAATTAATAATCCATTTTTAATTTCTTAGTCTTAATAATCAAAAGTTATAGCTTGTTTTTCTTTGGCCATACATAGGCTGATACAATAAAAATAATTCCGATTAATATCATAAAAGTGGAGAAGAACTGCCCCCTAGTGAGTACTCCTATATAACCGTCAGAAGGTTCTCTAAAATATTCTCCTATGATTCTGAATATAGCGTATCCGATAAAAAAAGNACCGGTCAAAATTCCATGAGAAATTTGAGCTCCTTTTCTTCTAATCATCATAAGTATTATGAAAAGGCCTAAACCTTCGAGCAATGCCTGATAAATTTGGGATGGATGCCTAGCATTTAGATATTCTCTAAGGATCATTTGAATTTCTTCATTTCCTCTTGAAGCCTCTATAACAACATTATTTTCTCCAATTAGTTGATTGGATGAATTGTAATTCAAATCATAAGAGCTTAGAGAGTCTCTTAAATCTTCACGGCTAAGATTATTAGATGAGGTGAAATTTGGATCCCTTATTTCCTCTGGAAATTTAACGGCCCACGGGACACTAGTTTTTCGTCCATAAAGTTCACCATTTATAAAATTGGCAATCCGACCAAAGCAAAGGCCGAGCGGCGCCACTGTGCAAAGGTTATCACCGATACCTCTCCAACCTATTTTATACTTTCTAGAGTAAATATAAGTGTAAACAACCAAACCTAAAATGCCTCCATGACTTGCCATTCCTCCGTCTAAGAAATGAAAGAAGATAAGCGGGTTGTTTATAAATTCATTAAAATTATATAACAACATATAACCTAGGCGACCACCAACCATAGTACTTATAGCTCCGTAAGTGATGAAATCTTGGAGCTGATTGTTTTTTAATTCTGAATAGCCTAGGCCAACAAATTTTTTTGTTAGGAAATAACCAGCGACAAAAGCAGCAACATAGGCCAAGCCATACCACCTTAGGCCAATTGTGTCCGTAAACCGTATTATAAATGGGCTCAAATTATGAAGATAATATCCTATCACAACTTCTTACGTGTTAGGTGAATGGAAGGCTATTTCAGCATTTCCAAAATTACCGGCCTTTCTTTTTCAATCATTTCGAGATCTANATCCATTTGGAGAAGGCCTCCAATAAATTTGTAAAGTCCCTCCATTTCATCGTTCCATGGTGCACTCATGAATTCGGTGACTGTAGCTCCCGAGGCATTCCTTAGAGATTTATCTGCTCCTGCATCCAGTAATAATTTCACAACATCTTTATTGCAGAAAAATGCTGCGCTCATTAAAGCCGTATCTCTATTGTTATTTTGAATATCAAGATTAGCACCNCCGTCGATNAGGGTTTTGACCATTTCTGAATTTTCCGAAAGAGAGGCACCTATTAATAGTGTGTTTCCATCTTTGTCTTTTTTATCAAGATCTACTCCGTCCTCAATTGCCTTTTTGATTGTTTCAACATCATTATTCTTAATAGCTATGGCTAGATATATTGTATTGTTTTTTTGAAAAGACTCAAAATTTTTGCCATCTGTTAGAAGAGAATAAATCTCTGGGAGATTTATTTTGATACGATTCATATCAAATACTGGAAATTCTGGTGATGGTTCCTGAGACCTTATTACGCTCTCGACAATCATATATACTCCCATCATTTCTTGCCAAGGTATTCCTAATAGATTTAATGGAGACATTCCTTTCTTGTCAGGGGTGTTTCTGTTTGCATTATTTTCAAGAAGGTATTTTAGGATTTCTGGGAATGAGAAGAAAACGGCACTCATGACAGTTGAACCCCCGTCGCTGGGGTTTTTTTGATTAACATCAGCGCCCTCTTCCACAAGTAATTTAACTGCTTCGAACTGCCCGTAAGCAATTGCATTGTGAAGCGGAGTTCCGAAAATTGATTCAATTTCATTGGGGTCACCTCCTTCCTCTACGAACTTTTTTATTGTATTTAGGTCACCTAGTCTGGCGGCTTCATGAATACTAATTTTGGGAAGCTTTGGTTCANTAGTAGCTACTTGAGGTTTTTTTTCAACCTCAACACCAACTGGCTTATCTTGTGAAGTATTAGGTTCAGTGATCTGATTTTTTTCAGAACAGCCTATCTGAAGGAAGATAAAACTTATTAAACATAATATTTTTGTATTGTGCATAATTTTAATACAGCGTGATTGAAANCCGTATCATAGAATTGCCGATTAAACTTTTGCAAACCTTTTGATCAAAGACTGCCCTCTGGTAGTTGTCCAAGGTGCCTGTTGTAATAGATAATTAGGTAAACGAAGGTTCATTTCATAATATCTATGAAAAACTGATGTAGTCGAAGATGACATTGGAGGTACAATCCATGACCAATCCGCACTGGGTTCACGTAACTTTTTTTCTTCGTTTTCACAAAAGGTCGTAAATTCTTTTGAAGCCGTATGATGATCAACAATTCTTACACCATCCTGATTAAAGGACCATATTACAGCTTCGTTCAAAATGAGTAGTGCATGGTCTTTCCACAAATTAATATCATTTCTTGTATCAAGACCAAGTTTTTCAGCTATCACTGGTAATTGATTGTAGCGACCCTCGTCGCCAAGATCTCTAGATCCAATTTCTGTTCCCATGTACCATCCGTTAAAAGGTGATGCAGGATAATTTTCTGAACCAGTGGCAAAAATCATGTCAGAAATTATTGGTACTGCGTACCATTTGAGGCCAATCCCTTCTAACCAGCTATACTTGGGATGCCTTATGATAACTTCTTTAACAGAGTGCTCAGGAAGAGGATATATCTTTAGATTTTCTCCTACTTGGACGATGATTGGTAGTACATCGAATTTTGAAATCCTTGGTCCTGGATCCCATCCCAAGGATTTGGCAACTTTTGTAAATTCAATGCTCATTGGATCACCAATGATCTTTCCTTCATTTGTTGTGTGGCCAGCGTAACGGATGAGTTGATGGTTCCAAATTCTTATCTCATTTTCTTTGCCTTGCCATTCACGAAACATAGTAATCGTTGGGCGGATTGCTCCGCCATTAGTTGCCTTTTCTATGTGCACGAGTAAAGCATCGAAGATATCATCACATGTGTTCAATGATCTAGCATCATTGACTTTAAGAGATTTCCAATGAAGACGGCCAATGCATCTCGCTGAATTTCTCCATGCCTCCTTTGCTAATTGATTGACATCTTTGGTGTATTTTGTTTTTGAAAAAAGATCNTTAGCTGAGACCTCAAGGTCCCACTTTTTAGAGATATCCTCCGAAAAGGGGCATCCACTTTCTATCTCATTTTTTTGCAAAATTTCAGAATAATTATTTAAGTAAATTTAAAATAATAAATTAGTCTCTCGAGCTTGGTACAATTTTAAGTGAAATTACTTTACCCTTACGCTTTACTTTTATTTCTGTTTCTTCATCGACCTTTAAAGCTCCCAATACGTAGGTATAATCGTATATGTTTTTGAGTTCCTTTCCAGATAGTGAGACTATAATGTCGCCACCCTTTACCCCCGCTTTGTCAGCCGGTGCTCCTTTCGTGACCCCGCTCAATTTTACGCCCACGACGTCACCTTGTGAATAATCAGGAATGGTACCGAGATAAGTTCTCATGCCACCTCTAGTTCCCTTCTCTTCAGGGCGAGCCATTGCTACATAGTCAGGTCTATCCGGTGAAGTAACAAGTCCTCTTGTCATGAGAGCCATAAACTTCGTTACTTTGGCAGCACCATCGAAGTTAATTTTATCAATGGTATCACGGGGAGTATGATAATCATCGTGAGCTCCAGTAAAGGCATTCAAGATTGGAACACCTCTCAGATAAAAACTGGTAGCATCAGTCGCCAAATAGGAATCGGATTGAGTTGTTATTGGTAATCCAATTGGAGCATTTCTTTTCTCTATTTCAGCCGGCCAGCTTGAACTTGATCCTACTCCTTGAAGAACTAATTTATTTTCAAATCTTCCTATCATGTCCATGTTCAAGGCAGCTGCAAACAACTTGTCAAGCTTTGCATCNTCATCTCCGAAAAACATTTTGGCATTTTGTCTTACGTAATGAGCTGATCCTAAAAGTCCAAGCTCTTCACCTGACCAGGCGGCAAATATTACGCTCCGTTTTATGGGTAGTTTTCCTTTTGATTTTTGATCCGCGAGATACTCTGCTATTTCCATTAGCCCAGCCGTTCCGGAAGCGTTGTCGTCTGCTCCATAATGAATTGTTGATTCTTCTTTTCCGCTTGCTCGAGAACCAGAACCTATTTCTGGTCCTAAGTGGTCAACGTGAGCACCNATGATAACGGCAGGGGAGTGTGGGTCATCGGCAGGTATAACACCCATGACGTTTCGTCCCTGTCGCTTTTCTTGGATGATACTCAGTTCAGCATTAATGTGAACACCTTTNAGAATAATTCCCGATCTCATTTTTCCCTGATCCAATGAGTTCTGAAGTTCACCAAGCGATTCTTCGATACCACTGATTGTTAGTATTTCTTGAGCTGTTTTGTCTGTTACTGAAATGCAGGCCATTCCAGAATCAGACATTGATGCATCTGACCCAAGAGGAATTAATTGACTCTTAACCTTTGCATTAGGCCCACTGACGATGATTATCCCTTTTGCACCTTTTTGCCTGGCGATCATTGTTTTGTATCTTGGATGAGAGTATCTGGAGAATCTTCTTCTTTNAGCCTCCGTGAGATCTTCTGGCATATAACGAAAGACCATGACCCACTTATCTTTGACGTCGAGATGAAAATAAGAACTATAAAGTTCTAGCTTTTCTCCATTTTCATTTTTACCCTCAGGAATTTCAAGACCGTATCCAGCGAAGACAATCTCTGATTTTTTAAAATCACCAGTTTTAGTGAAAGAGAGTGGCCGCCAGTCCTCATTGATTTTAAGATCTAAATTATTATTTTTTCCGGATACCGAGATAGAATTATTGTCCCCGAGGTCAATGCCGGCGGTGAAATCAAAAGATTGAAAAAATGTTCCCTTCTCACCGCCAGGTTCCAGACCAATTTTTTTGAAATAATCTGCGACATATTTCGTTGCTAACCGCTCTCCCTCAGTGCCAGTCAATCGACCTTGAAGCTCCTCTGATGCCAGATACCTAATGTGCTGTTCGATATCTTTGGAGTTAATTGAGGGATCAGTACTAACTATTTTTTCTTTAGTCTTTCGATCTTGGCTCTCTTTTAAAGAACTTAATGCAGATTGATGGTCCCAGTTTGCTACAAATATTTGGGACTTCTTCTGTGTGGTCCTGTTACTGGTCCAAGAAAGTATTTTGCCATCCGGCCTNAATGTTGGTAATCCATCAAAACCTTCGGTTGATGTAACTCTCACAGGGTCTTTTCTTCCTGCAGCATCAACTAGGTAAAGTTCAAAATTTCCAAAGCCGTGTTTGTTAGTCGCAAATATCAGGTATTCGCCGCTAGGATGAAAATATGGAGCCCATGATAATGCTCCGAGGGATGTGAGTTGGGTTTCTTCGCCTGAACGAATATCCATTGTCATGATTTCGGCGGTATCTCCTTTTTCAGAGAAGCGACGCCAGCATATCTCATTACCGTCTGGTGAAAAAAATGGACCTCCGTCATAACCAGGTGTGTTCGTGAGACGTCTGAGTTCAGACCCATCAGACTTCATAATATAAATTTCCATGAAGTAGGATTTATCGATTTCGAAACGTTCCCTCTCTGCATTAGATAATTTCTTGGCGTAAGCATGACGGTTTGATGCGAAAGCAATCCAGTTGCCATCCGGAGAGTATGAGCCTTCGGCATCATACCCTTTGCAGTTTGTTAAATTAACAGGATTAGAGCCGTCGGTTGCAGTCTCCCAGATTTCATAATTCTCGTCATAATCCCAGGAATATTTTCTGATTCTTCTACTTTTTCTCTCTTCAATTTCATCAACCTGCTTTGCTCTAGCATTAGGATCAGAATGAGAGGACGAAAACATGACTTTCTCCCCCTCAGGATGAATCCAGGCACAGGTAGTTTTGCCAATTCCTGGGGAGACCCTATTTGTATCCCCGGTTTCCAAGTCCATTAAATAAATTTGGTAGAAAGGATTCCCAGGCTCTCTTTCACTTTGAAAAATCATCTGGGTGCCATCAGAACTATAATAGCCCTCACCAGATCGCTTGCCTGCAAAAGTAAGCTGTCGTGTATTGCTTAGAATTTTGGACTCGTTTGATTGATCTTTTACTGAGTCTTTTGCTACCAGTAAGGTACAAGCAATTGCTGTGGAGATGGCACTAAGAAGTGCTATATAAGTTTTCATATTTCTATTGGATAACTCTTTTAACGCAGAATTATGATGATGAGTTGTCCAAATTTGGCAATTCCCTATTTACCTACGCAAAAGAGTGTATCATCAGTTCTTATTAGTGCGGTGCCATCANTTAAAGCTATAGAACTTCTAACTATACCGTTTCTTCCTGGCCCCATATCGGTTTGATGAATTTTTTTGAATTTTTCTCCTGCAGCCACGACAACAACTTCACCGTGATGAGTTATAACAAATATTTTTCCGTCAGCAGCTGTAGGCGAGGCTTCTATTTTTCCATTAACCTTCAGGTCTTCACTCCATATAATTTTTCCACTGGATGGTTCAACACAACTTAACATGTGGCTACGTTTTTTCCCATTATGTGCAACGTAAAAATATCCATTATAAAATAACGGAGTAGGAACATCCGAAGCGATAGCTTCATCTTTACCCTTCCAAGAAACTGATGAATTAGGGAGAGTTCCAGACTTACCTAATTTCACAGCATAAACCGGATCGCCTTTGGGGGCGCAGGCAAGAGCTACACCATTACCTGCAACAGGAGAGGGCACTAGTCTCCAGTGACCAATTTTTGTTGGGTTCCAAGTTCCCCATCTCCATATCTCTTTACCGGTACTAGGATCATGTCCTGTTATACAATCACCTCCAGTGATTAATAGCTGAGGCTTTCCATTAAATTTATGAATAATAGGTGTGCTGAATGCTTCTTTAGACTCTGATTTAGCTTCGTCAGGCCGAGGAGTTTTGTAGATTTCTTTTCCTTCATCTAGTGAAAGTGCGAGAATATATGAGCTTTGTTTTCCTCCTCCTTGCTGGGCAGGGTGAACTGGAGTGTCTCTTTGAAGTACTTGAAGAATGATTTTTCCGTCATGAATGATAGGGCTTGATGAGAAGGTCCATAAAAAATAAAATTTCCCATATTCCTCT
>NYVP01000005.1 GCA_002684575.1 Verrucomicrobiales bacterium
TTGGACTCCAATGATTTCGGATAAAGGTTCTTATCAGTTTTGGTCCAGTGGTGGCTTTTTAAAACATGTTAAAAAGGATGCGAAATTTAATGAAATTGAAAATAATACAATTAGGCCTGTACATATAACAGTTGTTCCGGTCGAGCCTGGCAAGGTTGCCGTTGCTATGTTTTATGCAGAGGGTTCTGAAAAGCAAGTAGGAAGGCCTGCCGTGGATCATTATATGACTCGGGCAACTGTAGTTTTTGCAAAGGAGGGAGATTCTTGGAAGATTCGTGCTCAGCATTGGTCTCCTGTATCAGGTGGTCAAGGGACTAGTGGAGTTAGTACTAAAAAGTAAAATTATCAAACTTAAAGGGTGCTACCATTTCTATGGTGGCACCCTTTTTTGATCTTGCCAGAAAATGTCCGGAACTAAATAGTAGTTCTAATAAATTGATATATAAGATATATTAAAATGAAGAACTTATTTTTTGGTCTAATAATTGTTAGTGGATGCCTTAATGTGTCTGCAGAAAAACAAACTAAACCTGAGGCCTCGCTTCCACCGTTACCGGATCCAACTCCTCCAATGATTCTGGATCGTTTAGGAGATTATCGACGAGAAGTTGTTACTGAATCAGAAGAGGCTAGGCGTTGGTATGATCAAGGAATGGCATTAATGCTTGGTTATAACTTTGATGGTGCTATCTCATCTTTCCGAGAAGCCACTCGTATTGATCCGGGTTTTGCTATGGCATGGTGGGGTATCGGTTATTCTGGAGGGCCTAATCAGAATAATCCTGGAATTAATCAGCCTAAGGATCAATGGTCCTATGCTGCTACTCAACAGGCTTTTAAGCACAGGGAAAAAGAGAATGGAGCAAACAGGGCCCTTATTGAGGCATTAGTCCATCGATACCAATGGCCAGTACCTGATGATCTCACCGAACAAAATGAAGCTTATCTTTCTCAGATGAACAAGGTAATGAAAAAGTTTCCAATGGATCCTGATGTAGCGGTCTGGACTGCGGAAGCAATGATTTGTATGCAGCCATGGAATTATTGGACTCTGGAGGGAGAACCAGTAAAGAAGACACCTCAATTTCGGGCAATTCTCGAGGGAGTTATGCGTCAACACCCCAATCATCCTGCCGCGAATCATTTGTATATTCATACGATGGAGTCTTCACCTTGGCCGGAGCTCGCTGAGCCTGCAGCCGACAGGCTTGTTAATCTTATTCCGGCGGCTGGACATCTAGTTCATATGCCTTCCCATATTTGGATGCAAACCGGGAGGTATGATGATGCCGCTAATTGTAACCGTCGTGCGGCAGCACTTGATGATGCTTGGTTTGAAGGTGATCCTAATGCTGGTGAGTACCGTGTTTACATGGCACACAATAGACATTTTTTGGCCTGGGCGGCAACGATGCAGGGTCGTCGACGAGAAGCCCTTTCAGCTTCGCGNGCCATCGAAAGGGAGGTTCCGCCTACTTTGATGGANGCTTTAGCAGGTTTTAGTGATGGCGTTGCTGCCAGTAAGTGGCATGTTCTTGTTCGCTTCGGTATGTGGGAGGAAATTCTAAAGGAACCATCTCCTCCAGAGTGGGCATTCGTCGGAAAAGCAATGCAGCATTATGCTCGCGGGGTGGCCTATGCAAACACTGGCCNCCATAAAGAAGCAGCTGAGCATATCATTTTACTTGATGANGCGGTTGAATTTTTAAATGCNAAGGAACGTAATCTTGGAAATCAACCAGCNAGTGAGGTTATGAAAATAGCGCAACATGTTTTAAGAGGTGAGGCATCCTTTAAAGCGGGGCGGCGATCTGAAGGGCTGGAAGAGCTCAAAAAAGCCGTGGCAATAGAGGAAAATTTTGTCTACGCCGAGCCAGCTCCTTGGATGATGCCGGCACGTCATTCCTATGGTGCATTACTCATTGTCGATGGTAAATACAAAGAGGCTGAAAAAATATTTATTCGTGATCTTGAGGTTTATCCTGCAAATGGTTGGGCTCTGCTAGGGTTAAGGGATGCTTTGAAAGGTCAAGGGCGNAAAGGAGAAGCAAGGCANGCAGAAAAAGCTTTTCGTTTAGCTTGGATTAGCGCTGATGTTATACCACCTGCAGCGTGTTACTGTGGTAAAGTTGAACAGTAATTGGAGGTCCTATAAACTCATCTAATTTGAGGTGTTTTTTCTCTTTCTGTCATTTTTCTAAAAAGTGACTGAACCATTGAATTTTAGTTTAAATAACTTATTTACTATTGCTTATTATTGATCTTCTCCTGAAACGTTTCCAGGTATAATTTTAGATTATTGATTCAATATTGGTTTCTATTTGTTAAATTGCATCCAGTAATAATTATTATCAATTTTTTTATAGAGCCTCCAAACAATAAAAATCGATAACACTATTAATGGAAGAGAGATAATGAAACACATCGAATAGCCGAATTTGTCTGCAATTCCATAACTGATACCAGCACCCAGCATCATCGCAAANACACCCATGCAATCCATAAATGTGTAGTCTGAACCAGGAGAGTCATTTCGACTCCAATCCATCATTGATGAGAATAATGAAACAGTGACCAAGCCTGAAATAAAATGATCGATCATGACGAATGGTATAATTTTACTCATTTCTGGAGCATCCGAATAATTTGATAATATTATATATCCTAAGGCTGATAAAAGCTGAAATAATCCGAATATAATTAATGATCTCAGGCGCCCAAATTTATTAATAAAAAAACCGGCAAATATTGCCCCAAGTAATACGGAGACTGGGGCTATTATACCCAATACAAATCCAATCTCAGAAAAATTCATACCCCAGTCTTTAAGCATTGCAGGCAGAATGGAACGAATAAAACCTTCGATAATTCTGTATGATGAAACAATGAGAAGCACTACGATTATTTGAGGTTGTTTGAGGAAGCTTACAATACAAATCCACTTATTTTCTTTTGCCTGAGACGGCTTGGGGTTATTGACTAACTTATGATCTTTACTTATTAAGATTGGGATTATGGCGATCATATAAATTGAAGCCATTAGGAATAAAATATTATTCCAACCAATAATACTGAAAAGAATCAGCATGAGACCTCCTCCTATTATGTAGCCCAACCAAAATGTTCCCACTTGAACAGAGTTTCCCCATCCTCTTTGTGATAGTTTTAACAGAGTAATTGAATGTCCGTCTATAGAAATATCCTGCATTGAGCTAAATATGTTAATCAAGAATACTCCAGCAATAAAAAGACTAATGTGTCCACCAATTTCCCAGAATGCTAAGCAACATAGGATTACCACTATTGCGATTTGGAGGGGTATTATCCATGAGCGGTATTTACCTCGATTTTCAGAATGGAACCTTTCGATTATTGGTGCCCACAAAAATTTCAGCATCCAAGGAATAAAAAGGACAGGGTAGAAAAGAGCAATTTGTTCTAGGCTTAGCCCACTTTCTCTAAATATTACGGGTATAGTATGTCGGAAAAACCCGTTTGGAATTCCTTGAGAAAAATATAATGCACCAATGACTCCTAGGCTTGCAAAAAAGTTTTTTGATTTTTCCATTAACTTGTGACTGATTGAACTTTGTATGGAACTTCAGTTCAACCCTCAAATTGACTAGAAGAAAATTTGCCTGGGAAAAGTCTTTGCAAGACGTTGCTTATCAGGCTGAAAGGCCCTTAAAGAAATTTTAGTTCAATGAGAAATCNTATATTTTTAGTTTATAAGTTGTTAAATTTTAGAAGCCTTAGAATTTTCATTATAAGTTTGAATTTAATTAGTTTGTTTGGATGTTCTTTGCCTGAGAATTATTTAAGTCCAAAAATAAAAAGTTATTCCAGTAGGCTCGGCTCGGGAAAAGTTGAGGGCTCAAAAAATTTTGTAATCATTAAAGGTCAAGTTAATTATCAAAGAGCAGTATTCTTCGATAGAACTCTAACTTTATCTGAAGCCGTAGATACTTGCAGCGGTTTTACTGAATTTGCTGATCTTGAAAATATTCAAATAACAAGAAGTGAAGAAAAAATATATTATAACTTGGTTAAAGATTATAAAATTAGCGAAATTAAATTGGAACCCAATGATATTGTAGAGATTCCGTTCAATAACCCTGATTTATAAAAAAAACTTACAGGTGTGATTTAAATCTGTTAGCCTTAGTAATGAATTTTATAAAATTTAAATTATCACTGATTTTTACAGTGTTTATCTTAGGTTCGCATTACGTAAACGCAGACCATCATGAGAAGATCAAAATACTTTACATGGGAGGTAGGGATCATGACTGGAAAGGGTACTATGAATCAATCGTTCCTCTCTTTGAAAAGCAGGAAGATTTCGAACTGATTTTCAGTAATAAGCTTGATGATCTTAAAGCTGAAAATATCAAGAAGTATGATGTGGTTTTGTTTTTTGGATCGGGAGGAAACTTTACCGACAAGTCGCAGGAAAGTGGTCTGGAGGAATATTTAAAAAACGGTGGAGGAATTGTTGGTGTTCATGCTACTGATGCGTTTAAAAAATCTGATGCCTATTGGAAAATATTTGGAGGTCAGTTTATTGGTCATGGAGGGGGTACTTTCCGNATAGTGTTTACCGACAAAAAGCATCCCATAACTAAGGGAATGGATTCTTTTGAAATTAGTGATGAATCTTATCGAGACAAAATGCATCCAGAAAGTAAGGATAATTTGCATCATCTTGGTAGGATAGACCGAGGTAATGAGAACCATTCTATGATTTGGGTTCATGAGTACGGAAAAGGAAGGCTTTTTAATACTGGTTTGGGGCATGATCAAAAAGCTTGGGATAATCCCGCTCTCCAAAAGCTTGTGATACGTTCAATCTATTGGGCAGCTAAGAAGCAGGTCAAAGATCCGAAATAATCAATCCGTTACATCTGTTAAAATTGTTTACTTCAAAATTTCTTATTTTACTCACAGGAGTTTTCTTTNGTTATTCTTCTTTGATCAATGCTGAGGAAGGAGTTCGTCCATTTATTGGTGATCCATTATTTGAAAAACAAAGGCTTTTTAATGATCAGCGTTATCCCAATGTTGTGGTAACAAACAAGGGAACCGTTATTGCTGTTTGGGGTAATTCAGGTGTTACTATTCGACGGAGTGAGGACGGAGGAAAGTCTTGGGGTAAACCGATAACCATCGCAGAAAAGGGTTACAACGGTGGAGGATCAATAGTTGATACTGGTTCTGGGGATATTCTTATCTTCGTTGAGGATAGGCAGCCGCCTGCACCCCTTACAGTTTATCGGAGTAAGGATGACGGCAAAACTTGGAATTCACAGGAAACAATTATCAAAAAAGATTTTAATGGGAACAATCCCTCGATGCACATGAATGAAAGCGGGATAACTTTAGAGTTTGGTCCTAAAAAAGGCCGGCTATTAAGGGCAACGCGTTTTTACGGATCCAATGAAAGGGAGGCAGAGTGGTCAAAGCATTATACAAATGCGATTTACAGTGATGATGGTGGTGTAAACTGGAAAACCAGTAGTCCGTTCCCTGAAAACGGAACAGGCGAAGCNGCCCTAGTACAACTTTCAGATGGTCGAGTATATTACAATTCAAGAGTTCACTGGCCGGAAAGGCCTAACAATCGTCGCAGGCGCGAAGCATGGAGCGATGATGGTGGTGAGACCTGGAAAAAATGGAAAATCATAGAGGCTTTACCAGATGGTGACCAAGGCCGGGCCTATGGTTGTATGGCGGGTATGGTTCGGATTCCATCGAATGATAAGAATATTATCATTTTTAGTAATTTGGATACAGATGCATCTGTTCGAGAAAGAGTCTCTGTCTGGGCAAGTTTGGATGGTGGTAAGACTTGGCCTGTAAAGCGACTTGTTGATCCTGATCGTAGCGGATACTCCTCTTTGAGTGTTGGTCGACATGGCACTCCAAGCGAGGGTTGGATTTATCTTCATTATGAACACGACCCTTTTAAAGGTTCGCACATTGCGAGATTTAATTTGTCATGGCTTCTTCAGGGAGTATTGACTGGTGACGGGGCCCTGACCGAGGTTGTCGAATAACTGATTTATCTCGTCTAACAAGGGTGAAATCATTGATCAAGTATCATTCAATGATGACTAGTTTAATCTTTTTTTCAGATTTCCACTATAACCAGAAAGCTCTAGGTAGGCTGTTCCAAAGACCTGCCCCTTTTCGTTTGCAACTTCGCAAGCTCCTTCCCAGTAGGGGACACCCCCAATCTTTCCTGGAATTTCTTGTTCTTCCATCAAAGGAATAACTGTGAATTTTCGAATTGTTCCACTTTTTGGATCTTTNGTTGNGAAGGATGGGCTNATNGGATAAANGGCGCCAGTTTCTCTGCTCTTATAGTTTCCGTTTTGTATCCATTGAAACTCATCNGGATTTTGATGAGTNAATTCACCATCTTCACTGATCCAGACTAACTTTGAGAAATCTGAAATGGATCCATCTTTATTTCTTAGTATATAGGCCATTACCTCTCGGTTATCATTCAACTGAACACTCACCCAATCCCAACCAACCTGATTTTCATCAAGTTGGCTTGATGATATCTCATGATCCATCCAAGCGTTTCCTGTGACTTTAAGCTCTTTTTTATCGGATAGGATGGTGCCGCTTACACCCAAACGGCTGAAAGTTATGTAATGGCTTGCGGCAGTCTTTGATGGNCCTTTTTTTGAAATNCCATCTTCTCCGAAAATTACNAATGGNTTTTGNGGAGTGAGTTTAAGNTTTATTAGAAAATCAGATTTGATNGAAAAATTAAGTAAGAATTGATTGTCCTTTGATCTTTTAAGCGTCCAATTTCCATTCTTTAAATCAAGATCGCCAGTTTTTGAATACGCATTCCATCCCTCTTTATTAAGGCGCTCCTCGTGATAGAAATTTTGCCTCTTGATGTCAGTGATAGCCATGTGGGCAAGATGAATGTCACTNCCTTCTTTTTGTCCAATTCGAAAAAATGTAGATTCAAATCCAAGGTAATCATTATCATCTCCTTTTACGTGTCCCGTTATATACCACCACTCAATTTTATAATTTGGATGAGATCCATGGTCCTTGGGAAATTGANAAACNTACCCTTTGGTGGGATAGGACCATTGCTTTTGGGATANGGCTTGCNCNAGTGAGATGTAATTTAAAACAAGAGCAANGAATANTGTTCTAATTGTAAAAGTCATTTTGAAGTCAATTCAAAGTCAAGGATTGCATTTTTTTTGCCTACTAACCATGAGACAGCTGAGCTGATTGTGANCATTAGTACGAATAATGAAAAAATACTTAAAGTTGGAACTGAAGGGCTGAGTGTCCAACCAAAGCTTTGCACNTTAATTTTGTAAATTAGCAACCATCCGAGAGAAAGGCTTAGTGCTATTCCGCCAATGCTTCCTACAATGCTTAGAGTAAGCCCCTCTAACATTGCAGACTTTGCAATTTGGTTTCGGGTTGTACCGATTTGTCTCAGATTTATTAATTCATTTTTTCGCTCAAGGAGTAAGCCTGTCATGGTGAGACCAAGGCCAATGACTGCAATCAAAATTGCAATTGACTCGAGTGCGTAGGTTACTGAAAAAGTTTGTTCAAATATTTCTAGTGATTCATTTCTAAGTTTTTTATTGGTTCTTATGAAGATATTAGGGAATTTTTTTTGTATTTTATTTACCCATTCATCAGGATTGGTTTGAGGATTGAGATAGATAGCTGCATTAGATATTGAGTTATCATTATAAAAATTCTTCATGAATCGCCTGTTGACCATTACTGTTCCAGTTTCGTTGCTGTAATCAGCATATACTCCAGTGATTGTTAGGTTTTGATATCCGACAGGAGTTGGAATACTGATGGTGTTTCCAGTGGCCAAAGAAAATTTTCTCATCATGGGCTCGCTAATCCATGTATCACCCTCAGCAAGAATTTCCTTTTCCGGTTTGTTGACCCAAGAAAGTTCAAGCTTTCTATCAGAGCTAGTATTTCTTTCGGTACCAGCTAACCAAACTTTTTTGTTTTTGAAAGTAATTCTTCTTTGTCTCAATAAATCCATGCCTTCGGTCTCTTTATCTAAAAATTGAGACCAAGTATCAGTCGGGATATATAAATCAGTGTCAGAGTTGTTTCCCTTAGACGCGGCTATATATACATCAGCCCTCAAGACCTGACTAATCCANGAGTTCAAAGTTTTATCAAAGCTTGCGATAAGAATGCCCATGGCTGAAGACATTCCGAAAGCTGCGACCAAGGCAGCTACAGCAAGTCTNTGTCTTCCCTTAGGGTTTCTAAACTGGCTTTTGGTGTAAATAGAGCTTGGGTTCTTTGGTAACATTTTTGTGACTATAGGAAATANCATTGTGGAGAAGATTCCCCAGCCAGTGACAATAAACAGGGCAGATAAATATCCGCCCAAAGCGATTGGTTTTCCCTCAATTGTTAATGGAGGAATAAATGCAAATGCGTAGCCTATAGCTAATAATAAAAGACCAACTCTAGGAGTTAAAAATAGCAGAGATCCACCTTCTTTGCTTCCACTTTTTGCGGCTGANGCAGGTTCGACTTTGGCAGCTTCTCTTGAAGGTAGATAGCCTGCAACTAAACTGACGATTATACCGAATGCTATTGCTAAGGAAGCTTCTCCCCAATCCATTGAGGCACCAGAGCTTGTTATTTCATAGTAGAGTTGNTTAACGGTACCGACNACNGCTCGAACCACCGCCTGCGCCAAAACAAAACCAATNANCACACCCAAAAGTGAGCCCATAAATCCAATCATTAAACTCTCAGTNAGCCATATCTTGAATATGTTTGATGGAGGTATTCCAAGTGATCTAAGTATTGCAATTTCTCCTCTTCGTCTAATGATTGAGGCTTCCATTGATTGTAGTATAAAGAAAGTTCCCACCATTAGTGCCAAGCACGAAAGAATTGTTAGATTCAATCTGAATGCAGAACTCATCTCTGTTGTGGCTTTTTTTTGGTC
>NYVP01000006.1 GCA_002684575.1 Verrucomicrobiales bacterium
ATTGTAGCGAATCTAGCTGAGGCCGCTGCTGAAACCATCGGGGCGAACGCTATTAAGTGTAGAGTATGTTCATATTTTCATGACATAGGAAAACTTCATAAACCTGAATATTTTATAGAGAATATTAATAACGGGAATAATCCCCATGATGAATTAACTCCAACGATGTCCGCTCTAGTCATTATTGCGCACGTCAAGGAGGGAGTCGACATGGCCTTGAAGAAAAGGCTCAATTCTCAAATCGTAGATGTCATTGAACAGCATCATGGGAATTCAATGATTTCATTCTTTTATCACCGTGCGTTGGAGCAACAGAATGAGGTAAGAGAGAGGGTTGAGAATGGTGAGGCTAATGAGGATGATATTCCTGAGGTGTCAGAGAACAACTTTCGATATCCTGGTCCGTTACCTCAGTTCAAAGAAAGTGGAATTATTAGTTTGGCAGACGCAATTGAAAGTGCATCGCGAACCCTGCAAAAACCCACTCCAGGGAAGATAACACAACTAGTTGATGAAATTGTTAATTCAAGAATATTGGATGGTCAGCTCAAAGACTGTGATCTGACGTTAAAGGAAATTACTCTGATCTCTGATAGTTTTAAAGCTACATTAAGGAGTATGTTTCATAATAGGATAACCTATCCAAAGGATGAAACTGAATTGGAATTAAATGGGTCAAGAAAGAGTAAAGATAAGAGTAGATCTGGAACTAATGAAAATGGGTCCTAGTTTATAAGATCTTCATCTCTGTCATGATAGACTCTGATGTTATTAAACATTTGATGAGTGAAAAAATTATTTTAACGGTTATCGACTCTCAGAATTCAATTAACTTTGATTTAGAATATATTAAGTCAAAAGTTCATGGAGCTTTCCAACTATGTCTTAGGAAGTCCAAGGAAAGTGCACCGTTGAAGGAGTTAAATTCGATAGAAATAAGTATTATTGATGATAAGCAAATTACGAAAGTACACGGCGAATTTATGAATGACCCGTCTCCGACTGATGTCATAACTTTTGATTACGGTGAAATATTGGTCAGTGCAGAAACCGCTCTTTCCAATTCAGAAGAGATGCAAGTTTCTTTAGAAAATGAAATTCTCCTTTATATAATACATGGAATGCTTCATCTAGGTGGATATTTAGATGGTTCAAATGCAGAATTTAAAGAAATGAAATCTCTTCAAGAAATGATATTAGGTTCTTGTCTTCAAGTTTCGTAATTAATATTAAAATCATTGTTTCTTGAGTTGATCGAAAAACAAAACCGTAGAACATTTAATTTTAACAATATTAAATCATTTCAATTGGATACAATTTATAAAGATCAATATGGTGACGGTCATGAAACCTTCAGGGCCATTAGACATTCTATAATTGGCATATCTGTGGACTTTGCACTTGTATTTGATGATAGAGTAGAGTCTTGGTCTGAATTTTTTAACGGTCGATTTAAAGAGTTGTTGATTCCTCATTTTCTTAAAATTTCGAAATTAGCAAATGAGGGCGACTGTTCTGCCATAATTGCCGAAGATAAGAGCTTTATAGAAGAACTAGAGGACCAATATGCATCAAGATTGGTTGAAGCTTCGGCAGCAATTTTTGATGCTAGAGAAGGTGCAAAAGGAATGAGACTAATGAAGAGAATTTTTCAAAATCACCCTAATTGTACTTTTACTACAGCATTTTCTATTCAATGCTCAGCATTCAATATTCCGCTTCTTCAAAGTATGATCTCCTACAGTTATATGGAATGGGTCTGCGGTCAAAAAACAACAAGATTTTCTCTTGAGAATATGTACGAATGCGAGAAACTCTTCTATAGTGAATTTCCAAATTTCACGGATCGCCTTGGGAAAATGCTTTCTGAAAATAGCGGAGATTTGAAGCTTACTGCATAAATTTTTTAGCCATGTTTACTCTTGAATCAAACGTTGAAATTGAGGAATCTCCTCAACTTGATGTTGATGTTTTGGACGAGGTCACAAAACCATGGCAAGTCATGATTCTTAATGATCCTGTAAACCTAATGAGTTTTGTGACTCTGATCCTGAGAAGAATTTTTGGTTATTCGGAGGATAAAGCCGTGGAGCTTATGCTCAAGGTACACTATGAAGGTAGTGCAGTTGTATGGACCGGTGAAAGAGAAAAAGCTGAGCTCTTTGTTCAGCAGCTCCAGTCGCACCAGCTTTATGCAGTTATGGAGCCAATCGATTAGCGTCCACAAGGATGGAACTGATCAAAAATGACGATTCGACATGGACTCTCAGTAAGGTCTCTGAATTGGAGCATTTGATGCTCTCACGAATTCCTGACTCGGCTGATCCTAATGGTTGTGATAGAGCTTTGGATAGATTGTATCCATCTCCGATAGCACCCGACGCAGACCTCGATGCTGATAAATCTTTTGATCTAGAAAATGATTGGGATGAATTTATTAAGCCGGATCTCCAGATCGAATTTAAAGATGCATTGAAGATTGTTGCTGATGATCTTGGTAAATCAATTATGACTAGGGAAGGAGACTTAAATCTTTATCAGCTTATAATCCCAACTGCTCATGCCAATCATTGGTGCAGTGCCTTGAATCAGGCCAGAATAGTTATACATCACAAGTATGATTTACCTGATGAAGATGGTGTTATGGATATGTCACCGAATCCTGAGAAGTGGATGGCAACGTTGCAATCAGAGATATACGGAATGCTGATGGAATTTATTATAAAAAAAGTTCTCTGGATCCCTTAAAATATAATGTTTTCATCCTATTATTTCTCTCTTGATTCGACAACTGAGCTCAATGGTCTAATCTGAAAGGGTGAAAAATAAAATTTCCTTAATCTTATCATTTCTTGTTCTGAATTCAGCTCTGCTAGCTGATCAGAGACCCAACATTCTATGGATCACCAGTGAGGATAATGGTCCAGACCTTGGGGCCTACGGACTGGATTATGCTCACACTCCAGCATTGGACAATTTAGCCAAAGAAAGTGCCATCTACACTAATGCTTTCGCCACTGCNGGAGTATGTGCTCCTGCACGCTCAACAATTATTACTGGGATGTATCCACCTTCATTAGGCAGTCAGCATATGAGGAGTCGGGCCCAGTTACCAAGAGGAATAAAGTTTTATTCCCACCATTTGAGAGATGCAGGGTACTACTGCACGAATAACTCTAAAGAAGATTATAATCTCGTTAAACCTAAAGGATCATGGGACGAATCTGGTAGGAAAGCGCATTGGAAAAATGCGCCAAAAGGAAAGCCATTTTTTGCAATTTTTAATCATACNATTTCTCATGAAAGTAAAATCAGACTAAGAGAAAAATCCTTTCCTCATCANAAAATTGAAGANGCCTCCATACCGCCGTACCACCCTAATATACCTGAAACCAAAAGGGACTGGGCGCAGTATCACGCAAATGTTACTAANCTTGATGGATTAGTNGACAAGACATTAAANGAATTGGATGAGGCCGGTTTAACGGAGGATACAATCGTCTTTTATTATGGAGATCATGGTTCAGGTATGCCTAGGCACAAAAGATGGCTTTGGGATTCAGGAATTCATATTCCTCTTTTGGTCCGNATTCCAGATAAATGGNAAGAATTACGTGAGGTGCAGCCAGGTGCAAAAACAGACAGGCTTGTTAGTTTTGTGGATCTAGGTCCTACAGCGCTCAGTTTGGCAGGCATTGATCCTCCAAAAAACATGCACGGTAAAGCTTTTCTAGGAGTTCACTCTGAAAAGCCTCGGGAATNNATTCATGCTTTTCGAGGCAGAATGGATGAACGCTATGATATGGTTCGTGCGGTAAGAGATAAAAGGTATAAATATATTAGAAATTATAATCCTCACCAAATATATGGTCAGTTNATTGCNTATATGTTTCAAACGGATACGACNAGAATTTGGAAAGAAATGTTTGATCAAGGTAAACTTAATGATATCCAAAGTGCTTTTTGGAAGACCAAGCCCCCTATAGAATTTTATGATACTCTTAATGATCCGCACGAGGTCAATAATCTTGCTGACAGTCAATCTCACGCTTCTCATCGTGAGCGTTTGGCAGCTGAGCTCCACAGGTGGCAGATNGAGATTAGGGATCTTGGATTTTTGCCTGAAGGTGAAATGCATGAGAGACGAGGTGAATTGACCCCTCACGANTTAGGTAAAAATAATTCGAAATATCCATTAGTGAAAATTAAGAAAGCCGCAGACTTTGCGACTGCCGCCGATCAAACATCCCTTCCTAAGCTCAAAGAAATGATGAATCATAAAGATTCGGCNATTCGTTATTGGGCAGCTACTGGCTGTATTATTGTTGGGAAAGAATCAAAAATTTTAAAAAAGGATTTACTTAATCTATTAAAAGACACCTGCCCAGATGTGAGGACAGCTTCNGCTCACGCTCTTTTTAATATAGGTGAATCTGAAAAAGCGGTGCCAGTTCTTGAAAAGATATTGTCAGAAAAAAATCAATTTCATCGANTNAGAGCAATGAATGTTCTNGATCACATGGANGAANGTGCCAAGNGCGCTGTTACTAGAATCGCAAAAGTAGGAGATTCTGCTAAGATTGGAGCTTACGGGGAAAATTATATCGGCAACGTTATAAAAAAGGCTGCATCTGATCTTAATATTAAATCCAATAAGTAGTATTTCATTGAATTATCGGATGCNCTTGCATCTTTCGNNGAAAAGCCGACACTCATAAAATGTTTTCACAATTATCAGATGGCCTAGAAGGCGTATTTAAGAAGCTCAAAGGGCAAGGAAAGATATCTGAAAAAAATATTTCTGACGCAATGCGTGAAATTCGTATGTCTCTTTTAGAGGCAGACGTTGATTTTTCGGTTGCGAAGGAATTTATTGCAAAGGTCAAAGAAGAGGCTCTAGGAGAGAAGGTTTTAAAAAGTATTACTCCGGGTCAACAGGTTGTTAAGGTGTTTCAGGATGCTTTAGTTGATTTACTAGGAGGCGACGCTGCTCCTCTAGATCTCAACCCTCCTGCAAGAATTGTAATGTGCGGCTTGAATGGAGCCGGTAAGACAACGACTTCTGGAAAACTGGCACTAAGATTAAAAAAGGAAGGTCGCAAGCCTATTTTAGTTGCATGTGATTTGTATCGTCCTGCAGCCGTTGAGCAATTAGCAACGCTCGCTAAGGAAATTGATGTTCCTGTTTATCGTGCAGATACTGGAGAAAAGGATGTGGTTAAAGTGGCGAAGAAAGCGATTTCATGGGCCGAGACGCAGTCCGGCAATGTTCTTATATTTGATACAGCTGGTCGCCAAGAGATAGATCACGAGTTGATCAAGGAGCTGAAAAATTTATGTGAATTTTTAAAACCAAAAGAAACTTTACTGGTCGCAGATGCAGCGACTGGGCAGCAGTCAGTCAGCGTGGCNACTCATTTTGATGAAGCGGTAGGGTTGACGGGAATTGTTTTAACCAAGCTTGACGGTGACGCAAGGGGCGGTGCAGCTCTTTCAATGCGCTCTGTGACTGGTAAGCCGATTAAGTATATTGGTGAAGGTGAAAAGTTAGAAAACCTTGATGTTTTTGTTCCATCTAGANTAGCTGAAAGAATTCTTGGGATGGGAGACGTTGTTGGTTTGGTTGAGAAAGCAGCAGAGGCAATCGATGAAAAAGATGCCATGCGAATGGCTGAGAGGATGAAAAAATCCACTTTCGATTTTAACGATTTTCTTGCCCAGATGAAGATGATGCAGAAGATGGGGCCTTTGGAGGGAATCCTGGGAATGATTCCAGGGGCGTCTAAGCTCAAAGGTTTGGCAGGAGCAATGGATGATAAAAAGCTCAAAAGAATCGAAGCAATCGTTTTATCCATGACTCTCAAGGAGCGAGAGAGGCCAGAAATACTAAATGGTAAAAGACGGTTAAGAATTGCTAAAGGGAGTGGAAATAGTATAACCCAAGTTAATCAGTTCCTTAAACAGTTCGGACAGATGAGGAAAATGATGAAAAGTAAGGGGAAAATGAAGAAAATGCTGTCTCAATTCGGCGGTCCAGGCATGGATCTCGGCGATTTAGGGGGCAATTTTCCTAAAGGGATGAAGTTTTAAAGTGAAAAGTAGTTGAAATATTTCTTGGCAATTCATGAAAAAGGGTCAAATTAAGCGCCCCTTGTAGAGTGCTAAGTAAAGTATTCAGTATAAATTAGAAAAAATCATGGCTGTTGTCATACGTTTAAAAAGAGAAGGATCTAAAGACCGCCCTTACTATAAAGTAGTCGTAGCTGATTCGCGTTCACCTCGCGACGGCCGATTTATCGAGCAGGTAGGGAATTATAATCCGATGCAAGAGGACTCATATAAAATTGATCTCGAAAAAGTTGATAAATGGATCGGAGACGGAGCGAAGCCAAGTTCTACTGTGAGCAGCCTAATCAAAAAGGCTAGAAAATCGTCTTCTGAATAGGTTTTCACCAAAAACTTTAGAATTAACCAACTTGGCTGATTTTCTGGATTGAGCCATTACAGGATTCCTTGATAGCATCGACTTATTGAGTTATCCTCGTTTTATTGATTAATTCAAATCTGACACTTTGGCGTTTTTTTGTTTTGGCCCTGGCCATTACTTTTTATCCTTCATTTGAGTTGTCGGCCCAGAAAGAAAAGGAAGTTGTTGAAGAAAAGAATTCTGATGGGAAGTCTGAAAATGATGAAGAGGATAATTTAGATGCAGGCGATTCTATTCTCAGAGACATCGGCTTTGATCCTCTTTCAGATTCATTTATCGAAAACATTAAGTCTCTTTTGTTTAGTCAGAATCAGCTTGATGAGGTCTCTCAGCTGATTATTGACCTTGATAGTGATGATTTCAGAAAAAGAAATGAAGCTTCAAAGAAGCTTGCGATGCATGAATCTCCAATTGGTCATTTACTGGTTAATTTAGATGAGGAACCCAGTATTGAGATGTCCAGAAGGATTCAGGCAATATTAAATGTCCGTTCTAAAAAACGATATACTGATGTTCTTTATCATGTTTTAGGTAGTGATTTGGTTGATTTTAAAAATCTAGATCTTGATTCCTTGTTGGTGACTAGTTCAACTTTTGATCCAAAAATATATCGAAAATTGTTTAGGGCTATGGAAGGTGCCGCTGTTCGTTGTGCTTCCAAAGATGATGTTTCCAAATTAATTAAGGAGTTAGAAAATTCATCTCCATCTAGGCGGCAGATAAGTGCTTTTGTACTTGGTTCGATGGGAAAAGGTATTGAAGTAGATGAACCCTTGGTAATATTCGCAAATTTAAGAGGTAAAATGCTTCACTCTGACAATTTTAATATTGAAGGTTTGATGGATTCACTTGATTCAGCTGACCTAAATGTGAGACACGAGTCTGCTCGTCTTTTGAAATTATTTTTCAAAAGAGATTTTGGGTTTGCAGCCTATGATTCAAACGAACTTAGACAAAAATCCATTCTTTTGTGGAGGAAGCATATAAAAGAAAAAGATTTCAATCAGTCCAAAGCTGATTGGTCTCGAGTAAAGGCTTCAGAAAGTTATCGAGTGATCGTTGGTAAAGGATCCAGTAAGGGGGGGAAATATAATCTTTTCACAACTAGTGGAACAAAGAGTGAAAATGATGCCCTAGTGTCATCCTTATCTGGGTCGACGAGTGGTCAGCTTACTTTTGATTATTTTTCTGGAAATTTTGTCGTAAGCGGAGGNCCAAAATTAGGNGGNGCAATCTCAGTNTTTTCATTTGATGGANCTCCGTTGTGGAGTGTTAATGGTATGTCTGTAAGTTCAGGAGCAGCCCTTCTNGACAATGGTCAGATTATTTCTACTTCTGGATCAAAGGCAACCATCATCGATGTTTTAGGAAGNACATTAAANACATGGGAGTTTTCATCTCCTGNAAANGGTTTCCACGGTTTAAGTCANNATCGGTTTTTATGTGCNCATGCTGATGAAGGNAAGGTTGCTGAATACAATTCAAACGGTGAACTTATCTGGAGTCTTGATGGGCTCAATAAACCAAAAAATGCTTATCGATATCAAAATGGTAATTTGTCTGTTGTTTTAGATCTTGAGGAAAGGAAAACGGATACTGAAGAGATAATTGCTGAGGTTGAACTTGTTGAATTCTCTCCCGATGGAAAAGAGGTAATTTCCACTATTCAACCTCGAGGTGTAAAAACAATTACTTCATCAGTTAAATTGCCTAACGGGAATACTTTAATTGGNACTGAAAAGGGACTCGCTGAATACACACCAGGTGGTTATGCGATAAAGGTTTGGTTGAAAACTCCGATAACGACATTGCATGTTCATTAAAAAAGTTAATTTAGTTCTGGCCGTTTTATGTACGATTTTTTTTCAAGGAATCTTGTCTTTGGAGCTGTATTCAGAAGAGAGAATTAATCAATGGAAAGTCGATATTGTTATTGAGAAAAAACCTACCGAAGAACTCATTAAATCCCGAAAGGCTGAATTGGATGAAAAAATTAGGAGGGAGCGTGAAGCAGCTGAAAAAGAAAGGAATAAAGAGAATGGTAAAATATTAGGTGGTCTGATTGATAGAATAAAAGATCTTAAAAAACAGGTAGAAGATAAAGTTGTTCCACTTCTTATAGATAAGGATGATTCGAATCTAGATAAAAAAGAGGAGGATGATATTAATGCTCCTGTCCTTGTTGAAATTTCTATATCAGGTGAGTTGCTTGAAATTAATAACAAATACCTATCTCTGCTACCGACAATTGGAGCTAATGAAATAATCAATATTCCAATGAATCAGGTGACGTCAGTTACAAGAAACATTATTCCGAATGGAGTTGAAGACATCATTGTCGGTGATAATGATTTTCGCGTATTATTACGTGATGGTTCAGAGCTGATTGGAGAGCCCACTAGTCTGAATGAGGAATCGTTAATAATTTTTTTCAAAAATACAGAATTATCCATTCCTCTTCCTATTAATGAAATAATTAGAATTGATAGGGAGAAAGTTCCTGATGGAAGCCCTGATTATTCTTTTCCAGAGTTTCCCAAAAAACATATTGCTTCACTGTCGACAGGAGAAGTCATTGCAGGTCAGTTGCTCCCTTCCCTTGACTCGGATAACTGGTTAAGAATATCTAGNCCAATACTNTCNTCTGANGTTCCTNTGTCATTGGTNAATTCNCTTGTATTTCCNGCCTCTCAAGAAACGCTNGAGGAGGTTGAAAGGCAGTTAGCTCAAGAGATAAAAATNGAACAGGACGGTAATAACAAGGTTCCANAAGANNATAAAATTGAAGTCNANGAANCTGAAGAAATTAAAGTTGAAATAGCTGAACCTAAAATTAGAAATTTAGTATCTCTCTCTCCAGTCGGCATGTTATGGGCTGATAAGGTACAGGTTAATGAGAACGAAGTTATCATCTCTGCCCTAGGTAAAGATGGCATCTCTATTCCCCGAGGTTCAGTGGAATCGCTCAACTTCGGACAAGAGGGATTACCTTCATCTGCTCCAGTGCTTGTATGGGGAGGTTATTCTGATGAGGATGACGAGTATCTGAAAACTGTAAACTCTTTGGAGGGAAGAATTCCTCAGAGAAAGTTATTAAGAAGTTTTGCAAAAGTGCCCGATCCAGATTTTGTTCGGACCCTCAAGCGTTCGAGGGTCCTTCTTGTTCCAGAAATGGAAGGATTTAGACGAACTAAAATGAAAGAATCTATGGAAGTGGAGGGTCGTGGTTGTCCGACTTGGCAGGAAGCAATGCGAGGTCATCTAAAGAGGGGAGGAAATATTATTTTTCTTAGCCCAACTGGTGAAGCATTATCATTTATCAACGAGTGTGGATTTGGCCGATTAAGTTCAGGTCCTGCTGCCGCAGGTTGGGAATTAACTGAGGAAGGAAAGAAGACAGGAATTAAACTCNATGGGTTTATTAAGAATGTTAACGCTAGTCATTATTATCGCAGATCTGACCCTTGGGAAGTTTGGGGGCAGGCACAAGGTGGAGTGGATTCAGGTATCTTAATTGGTAGGAAAGTAGACCGTGGCTGGGTCATAATATTTGGTTCCGATTTTTATCAACAGAATGAGACCATAAAGGAAGTGCTTCATAGTCTTGTTAAATTCAATGGTCGAAGATGATAATTTATTCGATCAAATCTAATTCGTATAAAGCGTAAGTTCTTGTTTNTNCATCTCTAGGNGNTTGTGCNGTGANGTAGAGGGTCCATTGATTTTTTCCANGCCCAAAAGTGCAGTTAGTAGGATCGCCAGGAGTAGGAATAAATCTAAGTAGATCACCCTCGTGACTGAAGACATAGATTCCTGCATGTTTTCCACTTCCAGCGGTGGCGTAGATATCACCGTTTGGACTTAGTGCCATGCCNTCAATCCCTCTTTCCTCTTCAAAATCATGAAGCACTTTCTTGTTGGAAAGTTCTCCATTGGGCTCGATTGAAAAGGAAAGTAATTTTCTGGATCCATTGGGAATTATTTCATGATCTGCAACAAAAATCGTTTTGCCGTCCTCCGAGACTAATATCCCATTAGGTTTTTTAATGTCCTTGGTTGCAAGGCTCGTATTGCCGTTCAAATCNACCATAAAGATGCCTTCAAAATCTAATTCTCTTTCCTCGTTTCCTACGTAGCGAGGATCGGTGAAGTAGATTAATTTATTTCTTTTATTTATTGCTAAATCATTGGGGCTATTTAGGCGTTTGCCTTTCCAGTTGTCAGTCAAAGTGATTATACTACCATCTTTTTTTGTNATGGAAATTCTCCTTCGTCCTTCAGTATTTGCACCTTCACATGCTATTAGTCTATCCATATGATCAAAGATGATTCCATTTGCTCTACCGCTCGATGGACGGATGTTTGTCACTTTTGTNGTTTTCGGATTATATTTATAAATTAAATTGGCTCCTACGTCGGAGAAATACACTGAACCATCTGAGGATACTGATGGTCCTTCAGTAAATTTACCTCCTTTCCAAAGTAATTTAGCCTTTGGTGGTTTTACTTTATTTTCTTTGGCGCAATTAATGATGAAATTTACAAGTTCGTCGCATTTAAAGAAGCCTTCCCACATGTTATGCCCCTGACCTTTAGGAACAACCAGTTGCATGTTTCCACCGAAACGTTGATATCTTTTCGCAATGATTCCAGAATTTGATTTTAATGGAACAACGGTGTCTACATTTCCATGAATGTGAAATATAGGGACATCAGCTTTTGCAAGGTTTTGCAGTCTATTAATTGGATTGTTTTCACTTAAGCTGTTAGCCAATTCACTTGCGCTCATTTTGTAGGCAGGCGCAGCTCTTTCAAGACCAGGGTAACTTCTTAAATTACAAACAGGATAAATNCCGGCGATACACTTCACTTTTTTTGGGTTGTTAGCTGCCCAATTATAAAGCATCAGTCCTCCTCTGCTTCTGGCTAACAGACATGCCTTAGGATTGAATTTTTTTCGCTGAGTGAGAAAATTATGAAATTTGGAATATAAGTTTCGCCCCTCAATATTACCGTAGGATTCTCCAACATCAATCCCTGCAACTGCAATTCCAGCGCCCAGAAAATGATTTATCATCCATCCTTCATCTCTTTCATTTGGTAATCCTCGAAGGGTCGGCGCATAGAATACCCAAGGTANATTTAATTCCGAATGCTTTTTCGGCATTANAATGAATGCGTCTTTGTCTTCAAATTTGAACCTTTNCCATTTGANGCTCGCGGTCACNAAAGAGTTNAAAGAGANAATGGTAATAATTATTTTNAATGGTAAAGGAAGCATATTTTTATACTGATAGATGAATGATAGTATTTATAATCTTTTGGTTTGGCTATCTCTGTCTGATCATAGATAATAATTTTTTAATTAGCCAACATCATTAACAATGAAAAAGATTTTAGACTCATTAACCTTAATTACCTTAGCATCCTTATTTTCAATTTTTGTTTCTAGTTGTAATAATGCTAGTGATTCTGAGGGCACCGCTAAATCAGAGCCTGCACCAGAACCTACACCAGAACCTGCACCAGAACCTGCACCAGAACCAGATTTTGAAAAAGGGGCTAAAGTTGGTGAGGGAGAAGGGCAGTATCAGGTTTTACGTAATTGGCCTATATACCCAGAGGGTAAAAGTTTGGGAAGCCTACATGGTGATATGGCTGCTGATAGTAACGGTAAAGTTTACATAGCAACGTCTGGGAATATACAAGTAATTGGTGCTAATGGTGTTTATGAAAGAGATTTGAAAACAACCGATGGTAAAGTATTTCAAGGAGTGCATGGGATGAAAATTCGTAAGATTAACGGAGAGGAAGCTTTAATAGCTGCCATGCCAAGCAAGAAGAGAGTATTTGCAGTAAAATTAGATGGCACGGTTCTTTGGCAAATTGTAGGTCATCCAGATGTCGAAGGAATGTATAGTCATATCAAAGAATACAATCCTACTGATTTAGATGTGGCGCCTGATGGTAAGATTTATATAGTTGATGGCTACGGAAAGTCATTCGTTCATGTTTATGACAAGGATNGGAAATATCTGAGTTCGTTTGGAGGNAAAGGTAAGGAAGATGGAAAGTTTAATACTTGTCATAATATTTTAGTTGATAATCGTTCAGACACTCCAACTCTTTTAGTCAGCGACAGAGAAAATAATCGGCTCCAATTACATTCGATGGATGGTTCATTCATTAAAACAATTGACTCGGATTTACGTCAGCCTTGTGCTGCAGATATTTATGGAGATCTCCTTGCCGTTGGAGAGTTGGGAGGGAGATTGTCGNTNTACGACAAAAACAATCAACTCGTATCAAGAATTGGAGACGAGCCATCTGATAGGTCTAAAGGTAATGGTGCAAAGCCGGAAGACTGGCTAGAAGGGGCTCTCGTCGCAGTTCATGGATGTACTTTTGATGTTAAAGGTGACCTTTACGCACAGGAATGGAATCGGTTTGGGCGTTTGACTAAATATACTAGGATTAAGTAAAAATTTTTCTGCAATATCAACGAAATCCTACGGAGAGGTNTAATTGCAGGTGAGTTCCAAAGAATGGGAACTAATAAATTATTTTTTCATTAATAAGACATTTTATTAATTCGGAAATTTTTTTATCGGCTATATTTAATTTGCCCATGAATTTTTTGCTAAAGCCTTATCTGGCAATAATCTTTTTTATACCCATAGTCCTTTTTTTAGAATTTAGAGCTCTATCATCACCCGTTATCAATGAGTTTTTAGCTCTCAACAAGTCAACGATTTATGATGAGGACGGTCAATCATCTGATTGGATAGAAATTTTCAACCCGAATCAAAGTGCTGTTAATCTTGAGGGATACTACCTTACTAATGATAGTAATGATTTGGAGAAATGGCGTTTCCCCAATGTTTCAATAACTGAAGGTGAATATTTGATTGTTTTTGCATCTGGTAAAGATCGCGACAATGGCGAATTACACACAAACTTTAAGATTTCAAAACTAGGTGGGTATTTAGGTTTGGTAGACCCTGATGGTAAGACGGTAGTTTCTGAATTTGCTAAATTTCCAGTTCAATTTGAAAATTTCTCATATGGAATAAAATCTAAGGCAACAAGCTTTTCTAGCACTTTGGTGAAAGAAGGGGATGCTTGTAAAGTCTTAGTGCCTACTAGTAATATTGGTACCGCTTGGCGTTCGATCAATTATAATGATCAAGCCTGGTCAGACGCGACAACTGGTATCGGATATGAGCGTTCAAGTGGGTATGAAAACTTGATAGGTGCTGGTGGCGATATTGAAGGAGAAACTTATGATAGAAACTCCACCGCATACATAAGAATTCCATTTTCAATTGATTCTCTGGAAGGGTTGTCGTCTCTAACCTTTCGTATGAAATATGACGATGGATTTATTGCATACATTAATGGGGTGGAAATAGCTTCAGGAAATAAGCCGTCATCTCCTGCCTGGAACTCGGACGCAAGTACTGACCATCCTGACAGTCAGGCGATATCATTTGTAGATACAGATCTTTCTACACAAGCCTTGGGCTTATTAAAGACAGGTAATAACTTATTAGCGATTCATTCGATGAATGGAGATACAAGAAGTTCTGATCTTCTGGCCCTTCCTCGTCTCGAAGCTCAATTCATCATTCAACCTGATGAGGAAGAGGAGCCAGTGCCTCCAGAATTCGCATACTTTCAAATTCCAACCCCTCAAAAGAATAATGGTTCCGAATCAGGGTTGCCTGCCAGCAAGGTTATGATTTCTCAACCTGGTAGAGGTTTCTCAGGAAGCTTAAATGTTAGTTTGTCGACAAATTCAGCGGAGGCGGAAATTCGGTATACGACTAATGGATCTATACCAACAGAGACTTCTTCCATTTATAATGGCGAAGCAATTAATATTCAGAGTTCGACATTACTTCGAGCCCGTGCATTTGAGGAAGAATTGACCCCTGGGCCGGTGGCAGAGGAGGGTTATATTAGGCTTTCAACGGATGCCCAAAATTTTAGTTCTAATCTTCCTGTTGTTATTATGGAAAGGTTTTCTAATGGCGGTACCACTGCAGCCAATGGAAAAACATTTACGTTTTTTGCCTTTTTCGAACCCGATCCACAAACTGGTCGGACTCAACTTAATAAGCCTTACTCGCTGGGAACACGAGGAGGATGGAAGGTGCGAGGCTCCTCATCTTCAGGCTTCAGTAAAAAAGCATATTCTATTGAAGCTTGGAACGAATTAAACAGGAATAAGAATATCTCACCTTTAGGGCTTCCAGAAGAATCAGATTTTATTCTCAACGCACGATCAGTATACGATCGTAGTTTGATGAGAAATGCTTTTATCTATGAACTAAGTAATCAGGTTGGAAGATATGCAGTCAGAACAAAGTTTGTGGAGCTCTTCAAAGATGATAATGGAGGCTCATTAAGTTATCGTAATGATTATGATGGTGTTTACACTTTCATGGAGAAAATTTCCCGTGACAAAGAGCGTGTCGATATAGAAAGAGTGACTGAAAATGTAAATGAGGAGCCAGAAATTACAGGAGGATACATTCTTAAAGTCGACCGTCTAGATCCTGGTGATTCTGGATTGAGAGCGGGAGGGCAAACGTTGGGCTGGGTATATCCCAAAGAAGATGATGTTAGTAATGATCAAATTAATTGGGTCCGAAACTATATCAATGAAATGAGTTCTGCTCTGAGTACTTCTGAATATGAGGAATACATTGATACACTGTCTTGGGTAGATCACCATCTGCTGAATATTTTAACTTTGAACGCAGATGCGCTTAGACTTTCGACGTTTTTTCATAAAAAAAGAGATAAAAAACTCGAGTATGGTCCAATATGGGACTTCGACCGATCCATGGAATCAACTGATGGACGTGATAATAATCCTTCAACCTGGTCTGGAGGAACTGCCTATTTTACTTTTCCTTGGTGGGGATCATTGTTTGATAACGAAAATTTCTGGCAGGCTTATATAGACAGATATTTTGAACTTAGAGAAGGCCCATTTGCCACATTAAACGTCAATTCAATCATCGACCGGATGGCGTCCGATCTTAATGAGGCTCAGGCGAGGAATTTTAGAAGATGGTCTGATCAGCCTAGGTTTGGAGGTTATCAGGGCGAAGTTGATCATTTGAAAGAGTGGTTAGGAACTCGTCTTGATTGGATGGATAGACAATTTTCACCTAAACCAATAACTAATACAATTGCAGGATCTTATCCCGCAGGTACAACAATTTCACTAAGTGCAAATCTTTCTGGAGGCCAGAACATTTATTATACTCTGGATGGAACTGACCCTCGCCCGCCTGATGAGTCTGGGCCTTTGAATGGAACTACGATTGTTGATGAAGATGTTTCTGTTCGAGCATTAGTGCCGATCTCTAATATTAGTTCATCGTGGTATAGGGATTTAAACTTTAATGATAGCTCTTGGATACTTGGTACTAATGGGGTCGGGTACGAAAGAAGTAATGGTTATGATCCATATATAAATATTGATGTTGATGATGAGATGAGTGGAAGAACATCATGTTATATAAGACTAAAGTTTAATCTAACTCAGGCCGATATTGAGAAGTGGAATTTCATGATTCTCCAAATGCGATATGACGATGGGTTTGTTGCCTACTTGAATGGAACGCGTATTGCGGCTGCTCAGGCTCCAGGAAATCTCACATGGAATTCATCAGCCACGCAGACTCATGATGACGGATCGGCGACAATATTTCAAAAATTTGATACTAGTAATTTTATTAATCAACTCAAGCCAGGGCAAAACCTTTTGGCCATTCACGCGCTAAATGAAAGTACCTCGAGTAGTGATTTTTTGAATCAAGTCAAACTCGTTACTGGATTCGATGAAGATGCCGGCGAAGGTGGTACTAATGGATTCAAATATACTGGACCCATTACGTTGCAAAAGACCGCACGAATTTTTGCCAGGGTATTCGACACCCGTGGTGGAAATTCTACTAGCTCAGGACAGACGCCAGTCGGCACCGGCTGGAGTGCACCTTTAAAAGTCGAATATCTGGTTAATGAGGATCCTGCTTCTGCATCTAATCTAAAGATTACGGAAATAATGTACGATCCTTATGATTTCGCAGGTTCTGAAATTAATAATACTTTTGAATGGCTTGAGCTCCAAAATACCTCACTAAAACCAATATCACTTTCGGGCGTAAGTTTTCTGAAAGGTATCAAATTCACTTTTCCAGGATTAACACTCGAACCCGGACAGCGCACATTGATTGTGGGGGACCTTGAAGAATTTGAAAAAATATATGGTGCAGGTCAAGATTATGTGGTGGCAGGACAATTCTCCGGAGCCCTTGACAATGCTGGTGAGGAAATACAATTAATTGCTGCTAGCGGGGAAATTATTCAGACAATTTCTTATTCTAATAAAATTGCAGATCGGGGATATTCTCTGGTTCTTGGAGTTGATGGATGGCGGCAGAGCAGATCGCTTTTAGGTTCTCCTGGTATTAAAGAGCCCACTCAGATAGATGTACCCAGTGTTTTTGTTAATGAAGTACTGAGTAATTCTGTGCCTCCCCAAGTGGATATAATCGAATTATTTAATCCTAAACCTTTTGCGGTGAATATTTCAGGTTGGCTATTAACCGATGATCTTCGGAATGAGTCTAAATTCAAGATACCTGATGGGACCCAAATACCTGCTGAGGGTTATTTTACTTTTAATGAAAATGACATTGAAATTTTTGCGTTAGACTCATACGGAGAAGAGATCTTTCTAATTGCTAATGATTCTAATGAACAAAGGCTGGGTTATATTAATGGATTTAATTTTGGAGACTCCGCTTCAGGAGTCTCGATAGGTAGACACCTAACTTCAGATGGAAAGATCCGATATGAACCTATGTCTAATCAGACTTTTGGTTCAGAAAATTCCAGCCCGGTGTCAGGTCCTCTTGTGATTACTGAGCTAATGTATCACCCCAAAGATGATAACGTAGAATTCATCGAGATTAAAAATATGGGGTCAGTGCCTGTTGATCTTCTAGGTACTGAGATAAGCGGAATAGATTATCAGTTTGATGTCCCAGAATCGAATCTAGTTGCTGGAGGTATTCTTTTGGTTGTAAAAGATGATCCAGCTAATTTTCGAAAGAATTACAATGTACCTGAAGAGGTGGAAATATATGGTCCTTTTCCAGGCTCTTTGGATAATAGAGGTGAACGGATTAGGATAAGGATAACAGAACCATCGACGATAAACGGTGAACCTGATTTAAAGGTTTCTATAGATATCGCTGAATATTCTGATAGGGATCCATGGCCAATTTCTGCTGATGGTTTTGGAGATTCACTGCATCGAAAATATCCCATTAGATATGCAGGTGACCCAAAGAATTGGAAAGCGGCTGCTCCCTCCCCAGGAATGATTAAAGATGAAGAATTTGACTGGAGAGAATTATTTTTTAATCCAGAGGAAATTGCTAATGACTCATTATCAGGCCCCTTCGCTGATGCCGATAAGGATGGGGTTGTGAATATTCTTGAATACTTGCTGGGCAGTCACCCCAGAAAATTTAATTCAAGAATATTTGAGAGTTTTGGTAGAGCGGAAAGTGCTGACGGAAAAGGTTCGTTCAATCTCAAATTTAAGCGGTTAGAAAACACATTAGACTATAAAATAATTATTGAGACTTCGACCGATTTAGAGAATTGGACTTCGTCTGATGATCAATTAAGTCTTAAGGAAGAATCAGATAATGGGGACGGAACTTTGACTTTAACCTATTCAATTTCTGGATCTGTAGATTCAAAAAAAGTTTTCTTTCGGCTAAGAGTTGTAGAATTACTTTAGGGCTGTTTTTAAACCTAATGATTGAAAAAAGAAGTATTTAATTATTTATCAGCCTGAGTTAGTGGTTTTGCTATAAGTATTTTGCGGCTGCTTGATTAGCATTAATTGGCTTAATTAATCCTCTAAAATTTAACAATAAAAATCTTTTAACAACCCTCTAAGTTTCTTATTACTGAGACTATGAATTTAGCCCAGTCATTGAAATTCCTTTATATCTTAGACTAAGCCAAAAATTAATTTTGTATTGCAGTATGGAGGCGATTAGAGCTGAGTTGATATCAAAAAGTTTTGGAGATGTCCAAGCTCTCAACAATGTAAGCATTGGCATTAAAAAAGGTGAGTTGTTTTTTCTTTTGGGAGGTAGTGGTTGTGGCAAAACAACTCTTCTAAGGTGTATTGCAGGATTAGAAAGTTCTGATCAAGGTCGTATTTATTTCAGTGAAAAAGACATTACTGATTTGCCAACACANAAAAGGGAAGCGGCTATGGTTTTTCAAAGCTATGCCCTCTGGCCCCATATGAGTGTTGGGCAAAATATAGCATTTGGCTTGGAGGAACGTAAACTGCCTCGAAATGAAATTTCTGATAGAGTAAGCGAGGCACTCGAGATGGTGAAAATGCCAGGATTTGAAAATCGAGCAATTGATCAGATGTCTGGAGGTCAGCAGCAGAGAGTATCGCTGGCTCGGGCTCTCGTTGTAAAACCTAAGTGTCTGTTACTTGATGAGCCTCTTTCTAATCTTGATGCGCAATTACGTTTGGAAATGCGTTCCGAAATCCGTCGTATTGTCAAAGAGAACGGGCTCACCGNTATCTATGTTACACACGACCAGTCAGAAGCTTTATCAATGGCGGATCGTTTGGCTGTAATGAATAATGGCGAAGTTCAACAAATAGGTTCTCCAGAAGANGTTTATCGTATGCCTAAAAATACCTATGTGGCTTCTTTTATNGGTGAGACTAATCTTATTTCTGCACATGCAAAGAGTGATGCAGAAAAAAATTCGATACTCGTTGATACCATAGCTGGTCAATTTTTCGGTCGTCTTAGCTTAGAGGGTTGGAAGCCATTAACCGGGGAGTCAGTTACTGCATCAATACGACCGGAGGCCATTAAGATAATAAAAGCCCCTAATGACCCTCAAGGCTATATAACGGAAACAACATATTTAGGTGAGACTATTCAGTACAAAGTCGCGATGGCTGACGATACCGAGTTTCAAGTTTCAGAAATGAATCCCCGCCAAGTGCTGAAAATAGGGCAAGGCGTGGTTCTTAAAATTCAACCTGAAGACGTGATCATTCTAAAGGATTAAATATAACGAAAAATACGAGAGAGTTTATGAAGGTCCTATATAAGATCCTGCTGATTATAACCCCTCTGGCTATTGTGGTTGCGGCTCCTCTTGTCCTGCGTGACGATGAGACAGAGGGAGCGAATGAGGCGGACGTGCGTCTTGATGTAATCACTCCTCATACTGAAACTNTAAGGCGCGAATTTGGTGAAGCGTTCTCTCAGTACTGGCAGCAAAAAACAGGTAAGAGTGTTTACGTTAACTTTCTTGTTCCGGGTGGAACCTCAGAGTGTGTGCGAGTAATTAATAATGGTTTTGAAGCTTCAATTGAGAGGGGTGAAAATGGTTGTAATGCTGATGTTTTTTTTGGAGGAGGTGCTTATGATTATAAAAAATTAGCCAAGCTCGAACGATTTGAAAAGCTACGTATTTTTGATACACAGCCTGAACTTTTTAAAGAAGGGGGCATTCCACAAAATTTAGGAGGAGAAACATTTTACGATGCTAATCTCACATGGATTGGATCAGTTTTATCAAGTTTTGGGATATGTTATAATGTTGATCTGCTTGAAGAGAGAGGGCTCAGTATACCAACGAGTTGGGATGATTTGGGTGATCCAGGTTATGTTCGAGGAATTGCTTTAGCTGATACCACAAAAAGTTCTTCTGTGACAAAGGCGCTAGAGATGCTTGTGCAGCAAAAAATTCAAAATGAATTATTAAATGATGTCTCTGGAAAGAGTAAAAAAGAACTCATTAAGCTAGGTTGGGCCAAAAGTTTACGTCTTATTCAAAGAATTGGCGCTAATGCTAGGTACTTTACTGATAGTTCTTCTAAAATTCCAAGAGATGTAGCACAGGGTAACGCAATTGCTGGCATGTGTGTTGATTTTTATGGTCGGACGACTGCAGAGTCACTTAAGAAGCAGGATGGATTATCAAGAGTGGGTTATGTCATGCCTCCCGGAGGTAGCTCAATAAGTGTTGACCCTATCGCTGTTTTGAAAGGTGCTCCTCACTTGGATTTGGCTCATTCATTTGTTGAATTTGTCCTATCTAAGGAAGGTCAAATGATTTGGGCAGCTGCACCGGGTAGTCATCCCGGCCCCAAGTACAGGGCGCTTCGCCGTTTNCCTGTTCGTTCTGATCTTTATCAAGGAGAAACTCTTGGATTAATGATTGACGGTTCGGAAATGCCCTTCGAACAGGCCAAAAAATTTAACTATGACGGATCCTTGACGGGTCATCTATTTACACCGCTGAGGATTATTATTAGGGTAATGTGTATTGATGCTCATGATGAGATGAAAGAGGCATGGGAGTCTCTGATAGACTCAGGATTTCCACCACAAGCGACTGAAAAATTTCATGATATTAGTCTAGTGTCCTATGAATTGGCTGGAACTTCCATTAAGTCTAAACTTAAAAAAAGTAAAGTAGATGCAGTCAAGTTGATGAATGAACTCGGTTCATTCTTTAGAAAAAACTACAAAGAGGCAAAACNACTAGCAGAGGAGGGAAAATGAGAAAGAGTAANGCCGTTATTCTCACTACAATAGTGACGCTNTTNTTTGGAGTGTTTTTTCTTTNTCCTGTTCTAATGGTTATTGGNGAGGCTTTTGTTGANAAGGATGGAGGATTTACTTTTGACTATTTGGCTCAAATTTTTGTTAATCCAATTTACCTCGAAGGTTTATGGAATGCACTTATTCTTGGAGTCACTAGTACATTCGTTGCCATGCTAATTGCTTTTCCATTGGCAGTACTAAATCATCGATTCCAATTTCCCTTTAAGATTGCTTTATCTTCATTGATTTTAATTCCTCTGGTGTTGCCTCCATTTGTTGGTGCTGTTGGTGTAAAGCAGATGCTCGGGGTCACAGGTTCGCTTAATGCTTTTCTTGAAAAAATTGGATTAATGGATCCTTCTGCTCCTATTGATTGGCTGGGTGAAGGTAGATTTTGGGGGATTGTGATCATGAATGCACTGCACCTTTATCCCATTCTCTATATGAACATTGCAGCATCATTGGCTCACTTGGATCCTGCTATGGAAGAAGCGGCTCAAAATTTAGGCTGTTCCCCGTGGAGGAGGCTTCGGCGAATCACCATTCCACTTAGCATGCCTGGAATTTTTGCTGGTGGAGCTATTGTCTTTATTTGGTCTTTCACAGAGTTGGGCGTTCCACTAGTTTTTGATTATTCTCGCGTTGCGCCAGTGCAGATCTATGATGGGCTTAAGGATCTTGATAGCAATCCTTTCCCTTATGCTTTAGTTGCTGTTATGCTAGTCATATCTTCTGCAGTTTTTTTAATATCGAAGGCTTTTCTTGGGCGTCCTANGCTAGGAGCTGCTCCTAGGCCAAAAGTTATTCAAACTGAAAAGTTGTTAACTGGTTTAAAAGGTTGGTCCTTAAGTTTTTTATTTTTAGGAACTTTTTTGATAGCTTCGTTGCCGCACTTGGGAGTGGTTTTACTTTCGACTTCTACTGATTGGTATGGAACAATATTGCCTGAGCAGTTGACCGCATCCCATTACCAAGAGGCACTGGGCCATCCATTGGTAGTGCCATCAATTCAAAATAGTCTTCTGTATGCGTCTGGGGCAATGGTATTGGATTTGATTATAGGACTTGCCATTGCTTGGGTTATTGTTCGTAGCACGATTCGTGGGCGTGCTCTTCTAGATGCTCTTGTCATGTTGCCGCTAGCNGTGCCGGGACTTGTTCTTGCTTTTGGGTATTTGGCTCTTTCTCAGGAGGGGCGTTCGTTTTCATTTTTGATTGGAGATAACGGCAATCCACTATTCTTGCTGATTATCGCTTATGCGGTTAGACGACTGCCTTATGTAGTTAGAGCTGCGGTTGCCGGTTTGCAGCAAAATAATGTGACTTTGGAAGAAGCAGCAAAAAGCTTGGGTGCTTCTCCGACAAGAATGATGAGGCGAATAGCTTTGCCTTTGCTGTCAGCCAATTTATTGGCTGGTGGTATTTTGGCCTTCGCATTCGCAATGCTGGAAGTCAGTGACAGCTTAATTCTTGCTCAACAAGCTGAGCATTATCCAATTACTAAGGCAATTTATGCNTTATTAAATACACTCGGCAATGGATATGAACTTGCATCGGCTCTTGGGGTATGGGCAATGGTTTTTCTTAGTATATCAATAATAGGTGCTGTTTTCCTTGCCGGTAAACGTGGTGGCCTTTTCCGAATGTGATTTTTTAGTCGATATATTAAATTTTGGTCTGATTATGGGGACATAAATTTGATAATTTTTTTAGTGTTCTCGGCATCAATTATGCTATAATACTTAATNAATAAGATATNATATGTTCAAATATTTAATTATTTTCATGCTTTTAAATGTCGGCCTATCCAATGGAGCCGTAACCTGGACTGGTGCATCAGACACTGACATCTTTAATGGTGCTAACTATAATGGCTTAGCGGATGGTTTTGAGCTCGGACCGAATGTGACTATTTCTGACGATGTCACTTTTCAAAATGCAACCGTCACAATTCCACAGGTTTCAGCTCAACAGCGTTTTCAGGTTGGATCTGGAAATACGATCACTTTTGATGCATCAAACGTAAGTTTAACTGGAGGTAGTAATGATGGTGTTGGAGGAGCTCCAGGCTTTTCTCTTCCTAATGGAACTGCTGGACCAACAATCGATATTATAGGCGGCTCATCCTTCGAAGCTTTCTTCATTGTTAATGGGGTTTATATGAATGTAGATGGGACCAGTTCAGCAACACTCGCTGGTGCAGGTAATCCAGTAAACATTTCCACAATCAATTTAGAGACCGGAGCCACCTTGTCATTTACTAGGGAAACGATTCCTCAGTTCAATGCCGAACATTTATCCAAGCTCACCATTAATGGTTTAGAAGCTCAGGAAGGTGTCAACTTCACAATCGATGCTNTGGGTAATACAGGCTCAATNATCACAGCTATTCCAGAACCCTCTGNTAGTCTTTTTGGTGNTATTGGTTGTGCTCTACTNTTTTTGCGTAGAAAAAGATAAAACTTTAATCAAAGCCCGTGCATGAGATGTAGGGTGTGGTTTATGAATTCAGCCGATGGCTGAAGATTGAGTTTAATTATACTAAAATGAAGCGTTTAAATTTAATTTGTTTTTGCTTATTTATTCTAGGGCAAATTTCCTTGTTCGCAGAAATTGTATGGACTGGAGCGAATGGTGCTGACATTTTTGATGAGGATAACTGGGATTTAAGTAATTCGTTGGTTGAAGTCATTGATCCTAACTTCTCAATTGATGATGATGTAATTATCAAAGATGCGACTGTTGAAATACCGCAGGTAACTGGACAGCAGCGTTTCCAGGTTGGTAGTGGGTACACTATAACAGTTGATAATTCTGAAATAAAATTGGTCGGAGGTAGTAACGATGGTATCGGGGGGGCGGTCGGTTCGAGATTGCCTCAGGGTCCAGAAGGACCTGTCCTTGATATTAAAAATGGCTCTTTTGTTGAACTTTTCTTTATTGTTAACGGAGTGCAGGTGAACGTTGACGGAACTAGTGAAGTCATCTTTGGAGGTGGAGGAAATCCAGTAAATTTATCACTAATCGACTTGAAAGAAGGGGCTGTTCTGGGTTTCAAAAATGAAACTATTGAAGCTTTTAATTCTGAGCATCTTGGAAAATTAACTATTGATGGAGAAGTTGCCGAAGAGGAAATTAACTATTCGATTTCTTTAAGTGATGAGGGGGTGACTACAATCATAGTAGGTACTGATGGTGATCCTGAAGATGATGTGATTTTGTCCTTCGAAACAGACGAAACTTCTGTTGAGTCAGGAGATTCTGTAAATCTCACTTGGGTTGTTAGTGAAGAGATTATTTCATTAACTCTTGATGATGGTTCTGGGCCGATCGAAGTTGATTTTGATCCTGTGGATTTTGATGGTGAGTTAAACGTTACCCTGACCGAAACGACTACGTTTACATTGAGCGGAGTCAATGCTTTAGATGTTGAAGAACAGGCCGTTTTAAAAGTNATAGTAAGTTCTGATCAAGCTACAGGTATTTATTGGGTAGGCACCGAGGGGTTTGATTTGTTTGATGAGGCGAATTGGGATTTGACTAAGTCGAGTGTTGAAATAATCGATCCAAATGTGTCAATTGAAGATGATGTTTATATTGTTGATGCTACAGTTGAAATTCCTCAACTACCGGCACAGCAGAGATTTCAGGTCGCTAGTGGTAATACCATTACAATCGATAATTCTATTGTTCGTCTCACAGGCGGAAGTAATGATGGGATTGGCGGACCTCCCGGTTCAAGGCTTCCGGGTGGGCCCGAAGGTCCAACCATGAACATAATTAATGGATCCTCCTATGAGTCTTATTTTATCGTTAACGGCGTCCAAATGAATGTTGATGCAACGAGTACGGCTGTTTTTGGTGGGCCAGGTAATCCTGTTAATATTTCTGAAATTAATCTTGAGCCAGGCTCTACGCTTACCTTTTTGAAAGAAACTATCGAAGCCTTTAATTCAGAACATTTAAGTAAGGTCTATATTGGAGGTGTCCCAGCTGAAGAGGGAGTCAATTATACGATCGAATCTGATGGAGCCGAAGGCTGTACCATAACTACTATTTCTGACGAGGCTTTGAAAATTACCAATATCGTTCGTGATGAAGAAGGCAACGTGATTATTGAATGGAACGGTAAGCCTGGAAGTTTTTATGCGGTAGATGTTTCCTATACTCTTGAGGAGGATAGTTGGGAAGAATTAATTGATTCGGTGACCAATGAAGCCCTTGATGACACCTTTGCGCCTGAGGCCGAACGTATTTATTATCGAATCAGGGAACAAGAGTAGTTAAGATTGGTTAATTCCGATTTTAATTTTCTATTTGGTGGAATTTTCAAACCAAACGACATTCTGACTTCTTTGTCCTGCAACCAGAATATCCTTATCTCCGTCACCATCAAGATCGGATATCATAGTGTCATAAGCCATTTGGTTTAGGCTCAGGAGGCGACGGGTGAAATTTCCAGTGCCATCATTTTCGTACCATGCAGCAACCTTTGAGCCAAAACCAACGGTACATAAATCAATGTCGCCATCACCATCGATGTCACCAAAATCTGTGGAATGTGGATACAGCATTTTCTCATCGATGATGTGTTCAATCCAGTTAGGAGCTTCGAACCAAACGACACCAGTTCCATGGCCTCGACTAGCAAGAATGTCCACCTTGCCGTCCTTGTTCACGTCTGCGGGGGCTGCATGTGTTGCACCAATTTGTTTGCCTGCATAAGGTAAAAGTTCTTTGCGCCACGGCTCATGGGTATCTTTCGGAGCATAGAATACGGCAAAATAATTTCCATCTGCAAATGGTTTACCTTTAGCTCCTAGAGTCAAATCAGGGCGGCCATCTCCATTAATGTCACCAAAATCAAAATAATGGCTTCCACCCGGCGCATTATTTTTAACAATAGGAATAATTTTCCAATCGATCACATCATCTGAGGAATCAGATGGTTTGAGCCAACAAATTGATCCTGAAAAAGGGCCCTTATCTACTGTGAAGTCGTTAGCAACAAGGTCTGCTGTTCCATCGCTATCAATATCGAATGAACGAATACAATGGACTCCATGGATTTGATCAGTTATCTGATGCATTTTCCATTTTGTTTTAGTCGCATTTTTGTTAGGACACTCGAGCCAGAACAGCCCCTGAACATAAGAACCCACAAAGTCTAAGTCACCATCGTTGTCTACATCATGAAGAACACAGTGAATGCATTGAGGTTTTTGCTTGGAGTCGGATTCGGCTAAGATGTTCTGTTCTTTGTATTCTGGTCCGACATACATGAGGATTTGATGCCCAGCTGAAAAGATAATTTCTTGGGTTCCGTCACCATCATAATCAGCGGCAGTGGCGGAATTTACATGAGCGCCAGTAAAAATTTCATGACGCCTCCAATCCTTAGCCTTTAACGATATTGAGGGTATTATCAGGATGACACTGGCAACCAATATTCGGGGTAATCGAGTCGGATCAAAATTAGTTGGGAAAAACATTTTTGATTACTTTTTCGAATTGGAATTCTTGAGTTTCTTGAGGAGGTCGTTTGTTTTTTTTAAATGTGCTTCATCTCCAGTAAACGAAACTTGCCACATGTTCTTCTTGTCATTAATGATGTAAATTGCNTCAAGAGTTTTCTCCTTGCTCGATAGGTAGGTCATTGTGAATGCNATTCCTTTAGTNTCGTAAATCNGNCCCNTNANATTGATNTTATNGGATCTNATTTCTTNTAATTTGATTCCTGTTGGTTCTAATTGNTTNATCAGNTCGTNTTTAAAATTCTTGGCAAACGTATCTAAAAATGTGGAGATGAATTCGTNNCTAGGTTTAATTGGAANTTTGATGATCGAAAGNTGGTTGTCTTCCTCNGGAAAAGTTATTTCATANTGNGGTATAAAATTTTTAATGGTCCNCTNNACCTTTGAGTTCGCTGGGGCGTCAATTATTAGAGAGNTTTCATTCTTAGAGATTCCACAGCCTGATAGTACAAGANGATGAAGGGAAATTATCAATATGTAGAATTTGATTTTCATNANTACGATTCTCAAAGTGAGATAAAATTTCTATTTATTCAACTTTAACTGATTAATATGATTAGGTTCCATTGTGTCTGCTAACAGAGTATTATTTTTTCCTTTACTCATTATAACTTATCCTGATTCGATAGATACTAAACTTCCATTCTATNAAAATCATTAATCTATTAATTGTCAGTACTATGCTGGTATTTTCTTGCCACATTAGTTCCGCCTTCGAGGTTCTTAACGGTGAAATTATCGAAATTACAGGGCCTGATGATCTTGANCTTGATCCATCTAATACGGTTCTCGCCGTTGATGTCTTCGGTAACGGTGACTCAGTAATTAACAATGTTGAATTCTTTACAGACAGGGTAGGCCTCGGAGCTCAGGTAACCAGTGAAGGAATAGTTGAAAAGGATGTCGTTAGTATCACTACGACTGCGACTAACTCAATCGATAATTGGGCCAATGCTCAAACTTTCACGGGGAGTGATGCTGATTCGACTTTTAATTTATCTGAAGTTATGCGTGATATCCGATGGTCACCTGCGCCCACTCCCCTCACTGTCGATATTGCTGGCCTTAACAGTGGTGGTATCTATAATTTGAAATTGCTTTTTAATGAGGGAGCCGACCGAGATCGTGGTTGGGATATTTCTGCCAACGGTGAAATAGTTGTTGATAATATTACATCTGAGGGTGGAGATGGTTTTTGGAGCCCTGAAAATACATTTGTTTATTCTGGAGACCTTACAGCTGATGGCGATGGAAATATATCTATCGAAATGAGAAATGATATCAACAGAGAGAAATATAATTTTTTCTAAACTAGCAAAATAATTAAACATTTTAATTTTAGCCTTTACTAGATATAGGCATTTCTGTCTGAATGTTATATTGCAATCTGAAAAACTCTATGAAACTTCCAACAAAAACACTCAAAATAATTTTACTGATATTTTTATCAGTTACAACTTCCCGATCCCAAGAGCTCGAAATTTTAGGATACTGGGATTTCAATGATCCGTCTGATCCTTCGGTTGCGTCCGATGTAACGGCTAACTCTCCTGACCTTGAGTTCATCGGTGGAGCCACCTACACTGAAGATGGTGATGGCTTTAGTGATTCAGCAGGAGATTATGCTCTTGATCTTGGCGGGGTTAACGATGGCTCATTAGCGCAAACTCTTGAGGGAGATCACTTGAATACGGCTTTTGAAAATAATGCCATGTCTGTTGTTTTCTGGCAAAACACTCCTCAAACCGGCAATACCAGTTCCTTTTGGATTCATTCACCCGCAGCAGGATCTAATGAAAGAGGCTTTCAGGCTCACACCCCATGGGGCAATGGAACCATTTACTTTGATCAGTCTGGCTGCTGTGGTGCACCACAAAGACTAACCGTTGGTGGTCTTGTTCAGTTAGAACAATGGCAGCACTTTGTTTTCCAAAGGGATGCCGATGGAAACATGGAAATTTGGGTCGATGGAGTACAAGCGGCTAGTCAAGGCGGAGCAGAGCCTCTTGACGAGTTTAATGGAATTATCACCATTGGGGCAGAAGGGCCCACTCAGGCTAACAGCCTTGCTGGAAGAATCGATGATTTTGCAATTTTTAATAATTCTCTTGATGAGGATCAGATCGCCACTCTTGCCGGTGGCGGCAGTCCTCTCGCATTGATTGATACCAGTGATGACGATGAGGACGGATTGCCAGATATTTGGGAGGAAAAACTCGTCGACAACCTTGATGATTTGAATGGCAACGGCGCAGGCCCAGGACCTGGAGCAGGAACTGGCGACTTTGACGGAGATGGGTTGACTGACCTTGATGAGTACGAGGAAACCAAGACCGACCCGACCAAAGCGGACACGGATGGAGATGGCCTCGGTGATGCAGTTGAAACTAATACAGGAACTTATGTGAGTGCGACCAATACC
>NYVP01000007.1 GCA_002684575.1 Verrucomicrobiales bacterium
ATTATTATAATAATAACTAATTTTTATAATAGACTAACATTAACTTTTAGTTAAAGTTAGAATATTAAATAACTAAATTGATTATGATTTTTAAAACCCATAATCAAAATCTTAAAATTATAAATTATCATGGGCGCTTTTTTATCTCTTATTTTTTCACTTATCTTATTTGTTGGTTGGATTATGGTTACCGTTAAAGGGTTTAAACAAAGTACTAGTTGGGGGTTAATCAGTTTGTTAGTTCCATTAGGTGCTTTCTTTTTCATGGCTAAATTTTGGGAGGATGCTAAGGGACCAGGAAAAATACTTCTTATAGGATTCATTGGTTATATTGTTTGTTCGTTTGTTTTTCCAAGTGATCCGTTTGCGGGCATGGATCCCGAACTTTTAGAGGGGCTTGAAGGGCTAGAATAAGATAACAGTATCAATTTCTGAGATGCTTTATTTAGTATCTCTGATTGTTAGTTTCATTAGCCAATTTAAATATTGGGATGTTATGAGGCTTAGTCAGGAATAAAATTATTCTTGGGGTGGATTGGAAAAATTTATGGTTGTTTATTTCTTAAATTTATAAGAAGTGTAAATGGCTAAAGTTTGATTTTGGCAATTCTCGATTAACTTTCTAGATTTTGGATGAGTTTACTGATTTTAATCGATTGCCTCTTTAATTGTTATCGATCAGGTTATAAAATTTGTATTATCTGATTTAGGGTTGGATAAATTGTAATTTTTAATTAAAAGCCTTTTGATTTGTATGGCTTGAACTATCTAGAGTTGTGGAATTTATTGATGGGTACTTTCTTTTAAAAATATAGAGAGTTTGAATAGTCTGTAAATTAGTCATACCCCAAAAAATCCTCATTCTAAATATGTCCAGAGTATTACTTTCAGGTCGAGTTGCTGGTGAAAATGATCCTTCCAGAGAATCTCGAGCCCAACTTCTTTATCTTCTTTTTTCTTCTGGATGGGATATTAGTAATTCTAACGGAGATCAACGGGTTACATTAGGAAATATTCAAGAACAGATAATCGAATCAGATGCGTTTGTGTTTACTCAAGGAGCAACTTTAGAGGAACTTTTTAAAGCTGTNTCTGTTTTTGTTGGTTATCAGACTCTAGATGAAAAACTGAAAAATAAGGGAACCGTTGTTTTAAATGGTGATCATTCTTGGGATTCATTTTTTCAAGTTTTGGATCATTTAAATTCCTTAGGCACAATAAAACAGGAATTCAGAGATTATATAATTGAGGTCAATGAACCAGAGGAGGTAATTCATTCTCTAAATAATGTTAGTGCTAATGGTCTTCCTGAATCTATTCATGATGAGTATCGCGATAATGTTGATGATATTTACTCGTATGAAGGGCCACCAGTGAAAGGGCAAATTGGAAATATATGTGTATTTTGTTCTGCCAGTATAAGGGANGAAAATTATCTGCAAGACGGATATTCATTGGGTAAAAAAATGGTAGNACAAGGTTATGGATGTGTTTCAGGCGCTGGAAGAACGGGTGTGATGGGGGCAGTTGTTAAGGGTGCGGTTGAATCCGGAGGATGGACTGGTGGTTCAAACGTACCACATATCATTAAGCTCGAGGGTTTGCCGGAGGGTTTATCAAGTTTTTGGCTTCGTCCGGACATCTATACTCGGATGGAAATTATGATNGAGAGATCAGATGCTTTTGTNATTTTTCCTGGAGGGGCTGGAACGCTTCAGGAGTTTTTAGCTTTATTACTTTTACTGGAAGCAGACGACCCAATTATGAAGGAGAAGCCGATAATTGTTTTTAATAGAATTGATAAAAGTGGTAGGAAGTTTTGGGCTNCGTTAATTGAGCTTATGGAGAAAAGTCAATATTCTTCATATTTTACGGTTGTTGATGAACTTGATCAGATTATACCCACTGTTCACTGGCTAATTGGTAACAAATCATAACTAAAATTGTATGGAACAGGCAGTCAAAGAGCGTATTGAGAAATTTGCTTCAGCCCTAATTGATCAAAACTCTGCTCAGCCAATTATAGAGCCAAACTCTAATTCTAAAGGTTTTTGGTATGGGGGAGGAAATATTATTTTTCATAATGCAAAATATTATCTTTGTGGTCGGTATCGTGACGATGGTGATTCGAGAACAGGAATTGGGGCTGGAGAAAGGGGACTGGAGTTGGCGATCTTTTCCTCGGATTATGTTGATGGTCCTTGGGAAAAAATTAAATCTTTTTCAAAATTAGATTTAACTCATGGTAATGAAAATGTTATTTCTATCGAAGGATCTTCATTACTGGTGACTGATTCAGAAATAGATCTTTTTATATCAACTGAGAAAGATCGACCTTATCCCGATGAAGTTATCGATTTTCAAAAAAAAGGGACCGGAATTTGGGATATTGATCTTATTTCAGCATCTTCTGTTGAAGAGCTTGAAGTTGATAATATTAGAGGGGCTCTCAGAACTGAAGAGCTTGGTTCTTTACACATCAAAGACCCGTTTGCTTTCAATCTTAATGATAATTTTGAAGGTGTAGGATTATTTTTTTGTAGCCACCCATTTACGTGGGCCAGTTCTAATACCGGACTTGCCATTAAGAGTGCAGGGGAAAAAGAATTCACCATTAAGTCTTTTAGTGCCTTTGGTCGTGGTAGCTCATGGGATGTCGCATGTGCCCGGGTCACTGATCGTCTAGAAATTCCGAAGGTGGGTATTATGGAGGATTTACCAACTACCTTGTTATATTTTTATGATGGAGCTGAATGCCTAAGATCATTAGATGAAAGCCCTGCTGCCGCAAAAAGACCTCGAGGCTATTCCTGTGAAGAAATTGGAGGTATTGGAATTGGCTATGAAGAAGAATTTCCCTTAATTAAAAGGTTTTCTGAGGACTTTCCGCAATTTATATCCCCTTATGGAACTGGATGTAGTCGTTATGTCTCAACGCATATTACTAATGAGGGTATTATAGCTACCTGGCAACAATCACAAAATGATATGTCGCAACCTCTGGTATCTAATTTCTTGCCGATAGAAAGAATTTGCCAAATTTTTTCTTCGTAATAGAAATTCAAGTCAGATTTGACCTTAGCGGTATTATAGCCATAATCAGTGTACGATGGAAAAAGTTATTATTATTGGAACCGGTTGTGCCGGTTGGACATCAGCAGTTTATACAGGTCGGGCCAATTTGTCGCCCTTAGTCTTAGCGGGTGACCAACCAGGTGGTCAATTAACCACGACTACTGAAGTGGAAAATTACCCTGGCTTTCCGTCTGGCATTATGGGCCCAGAATTGATGATGCACATGCAGGAACAAGCAACTAAGTTTGGAGCTCGAGTTGAATACAAAAAAGTCGACTCAGTGAAAAAAAAAGAGAACGGTTTTTCAATCTTTTGTGGCGATCAGGAATATGAATCCGAAACAGTTATTGTGGCCACTGGGGCTGCTCCTAGGCACCTAGGTTTGGAAGGGGAGCAAAATTTAATTGGTCATGGATTAACTTCATGTGCTACATGTGATGGCGCCTTCTATAGGGATGTCCCTGTCGCGGTTATNGGCGGTGGTGATTCGGCTTGTGAAGAAGCAACTTTTCTCACTCGGTTTGCATCTAAGGTTTATTTAATTCATCGAAGGGATGANCTNAGAGCTTCAAAAATTATGGCTGANAGGGCTCTTGAAAATGAAAAAATTGAGCCTGTTTGGGATAGCCAAGTGACCGAATACCTTACTGATGAGGATGGTGAAATGCGTGCAGTGAAGGTTCTCAATTTAAAAACAGACGAAGAGAAAGAATTAGATTTGAAGTGTGTGTTTGTTGCNATTGGTCATGTTCCTAATGCACAGTTCTTGGATGGTCTAGTTGATACAGATGAAAATGGTTACATTATCCAAGTTCCAGGATGTACGAAAACCAATGTTGAAGGTCTTTTTGCCGCCGGTGATGTCGCTGATCATGTGTACCGGCAGGCCATAACAGCCGCAGGTGACGGTTGTAAGGCTGCGCTTGAGGCTGAACGTTATTTAGCGGAAAATGAATAAAGGCTTAATTTTTTCCATNAATGCTCCTATTCTGAATAATTTGAATATATTNGNCNAAAATAGCTCTTTTGATTGTTAATTGANGCTTGACNATTGCACCTAAAATTCTAGAGAATTACTCTTCCTCGTTGAGATACATTAACTAAAAAGCATTTAATAAATAATGATAAACAAACCCTCCTCTATTCTCGGAATAATAATGATGATGCTAAGCTTTGCCTTCGCTGATCATCATGCAAGTTCACCCTTTAACGGCAAAGATCTCAAAGGTTGGTCTACCAAAACGAAACCTAAGGGTAAAGACGCATGGGTTATTGGTGTGCCATCTCAGTCCAAGGACAACCCAAAAACTCTCGAAGCCGGAGAAGGCCATGGCGCAATGATTAATAAGGTTTCAGGTCATGGTCAGAGCTGGGACATTTATTCTGGACAGAAGTGGGGTGGTAAATTTCGAATAGAGCTAGAGGTTATGGTTCCAAAGGGAGCGAACTCAGGAATTTACGTTATGGGAGAGTATGAGGTTCAGGTCCTGGATAGTTATGGAAAAGCCAAGCTCGGAGGAGGTGACATGGGGGCCATTTACGGTGCTCAGCCACCTAAAGTAAATGCGTGTAAAAAACCAGGAGAATGGCAAAAATATGTTATCGACTTTCAAGCTCCCGGTTTTGACAAGGCGGGTAAAAAAACTAGTAATGCTAAATTTTTAAAAGTAGAACTTAATGGTCAAATATTGCATCAAGACGTTGAAATGAAGGGGCCAACACCGAGCGGTGTTACCGGTAAAGAAGCTGCCGAAGGTCCAATTATGTTTCAAGGTGATCACGGACCTGTTGCTTATAGAAACATAAAGATTAAATCCATCTAATTTTGACCTTTAATAATTTATACAGAAGAATTTAAGAAATTTATAACTGAAAAATATTGATCATGAGTAATAAAACAAAATCCCTATCTAGGAGGAATTTCATCAAGACATCTGGTGCCTTAGGCGGCGGAGCAATGATGGCCCCAAATATCCTCGTCGCTGACCACCATGGTCAAAAACTTAGAATTGCTCACGTTGGTACAGGTGGTAGAGCCGGTGCTCACGTGAATATGGCTGCAGGTGAAGGATGCATATGCAACACATATTGTGATGTCGATGAGTCTAAGTGGGGCTCAGCCAAGAGTAAATGGCCTAAAGCAAAAGGCTATCGTGATTACAGAGAGATGCTTGAGAAGGAAAAGGATAATTATGATGCGGTTTCTATCGCAACTCCTGACCACCATCACTATTCAGCTGCAATAATGGCCATGAAGCTTGGCAAGCATGTCTATTGCGAAAAGCCACTGACTCACACAGTTTGGGAGGCAAGACAGCTTGGTATTGCTCGTGACAAGTACAAGCTTGCAACTCAAATGGGTAACCAAGGTCACTCCAATGAAGGTAACCGCCTCATGGTCGAGTGGATTCATCAAGGAGCACTAGGAAATATCTCTGAAGTGCATTGTTGGACTAACCGTCCGGTATGGCCTCAGCCAGTTGCTAATCCAAAGAAGGCAGACCCTATCCCTGACAATATCGATTGGGATGTTTATTTAGGCCCAGCTCCAAAAACCCAGCTCTATAAGAATGGCATTTACCCATTCAAGTGGCGTGGATTCTGGGAGTTCGGTGCAGGCGCTCTTGGCGACATGGGATGTCACACAATGGATGCTTTCTATTGGGCGATGGATCCTGGCGCACCTACTAGCGTTGAGTGTCTTAAAAAGTCAGAGATGATCGACGGTAATTTCCCAAAGAGTTCTGTCGTTAAGATGAAATTCCCTGCAAAGAAAGGTCAAAAAGCTTTTGATTTCTATTGGTATGATGGAGGTGAGAAACCTGATCCTGCACTTGGTCTAGGAAGAAAATTGCCTGGAACGGGTTGTATTTTTGTTGGAGACAAGGCTTCAATCATGTCTGCAGGCGACTATGGTGATAGTCCTAGGATTATTCCTGAAGCGAAAATGAGAGAAATTGGTAGGCCAAAAAGAACTCTTGAAAGATCTGTTGGTCACTACAAAGAGTTTGTTTTAGCTGCAACTGGTAAGAAGCCAATCGATTATCCTGGTTCCAATTTTGGATATGCCAGCCCATTTAGTGAGACTGTGCTCTTAGGTAATGTAGCTCTTCGTTGTGAGGGTGAACTGACATGGGATTCAAAGAATCTTAAGGTCACCAATAATGCGGATGCTAACAAGATCATTAACAAGGAATACCATAACGATTGGCCAGCACCTGCGGCATAGTCGTAAATTCTTTAAGTAAAATTAATCAAAACCCGGTCCTTAAATGGGCCGGGTTTTTTTATCTTTGTGATCTTCTCAGCCAAGCCTCTCTAGCTCGCTTCAATATTTCTACCTCATTTCCTTTGGTTTTATCCACATACCTAGGCATGCTGGCGAAGGGGTTGTCTTTGCCAAATTTTCTCCAGGGTCCATAGGGGATTTCAGAGACTTCTGCAAATCTCCAATCACAACTATTATCACTTCCAGTAATTCCAAGATAATCTCTTACCGCTGGTGATAAATCTATACCTGCATTGTTATTGGATTTGGTTTTAGGTCGAGATTTTCCAAAAACATAAGACCAATCATCAGTCTCAAAAGGACCAACGTCAGCCCACTGAGCACAACAAATTTTGCCTTTATAATGAATGGCAACCCATCTTCCATGGCAAACACTTTGACCCTCTTTTTTAAAAGTTCTATTGAACCAAGGAATTACTCTTCTAGCACTTGCCTTTGTCTTTTTATAATTAATTCTATCGTTGTAAGGCAATGCAACATAGAATGGGTTTAGTTTAGGGATGAATTTTTTCGGCCTGTAGTCCCTAGTTCTGTTAGCTGGATCAGGGTCGTCATAACCACCATAATTTTTCATCCATTCAGTGTCCCATGAACTGGCCCTATTATGCGTTGGATTATTTGCTGTGGGACTTTCACCAACCCAAAAAAATGTTGCTGTAATATTTCTGTGCCATGGATAAGGAGGCGTCTTGGCTTTTGATTGAGTAGGAGCATAAGTTCTTGGAAGGTTATCATTTCCTTCCACTCTCAATTTCGTTGAGAACATTAACAAACAAAGTAATAACGAAAATTCTGGCCTCATCATGATTAGATCACTATTACGTGATTGTCATCTACACTCCTTGAGGAGCAAGAGGTATTTCAGAATTAACTTTTGGAGATTTCATCTTTGGATTTGGCGATTGAGGAGAAATTCCAAGCTTATTCAATAACTTAAGATCTTGGGTTGTTTGTGGGTTATTCGCAGTGAGAAGTTTATCCCCATAGAATATAGAATTTGCACCTGCAAAAAAACATAAGGCCTGAGCTTCTTCACTCAATGCCGTTCTACCTGCAGATAATCGAATTTTTGCTTTAGGTACTGAAATTCTTGCACATGCAATGGTTCTAGCAACGTCAAAAGTATCTACGGGATCAGCTCCTGCAAGAGGTGTACCAGGCATGGGCATTAGCTTATTAATGGGAATGCTTTCAGGAGGAGGATTAAAATTTGACAGTATCTCAATCATTTTTAATCGATCATCGACAGTTTCTCCGAGTCCAAGAATGCCTCCTGAACAGACAGACATTCCTGCATCTTGAACATTTCTAATGGTTTGGAGACGATCTTCAAATGTATGCGTAGATACAATATTTGGATAATGCTCAGGGGAGGTATCAATGTTATGGTTGTATGCGGTTACTCCCGCTTCTTTAAGTTTCTTTGCCTCTTCTGGTCCTAGTTCACCTAATGTAGTACACACTTCCATACCAAGTTCAGAAACACCTCTAACTATATCTAAAACTTCCTCAAATCTTTTTGTTCCTGAACGGACTCCTTTCCATGCTGCACCCATGCAGAAACGAGTGGATCCGTTTTTTCTGGCTGCCTGAGCTCTTTCAAGAATATCGCATTTGGGCATTAATCGCTCTGCATCTACTCCACTTTTGTATCTTGCGCTTTGAGCGCAATATGAACAGTCTTCGCTGCAACCCCCAGTCTTAATTGATAAAAGTGTGCAAAGTTGAATTTCATTTTTAGGCCAATTCACTTCATGAACTTTTCTAGATTCACTGATAAGTTCGAAAAAAGGTAATTCGTATAATGATTTTAGTTCCTGAAATTTCACATTAGTTACAATATAATACGTTATCGCCTAATTTAGGCAATAATAGTATTAATTTATTGAGGTGCGAGTTTTTTTAATGCCTAAGCTTAAGCCTTAATATAGAGTCATTCCAGTGCCCAGGAGGAACGACTACAGGTTTTAGGGGATTAGAATAATCAGTTTTACCGATAGCTGCTCTCATTTTAATTCCAGTGGCCTTCCTCCACTTTTTGGACATACTTTCCCCTGTGTTACAACCGTAGCTCACACAAATAGCTTTTCTGTTAAAGGATGTGCGCCTGATTTGCTTCAAATCATTTTCATGTAAATAGACCGTACTCGCTCCAATGATGTCATTGCTATAATCAATTAGAAAAGCATACCTGTTAGAATGACCATAGTATTCGAATCCATCTATTTTTGTTTTTTTTCTATCCCTACCATTATTAATGTAATTTATAATTTCATTGCTTTTGAAAATCCAAACTAAATTAACGTTGTATTTTTTTTGAACAGAATTAACCCAAGAGATTAATGGATTATCATCTTCAGAAGACCGTGTTTCGTAACTTGGTTTGTAAACTAGCCAAGTGATTTTGTATTTCTCTCCTTTTTCTTTTCGTAATTCCTGAATTCTGGCTCTTGCAGATCTTATAAAATTTCCCCACCAACGATCATGTTGGTATTTTTCTATTCTTAAATCTTCCCATTTCCTTAATGCAGGTCCCCCGCTAATTATGATGTATTCGCTATTATTATCTTTTCCAAATAGGGAGATTTTCTTTTTTCCAAAAACGGCTTCAGACTCAACGTTTAAAATGATTGATATAATCAAAATAAGCGAGATTATCCTCATGGGTTTTTTGAAAATCATTGAACGGCTTTTATAATTCTTCACCCATTATCAAATCATCATAACTTTGTCTTTTTCTGACAACTTTGTGAGTAGTGCCATTAACCATAATTTCGGCTGGAAACGCTCTAGAATTATAATTAGATGCCATAACGAAACCATAGGCTCCTGCACTAAGAAGAGCGATATGGTCTCCTTCTTGGAGTAAAGGTAAATCTCTATTTTGGGCAAAGAAATCTCCACTTTCACAAATTGGACCCACAATATCTACCACTTGAGTTTCTCCTGTGTTTTTTATTAAAGGAACGATTTCGTGATGTCCTTCATAAAGGGCTGGTCTAATAAGATCACCCATTCCTGAATCCACGATGGCGAAGTTCTTTGCTGCACCGATTTTTTTGTACAATACCTTTGTTATCAGTGTTCCAGCATTGCCGACCATAAAGCGTCCAGGTTCCAATAATATTTTAATATCTAGAGTACTTAAAATGGGGACTAATTTCTTAGCATATTCTTCAACAGTTAATGGTTTGTTTTCAGGATCTTGGTTATCCCACCATTCTTTTTTTCCACTCGCAAGAGCATCTTCGTAAATAATTCCAATCCCACCTCCAATGCTAAAGAATTCAATTTCATGATTAGCCTTTAATTTTTTAACTAATGGTGAAACTTTTTCTACCGCCTCTAAAAATGGCTTAATCTGAGTTAACTGAGAACCAATATGCATCTGTAGACCCCTTAATTTCACGTTATTCAATTCGGAAGAGGCTTTTAAGTAAAGGTCTTCTATAAATTCAAAATCAATTCCAAATTTATTTTCGCTTTTTCCAGTGGAAATATACTTATGCGTTTTTGCATCAACATTTGGATTCACTCTTACTGCAACTGGGGCAATGGTATTTTGTTCCTTTGCAATTTCATTGATGAATCTTAGTTCAGCTTCGCTTTCCACGTTGAACGAATAAATACCTTGTTCCAAAGAATACTCGATCTCTTCACGTGTTTTACCAACACCTGCAAAGGTGCATTGATTAGCAGATCCACCTGCTTTAAGAACTCTGAATAATTCACCACCAGAAACGATATCAAAATCGGCACCAATATCATTAAGAGTCTTTAAAACTGATAAGTTCGAATTAGACTTAACAGCAAAAGCAATCCGGTGATCCAAATCGCTGAGTGCTGAACTCAGCCTATTGAAATTATCTTTTATTGTATTTTCAGAATATATGTAGAGAGGGGTACCATAAGTGGATGCCAACTGGTTCAAGTCGACCCCTTCACAGAATAAATTCCCGTTTTGATAGTCAAAATCATGCATTATGCATAAATGCCTAATATCTTAGACCTCTTAAATCAAGGATTTGGAGCATCAAAATGATCAAAATCTCTTGACCAAGCCTGTTATTCAACTATTCTACGCGCCCCTCTTAATATAACGATTGGATAAGAATTATGGCTAAAGTTTGCGAAATCACTGGTGCACGAGTTCGTCGTGGAAGTAGAATTCACCGTAGTGGATTGGCTAAGAAGAAGGGTGGAATCGGTAGGCACGTCACTAAAGTGGTTAAGCGAGACGTTTCACCTAACTTGAGAAACAAGCGAATTTGGGTTCCAGAACTCAATAAATTCGTAAGGGTTAAGCTCACTGCAAGAGCACTTAAGACTGTTGCCAAGAACGGTGCTTACGTAACTCTTAAGAAAGCGGGTTTGATTTAGATTTTATCTGAGTTTAATCGCTCTACCACTTCGAAACTCCTCCTAGGAGGTCCAATTCAATCTTAATGTGTTGTTATGCTCTCCGTACTTCATTAAGAATATTTTTATTTTCTTTTCTCCAAAAGTTTTAATCTAGGATCAAACTTTTAATTACATTAGGGTCTTGTCAGGTAATGGTTTATGCCATATAAAAAGTATTCATGAGAAGTAATCGCAGAAAATTTTTAAAGACCTCTGCTGCGAGTGCGGCATCCTTCCAAATTGTTCCCAGGCATGTGATTGGAGGCCAAGGGCATACTCCTCCAAGTGAAACATATGGAGCCGCACTAATTGGTTGTGGTGGACGTGGGCCTGGCACCTATGAATCAATGGTTCGTAAACTGCCCGCTACTTTAGTGGCTGCATGTGATGTCCAAAAGACACGGGTTGATGGTTATATTAAAAGAAAAAATCCAGAGGCAAAAGGATACAATGATTTTAGGAGATTGCTGGAAAATCCCGACATTGATCTTGTTGCCATTGCAACTCCTCCTCATTGGCATGCATTAATTTCTATCGCTGCAGCAGAAGCAGGAAAAGATGTCTTTTGCGAAAAGCCTATGACACGTTTTATTGCAGAGGGTCGCGCAGTTGTTGAGGCTTTCAATCGTTATAAAAGGGTCTTTCAGATTGGTACAAACGGTCGTTTTGGCGCTTACAAAAGCAGAACGAGTAGAACGATTCACAAAATTATGCGGAGTGGATTGCTGAAACCTAACCCGTGTGTTCATATTAAAAAAGGTGGATTAAAGTTGAACCAATGGAGTGGCAAACCTGGTCTTAAACCACAGATTCCATCAGAAGATTTGGACTGGGATCTTTACTGTGGCCCTAGTCCTCTTAAACCGTTTGTTACGGATCGAGTTGGAGGCACGCATCGTAATTATTGGGATTATGAGGGAGGAGGATTGTGCGATATGGGGCAGCATCACTTTGATCCTCAGCAGTGGATTTATGGTAAAGATGATACCAGTCCTGTAAATATCGAGGCTTTTGCTCCTCCTGCTCATCCAGACGTGACAGGGATGTGGGCTTGGGTTGAATTAACTTATTCAGACGGGTTTACTTTTGTCATGGACAGTGCCGAGTGGGGTCCTAGTTATGATAAAAAAGCCTCAAAACAAGTCTCTTTATCTCAACTTTCTGAGGAAGATCAGCAGAAGATTACTGCTATGCCAGACCCTGCCCCTTTGCTTTCATTTGCTGAAGCTGTTAAGCAAAGAAAGCAAGCCGGAGGTCATCCAGAAGCGGCGCACCGAGCAGCATGCATTTTACACCTTGCTAACATAGCTATTCGTCTTGGAAGAAAATTGCAATATGATCCAGAAAAAGAACAATTTGTTGGAGACGATGAGGCTAACCGATTCGTGAATGTACCTATGCGTTCCCCTTGGCACCTGTAATACTTTCAAAATTAATAATAATGGATATCACACCTTACCTTGATTCATTTCCTCTTCCTGCAAAGCGCGGAATTCTCAGTGATGTAAATAAAGAAGAGACGGATAAAACAATCAAGGAAGTTATGAGGGCTCCAGACAAGGTTGCTCTTCAATTAGTAGAACGCTTAATTGATCCTGGATCTCAAGGCAATGACATTCAGGCTCGCCACTTGCTACACGCGATGTCTGTTCGTATCCCAGACTATGATAGAAGAGAGGGGACTGGTTTGCGATCAAAGTTTTGTCTTGCCCTTGCAAAGACTTTATCTGACAAGCGCCCCGACCGTGTTAAGGCTTTTATCATCCGTCAATTGCAGTTGTGTGGTGGAGAAGAAGTGATCTCTCAAGTTGGTGAATTTTTAACAGTACCTGGTATTGCCGATGACGCGGCTCAGGCTCTAATTGCTATTGGTAAAAAATCAGCAGGACAGTTTCGTAATGCACTGCCTAGGGTAAGAAATGATCTTTTGCTTTATAGTAATGCTCTTCATGGTTTAGCCCAGTTGGCAGATGAGTCTTCAAAAGATATATTTATTGAAGCCTTAAAAAATAATGAGGATGAATGTCGATTGCTTGGTCTATGGGGGCTAACGCAACTTGCTGATGTTTCAACGTTGCCATTATTTCTTGAGGCTGATCTCAAGGGAAAAGGATATTCTCGGATTAAGTCCGCAAGTTACTGTATGCAGTTCGCCGAAAAGATTCAGAAGAAAGATGCCATTAAGATTTATCAGCACTTAATTAATACTCGAACACTACCTGAAGAAAAATATTTACGGGAAATCGCAGAATCTCACCTTAAGTAATAATAAAATGGTTTATCTTATCCTCATCGTTGAAAAATGAACTCATAAATTAAATCCAGATACCTATGATTGATAAGCTTATCTTTTTTATTCTGGCCTTGTTTATTAATGTGATTTCTTATGCAGCCCAAAAAACTGGAGAAAGCTTCAGAGAAAAAGATTCTAAACCAAATGTACTCATCTTTTTCATAGATGATTTGGGATGGTCAGACCTAGGGTGTTATGGGAGTAAGTTTCACCTAACACCTAATATTGACCGACTCGCTGCGTCTGGTCTCAAGTTTAATTCTGCTTATTCATCATCCTCAGTGTGTTCCCCTACTAGGTCATCGCTCATGACGGGCAAGCACCCTGTAAGATTTGGAATCACAGATTGGATAGGTGCTTCTCAGAAGAGAAGAATTCTTGTGACTCCGAAAAATAACTCATTTTTACCAAAAAAAGAAGTCACGCTGGCTGAAGTATTTAAAGGTGCAGGTTATGAGACGGCTTACTTTGGTAAATGGCATCTTGGTTCAAGAGATGAGGATCATCCATCCTTTCATGGTTTTAATTATTACCGTGGAGTAAACAAGGTAGGCTCCCCTGGGTCATATTACTATCCATTTAGACGCAACAAAAAACTTCCTAAAAAACCTCTCCAACCATCAGATATTCCAGATTTTTCTAATGCTCCTAAAGATTCTTATTTGACCGATTTACTTTCTCAGGAAGCCGCAGATTTTATAGGAAAGAACTCCAAAAAACCCTTTTTCGCGATTCTGTCTCATTATTCAGTTCATACCCCTATTCAAGCGCGTGAACTAGATGCAAAAAAATATCGTCAACGCATCAATGAAATTGGTATTTCTATAGAAACCAAAACGAGGAAAGAGAAAGAATCAACAACTAGAATAAGTCAGAACAATCCTGAATACGCCGCTATGGTTGAGAGCGTTGATCGGAGCGTTGGAAGGGTTATGAATAAACTCGAAGAAGTTGGTATAATTCAAAACACCCTCATCATTTTTACTTCTGATAATGGTGGTTTATCAACATTACTGAGAAACCTTAGATCGGGCCCAGCATCATGTATTCCTCTCAGGGCAGGAAAAGGTTGGCTTTATGAGGGAGGTATCAAAATACCAACTATTATTTCTTGGCCGGGTAAAATTGCTCCTAATTCTTTTAGTGATACACCCATAACAACCTGTGATATCTATCCTACTTTGTTGACTTCTGCTGGATTAATTAATAAATCGAATCAGTCTTTTGATGGGGTTGATTTGACTCCTCTTTTTAAAAATAAAGAGCTCAAAGAAAGATCATTATTTTGGCATTTTCCACACTATCATGGCTCAGGCAATCGGCCTTCTTCCTCTATTAGAAAAGGATTGTTCAAATTGATCCGCTGGTATGAAGACGGTTCTGAGGAGCTATACAATCTTAAGACCGATCTTTCTGAAGAAAATGATCTCTCAAAAGTTAATGCTTCTAAGCGAGCTGAGCTTTCTAATGAGCTTAGCCATTGGCTTAAATCGTCTGGGGCACAATTGCCTAAGATGAATCAAAATAATTAAAATCATAAGGGGTATTGATTTGAACGATCAAAATAAAGACCTGCCTCAAGCCTTAATTACCGGTGGAGGTGGTGAATTGGCTCAATCAATTACAGTAAAGCTGAAGAGTCAGGGGTTTGAAGTATTATGCCCTAATAAGTCTCATTTAGATGTTACTAATAAAGAATCAGTAGAATCATTTTTTCATTCTCAAGTAACAACAAAACTTGAATTGTTAATCAATAATGCAGGCCTGAAGGAAGATTCTTCCATACTTAATATGTCTAAGGATTCCTGGGATCAAGTTATGGATGTTAATTTAAAAGGATCATTCACTTGCTCTAAGTTTGCTTTGAAATTTTTTTTAAAGAATAGATATGGTCACATAATAAATATGGGGTCTTATTCAGCTCTTTCAGGACCGTCCGGACAAACTAACTACGCAGCATCTAAAGCTGGACTTATAGGAATGACAAAAAGTCTTGCGGCAGAGACCGGAAAAAGAAATGTCCGTGTTAATTGTGTGCTACCTGGTTGGATAGAGACGAAATTTACGGCTAACGTTAATGAGGTTGTAAAAAATAAAGCCTTGAATGAACACGTATTAAATAGATTTAATGACAAAAAATCTGTTGCAGAATTTATTTATTTCCTTCACCGAAAAATGGAAAATGTTTCAGGCCAAGTTTTCCAATTAGACAGTAGAGTGGGTCGATGGATTTAAATATCATTCCATAAGGTTACTAATCATTCTAACAGTTTGACTAGCAGCGATAACATTGTGAACTCTCAATATAGANGCCCCCCTAANTATTGATGAGACCGAACATGCTACCGTTCCTGCATCACGTTCATTAGGATCGTCAATACCTAATACTTCTCCAATTACGGTTTTTCTGGATACTGGAACTAAAATAGGGCGACCATGTTNTTGGAAAATATTTAGATCCTTTAGTATTTTTAAATTGTCCTTACAATCTTTGGCAAAGTCGATACCTGGATCTAATATAATCTGTTCGCGTTTTAGCCCTACAGACTCAGCAAATTGAATCTTCCTATTGAAGAAAATATTGATCTCATCAACGATGTTTTCATACTTTTGTCCTAAATGCGGCTCTTTTGGTAATCCTATGCTATGCATTATGAGTAAAGCTGATCCGTGTTTTGCACATATTTCAGCGTTGTCACTTTGATTCAGGGCGCCAATATCATTTAAAATATCGATACCCAGAGGCACGATTTTCTTGGTAACTTCTGGCCTCCATGTATTAATAGATAGGAGTGGTTTTTTTCGTTCCTCATTCCAATTAAAAGAATGAAAAGCATCGATAAATGGTATCAGCCTATCGACTTCCTCATTAATTGTTATAGGTCCTCTGTTTGTTCTCGCGCTCTCTGCACCAACGTCAATGATGTCAGCCCCCTGATCAACTTTCTCCAAAGCCATCTGCATTGCTTTGTATTGGTCTAAAGTGCCATCTCCTGAAAAAGAATCATCATTGATGTTAATGATTCCCATGACCATAGTACGATTGGAGAAATCCAAAGTCTTTTCTCTGGTTCGTAGTATCATGTGTAAACTAAATGGAGAAAGGAATCTCTGTTCTTTGTCTTTTGTTAAACCTTACCGTTTTATTATACCCTATTTCATNTGCCAGTTTAGCNGCTTTTTCGAAATCCATTCCGACATCAANAGGTGAATGGGCGTCGGAGTTGATTGATATAGGAATTTCTGCTTCTAGCATCATTTCTAAGAATTCTTTTTCAGGATACTGTTCATTACAATTTTTGCGCCACCCCGCGGTATTAATTTCAATACATGCATCTACTTCTTTAGCAGCTTCTATTGCAGGGGCATAAAATTTTTTTAAACTACCCCTCGGTCGATGGCCGAATTTCTTAGGTAAATCAGGGTGAGCAAGAATATCAAAAAATCCGCTCTTAATGCAGTTTGTATAGATTCTCCAATAGGCTTCCCAAATGTCCTCTATTTCTGCAACTCCAGACCAACGACCTATCCATTTAGGATTATCTATATCAAATCCAGGGGCTATGTAATGGACACTGCCAATTAGGTAGTCATAATCGGCCATTTGCGATAATTTTTCTATCCATTCATGGCCATCTTCAAAATAATCCACTTCAAGTCCAAGTTTGATGGGAATGTTAGGCAGTTCCTTTTGAGCATCTTTTATGGACTGAAGATAAATCGGAAATTCTGATTTTAACATTCTCCATTCATCAAACCCATCTTTATTCATCGGGCTATGATCTGAAAAACCAATTTCATCGAGGCCTATTTCAATAGCCCTTTTTGCGTAATCTACAGGGTTTCCCTCAGCATGTCGACATAGAGGGGTGTGGGTGTGATAATCAGCAAATTGGCTGAACTGCATAGATAATCATCGATTAAAAATTCAATCTATCCAGCAATACTCAGTGAAAACTTGCCTAGAAAGTAAGAAAATTACAAATTTTATAGGTTTAGACTTGATAAATCAGTCGTTTTTTGCAAAAAGTTCTATATATGAAGAAGATTTTAACCCTCATCACTTCTGCTCTAGTTATTTCAGGATCCTCTGCTTTCGCATGGGTCGGTGGACCTTGGTCTAATAATAGCTACAGCCAGACTACCACTGGAACCTATCAAGCTGTAATGTACATGGTCAATGGAGTTGGCCTTGCTCGTTTTTCAGATGATACCACGTCCGCTTTCTCACAGGTCAATGCATCCGTCATTTTCCACGAAGGCACAGTTTATACAGGTCAGTGTTTTGGAACTGCTGATCGTACCTCTGGTGAAGGGTCAGGATCAGTAATTGGAATTATCAATGGCGCAAGCGCCTCAGGTGCAACAGTTACAGGTTCATTTCAGTGCAAAATCACTCAAGATGCCCCGGTAATGAGATTTTATGGTAAATCCAGCGGAATTGCCAATCCTATCACTGGTGAGCCTGCCAATGGTTCTGATCAAAAGTGTATTTTAGTTCTTTCGGAACCGGCAGCGGATCCGATCGAACCAGCTGAGACTAGAGTCGTTGCTTCAACAGTGTTTGGAGCCCAAATATCGTATACGATTGTGGCGGTAGCTGCCCAATAACTAATTTTAAAAACTTTTAAGTTTTCTGGGGCTGACATCTTTTCGGATGTCAGCCCATTTATTTTAAAACGTTCACTTTTTATGCCTGAAGGTAGAAATAAAATTTCTGGTGGTTTTACTATTCTAGAACTATTGATCAGTGTTTCTATCATTGCGGTGCTAGCTGCAATGGTCCTAGCTTTAAGTGATACTATTAGAAGGCGCGCCGAACAAGCCGCTTGTGTAGGAAACATGAGAAGCCTCTTTGCGGCTCTTAGTGCTTACAACACCGATTATGGTCATTTTCCTCAAGCTCCCGAAAATAATGATGAACAAGCTTTTTGGGACTTTTGGTTTGAAACCTTCGAGGAGGAGTATGACATACCCAAGAAGACATGGATTTGCCCGACATATCGTAGAATGAATCCAGGTGTTGAAGAGGAAAATATGAAAGGCACTTACGTTCCTACTAGGTTCAGTAAAAGTAGTGCCCTTGCTGCTTATCGCTGGCCGAATCAACCTTGGCTTGTAGAGGTAGGAGACCATCATGGCAAAGGTATGCTCGTCCTTTTTCCTGATGGCTCAGTGAGACCATTTTCGATAGGGGCTTTCCAAAAATAACTAGTATATTAGACTAATTTAAATAATTTCCGAATGAAACTCTTGAATCGTTTTCACCTGAGTATCATTCGATTTTAGTGAGCGTATTGCCAATGCACTAGCTTTAGCTGCCCTTAAATTTGTCATAACTGGAATACCGTTTGCAACCGCCGAGCTCCGAATTTTNACCTCATCAGCTCTTGGAGTTCTTTCTGTGCTCGGAGTATTAATGACAAAATCAAGTTCTTCATTTTTTATCATATCGAGAACATTGGGTCGGCGTTTCTCGGCAAGTTTAAATAACTTTGTCACCGGGATGCCTGAGTTTTCTATTACTTTTGCAGTGCCAGCTGTTGAAAAAAGATTAAAGCCAAGTTCATGATANTCCTTTATGATATCAATNGCTTTTTCTTTATCCCTGTCCTTAAGACTAATGAATATATTACCCTCGGTAGGCAATGGCGAAGATGCCGCCATTTGTGACTTTGCGTAAGCTAATCCCATATCTGCATCAATCCCCATTACTTCACCAGTAGCCTTCATCTCTGGGCCAAGAACAATGTCTGTTCCAGGAAACTTAACGAATGGGAAAACCGCTTCCTTTACGGAGTAATGCTCAGGATGGATTTCTTTTGTAAACCCTAAATCTTTGAGTTTTTCACCCGCCATTACCTTGGCTGCTAACTTGGCTAGGGGCACCCCAATAGTTTTAGAAACAAATGGAACAGTTCTAGAAGCTCTGGGATTTACTTCAATTACAAAGAGTTCTTCATCCTTGACTGCAAATTGAATGTTCATCAGTCCACGAACCTCTAATTTTTTCGCAAGAGCTTTTGCGGCATTACTAATTTCATCCTTGATTTTTTCACTCAATGAAAAAGGAGGAATGACACATGCACTATCGCCAGAATGAATTCCNGCCTGTTCTATGTGCTCCATGATAGCGCCAACAACAGAGTCATCACCATCAGAAATAACATCAACATCAACCTCGGTTGCATCTTCAAGGAATCTATCAACCAATACAGGTCTCTCAGGGCTTGCCTCAACGGCTGAAGTCATATATGAGCGTAATTCATCATCATCGTAGACTATAACCATTGCCCTGCCTCCGAGCACGAAGCTCGGTCTAACTAGTACAGGGTATGATATTTTTTTTGCAATATCCAAAGCTTCATCCACTGAAGTTGCAGTTCCGGCATCAGCTTGTTTTAGATTAAGTTCATCTAGTAGTGCTGAGAAAAATTTTCTATCTTCTGCCTGTTCTATGCTTATTGGTGAAGTGCCAATGACCGTTACCCCACTAGATTCCAACCCAGCTGCTAAATTCAAAGGCGTTTGACCTCCAAACTGGACAATTGTACCCGATGGAGTTTCGGTTTCATAAATGTTTAAAACATCTTCAAAAGTGAGAGGTTCGAAATAGAGTTTATCGCTAGTGTCGTAGTCTGTAGAAACTGTTTCTGGATTGGAATTAACCATTATAGTTTCATAGCCTAACTCTTTGAGTGCAAAAGCTGCATGAACACAGCAATAATCAAATTCTATTCCTTGTCCGATACGGTTAGGTCCACCACCCAAAATCATGATTTTTTCTGTGTCGCCGTCTCGAGTTTCATTCTCATCCCCGTAGGTTGAATAGTAATAAGGAGTGAATGCCTCAAATTCTGCAGCACATGTATCAACTAATCTGTACGTCGGTATTATGCCCAGAGATTTTCTGGATTCTCTTATTTGAATTTCTGTTTGATTAGTTAGATGAGCTATTTGTCGGTCTGAGAATCCTAATTTTTTTGCTCTCTTTAAATCAATTTCATCTTCACTAGATTTGATGATATCCTCATGAGCACAAATGCTCTCGAGTTGATCTAGGAACCAAGGATCTATACCAGTAATTTCATAAATTTCATCGATACTCAGACCTCCTTTAAAAGCTTCTCTCAAGTAAAATATACGTTCAGCATTAGGAATTGCTAATTTTGAAAGTAAATGATCCTTATTATTAANTTTAATTTCTTTTCCATCAGCACCTAATCCAAACCGGCCAATCTCAAGGGATCTCAAAGCTTTTTGCATTGCATCCTTAAATGTTCTACCAATAGACATGGCTTCTCCAACGCTTTTCATCTGTGTTGTAAGAGAAGAGTCAGCGGATGGAAATTTTTCAAATGTAAATCTTGGGATTTTGACTACACAATAGTCGATAGTTGGTTCAAAACTGGCCGGAGTTTCTCTGGTAATATCATTTGGAAGTTCATCGAGTGTATATCCGACTGCCAGTTTTGCGGCGATTTTTGCAATTGGAAAACCTGTTGCTTTCGAAGCTAGAGCCGATGACCTAGAGACTCGAGGATTCATTTCTATAACAATCATTCGCCCTGTTTCAGGACACATTGAGAATTGAATATTGGATCCTCCTGTTTCTACCCCAATTTCTCTGATTACCGCAAAAGAGGCATCTCTCATGATCTGGTACTCCTTATCTGTGAGAGTTTGAGTTGGTGCCACGGTTATAGAATCTCCGGTATGGACACCCATTGGATCTAAGTTTTCAATGGAGCAAATAACAACACAGTTATCTTTGCGGTCTCGCATAACCTCCATTTCAAATTCTTTCCACCCTAACAAGGATTCCTCGACGAGAACCTCCGTTACAGGGGACATATCTAACCCCCTGTTAACGATCTCCTCGTATTCCTCACTATTATAAGCAATACCCCCACCACTGCCCCCTAGGGTGTAAGCAGGTCTAATGATTAGAGGGAAGCGCTTTCCGGTTTTTTGNGATATTTCTTTTGCAATTACATTAGCCTCTTCAATAGAGTTGGCTACACCTGACTGGGGAATATCAAGGCCAATTTTAATCATTGCCTTTTTGAAGGCTAGTCTGTCTTCACCTTTTTCGATTGCCTCAGCATTAGCACCGATTAATTTTACATTATTTTTTTCAAGAATACCTCTCCTGACCAACTCCATTGCTGTATTTAAACCAGTTTGACCTCCTAGTGTTGGAAGCAAAGCATCTGGTTTTTCTCGGAGNATTATTTTTTCAACGATTTCTGGTGTAACAGGTTCTATATATGTCCTATCTGCAAATTCTGGATCGGTCATTATTGTTGCAGGGTTGGAGTTTACAAGAATGACAGTATANCCCTCCTCCTTTAGAGCCTTGCACGCTTGAACTCCTGAATAATCAAATTCACAGCCTTGGCCAATTACAATTGGACCTGATCCTATAAGTAAAATTTTTTTTAAACTTGTGTCTTTTGGCATGTTTTGCAGTCCTTAGTTGACATTTTCACAACCAAAAGTAAAGGCTGTAATAATAGTAGATAAAGGTTTTAAAATTTTGGTNTATAATGATGCAAATTATAGATTAAAGAGAAGCTTTTTTAGTCTTNTATCAGAAAAATTATTAGTTTGAAGTACAGAGTCAGAAAAGTTCCCTCCTTCGGTAATTTCATTGGTTACGATTGCACATTTNATACCTGCAGCCGTTGCAGCTTTAAGCCCATTTTCTGAATCCTCAAGAACTAATGCCTCAGATGTGCTTATCTCTAAAGCTTTNCATGATGCCAAGAATAGATCAGGTGCAGGTTTGATTCTTTTTACATCATCACGATTAAGAAATTTTTCGAAATAATGTTTTATTTGTAATCTTTCTACCCATCCCACAACCCATGCTTTNGAAGAACTTGAGGCGATCGCTGTTTTTAGGCCAATTTTTTTAGCCTCATCTAAAAATGAAATTATTCCNGGTCGCTCTTTTTGAGTTTTTAGTTTTTCTCTTATAGTTACTTCTNTTTCTTGGTTAAGTGCGTTCCAGTCAAAAGTTTTTCCACATCTTTTTTCTAATTCTTTGCCAGGATCAAATTGAGCAAAATCACTGCCCACGCATTGCTTGTAGTCGTCCAGCTCTAGAATTTGGCCATTTTGTTTATAGAGATCAGCCCATGTTTNATAAATAACTGTTTCAGTGTCTACGATTAAACCATCAAAATCAAAAATGAGACCCTTAAGCATCTGGATATTTATTTAAATTATGTTTTCAGTTGTTTGGCATGCATTGCTGCAGATAGAGCAAATTGTTCTGCGATGGGTTTTAACTTNCCTTGATATAAAATTCCAATTTTAAGTTGAGGAAAACCCCTAAGATTAATTTTCCTTAGTCCTTTCGGAAGTTTGATTCCTGGGGCGTCTAATGTTAATCCAATTCCATAACCTCTGTTGGAATAGTTTGAAATCAATTCTAAGGAAGTGACTTCGACATGAGTGTCCCAATTGATGTTTCTATTTCTTAGTTCGTTCTGGAAAATGATATTAATTGTATGTTCTGATGAAAGTGAGATAAGTGGTTCTGTAATTTCTCCATTGTTATTGATTGGGAGTTTTGAGAAAGTTTTATATTCAGAAGNNTCAGGAACAACTAAAATCAAAGGAACTTTCAAAAGTTCAATCGTTTTGACTGAACTAGGCAAACTAGAGTGCAGGGTGGTTATAGCAATATCAATCTCTTGGTTGGCTAACAGATTTTCCGCTGTTTCAGATGCTATTAATTCTGTCATGCTTAATCTCAGATTTGGATAATCTTTTTTGAGCTTGTCTAGNACCTCAGGTAAATGATTTGAAAGAATTGTCCCTGAAGCAGCGAGTCGAAGGTGGTAACTTTCCTCACCCATGAGTTGCTCTGCTATGTTCGGTAATTCAGAAAAAAATGGGCTCAGGAAACTAAACAGCTCGTTACCAGCATGTGTAAGTGCAAATGGTCTTCGATTAAATAATTTTACTCCAAGTTCCTTTTCAAGTTGAAGCATCTGACCTGAGACTGCGGGCTGTTGAATGCCATATGGCATTTTTCTAACTGCTGGTGTAATTCCACCATATTTTGCTACATAATAGAATAGTTCTAAATGATGAAGATTAGGAGGAAGTGAGGACATTAAAAAAACTAAAATAAAGGTTTTTTACTATAGATCATTAATTGATTGCTTTTCTAATCTGAAGCTCAAAATGAAGGACTGCTTTTAACATTTAATGTTTCTTAACTATTTATTTCGATTTTTCCATCTATTTAAAGATATTCTGCGAATTCCGCGATAAATATAAAAAAAGCGCTTGCTGGATGAGTTCTGATGTGGAAGCTTCTTCGCCCCTTAAAGAGGGGCTAGTTAACTCTTTATCCCCTCACAACATCACATAATTATGTCCTACGCAATTATTAAGACTGGTGGAAAGCAATACAAGGTTTCTGAAGGCACAAGTATAGATGTCGAAAAACTAAATGTTGAGGTTGGCTCTGATGCGATTTTTGAGGATGTTTTAATGTTTTCAGATGGCAGTGATGTCAAAGTTGGTAATCCAACTATAGATGGTGCCAAAGTAACCGCGGAGGTTGTTGATCAATATCGAGCCAAGAAGGTTACTGCTTTCAAATTTAAACGTCGTAAAGGGTTTCACAAAACAAAAGGTCATAGACAGCACTTAACAAGACTGACCATTAAAGAAATTAGTGCATAAATTTAAATCATTATTATTTTAACAGTTATGGCTCATAAAAAAGGTCAAGGAAGTGTAAAAAACGGTCGCGACAGTAATTCTAAAAGGCGCGGAGTGAAAAAGTTTGGAGGAGAACACGTAATACCTGGTAACATAATTTTACGTCAATGCGGTACAAAGTGGAAGCCTGGTAAAAATGTAGGCCTTGGGAAAGATTACACAATTTTTTCACTTGTTGAGGGTAACGTTAGATTTGATCAAGGTGGTCGTCGTGTTAACGTCGATCCAGTTGCTTTTTCCGATTAATTAAAATAAAGATTCTGAGGAACCGTGGGTTTAGAATCGGAAATTTTTCCGGAGCCTCCTTTCAATGTGGTTCTTGTTGAACCAGAGATTCCTCCAAACACTGGTAATATTGGAAGGTTATGTGTTGCAACTGCTTCGAGGCTTCATCTTGTTAAACCTTTAGGATTTAATTTGGATGAGAAAAGTTTGCGTCGTGCTGGAATGGATTATTGGAATGATTTGGATTTGAGTGTTTGGGAATCATTGGATAAATTAAGATCTTCAATAAATGATGAAGCAAATTTTTGGTTCTTTACGACAAAAGCAAAAAAATATATTTCAGAAGTGAAATATTTACCTGGTGATTATTTAGTTTTTGGAAGAGAAACTAAGGGTTTACCTTTTAGCCTNATAGAGAAAGAAATCGATAATTGTCTCAGAATTCCAATGTTTTCCTCAGCAAGAAGTTTGAATCTTGCGACTTCTGTTGGAATCGCACTTTATGGAGCAATTAATTCTCTCTGACAAGTTCTTCATTAATGATTTATGAATAAATTTTTGCTTATTGCTTGTGCTCTAAGAAAAAATGAATAATCTCCAAGTGTCGGATTTTTGATCCGCTAAGTGAAGTTCGGCCCTTAATGCCGATAACCCCACAGCAAGCTTTTCATCAATTAGAAAAGTTAGCCCCACAACATTAACCCAAAACGCACTGGCACTATGCCGGAAATTAAACCCAACTACGGAATAAGTCGTATCGATCAGCCTGAAAAAAAGAACCACGGGTTCTATGTAAGGATAACTAACAAAGGAAAAACAACGCAGAAGTTTTTTCCTGACAAGTCTTGTGGAGGTAAGTCTAAAGCTCAAAAAATGGCTAAGGCTTTTCGTGACAAGATCTTCAATAAATTACCCAAAGCCCGCAAAGAAGCAGCAGCTTCACGTCGGAAAAGAATCAAACAAAGTGGAGTAACTGGTGTTACCCATGTTGTTTCCAAAAGTGCCGCGGGTAAAGTTTATGCTTATTGGCAAGCAGCTTGGACNGAGGGTCAAACTCGTAAGACTGCAAAATTTTCTGTTGCAAGAAATGGAGATAAAAAAGCTCTTGATCTTGCAATCAAGGCTAAAAGAAAAGCAAAGAGGAATTCTTAGCAAGCTCTTGACCATTTACTCTGTCCGAGTTTGAGTGACAGTGTGAATGTAGCTGACAAAGAATTAGATGAAAGCCCAGATGAAGCCTTAATACTTAAGGCTGTAACTTTGAGGCGTTCGTTCTCTATTGGTTCGGCTGAGGTTTCTGTTTTAAGGGGACTTAGTCTTGATATAAAGCGTAATGAGAAGCTTTTCCTTCGCGGTGCCTCTGGCGCAGGCAAAAGCACGCTCTTATACACTCTTGCTGGTTTAGAGAAGCCCGACTCGGGAACAGTGATGATAGATGGGAAATCTCTTTATGAACTCAGCGCTACCGAGCAGACGATATTCAGAAACAAAAAAATAGGTTATGTTTTTCAGAATTACTTTCTGATGCCCGACTTGAATGCATTGGAAAATGTTATGATACCCTCAATGATCAAGAGAAGAAACGATGACATTGATAAGGCGGTAGAACTTCTTGAAAAAGTTGGACTTGGGGAAAGACTTGATCATCGACCATCAGAGCTTTCTGGGGGTGAACAGCAGAGAGTTGCAATCGCACGTGCCCTAATAAACGATCCAGAAATAATTTTTGCTGACGAACCCACAGGTAACCTTGATTCATTGACCGAGAAAGAATTGATGGATACTCTAATGAATTTGGTTACCGAAAATAAAAAAACATTGATCGTGGTTACTCACGATTCAAAATTAGCTAAACTTGGAGATCGTCAATTGGTGCTAGCAGATGGTCAAATCATGGCCTAAACTAGGACATACGGAATATATTTATGCATATATATATCGATGGAGAATATTTTAACAAAGAAGACGCAAAGGTGTCTGTCTTTGATCATGGTCTATTGTACGGAGATGGAATTTTTGAAGGCATCAGGTTTTATGATGGGCGCGTTTTCAAACTAAAGGAACATATTCAAAGATTATTTGTTTCTGCGAAAGCCATTCTTCTTGAAATTGGTATGACTGCTGAAGAAATGGAAGAAGCGGTTTGCAAAACTATTAAAAAGAATGGTCTCACTGATGGATACGTGAGATTGCTCGTTACAAGAGGAGTTGGTAGTTTGGGATTGAGTCCTTTTGTCTGTGATAAATCAACTGTTGTTATTATTGCAGATTCTATATCATTGTATCCTGAGGAAAAATATCAAGAAGGTTTAAAGCTCATCACTTGCTCAACTCGCAGAACTGCTCCTTCAGCATTGAGTCCCTCCGTAAAATCTTTAAATTATCTCAATAATGTTATGGCTAAGGTTGAGGCTATTTTTGGAGACGCAGAAGAGGGGCTTATGTTAAATGAGCAAGGATTTGTTGCTGAATGTACAGGAGATAATATTTTTGTAGTTAAAGATGGTAAAGTTAGGACGCCTCCTTCTTCAGCTGGCGCCCTTCCAGGTATCACGAGAGAAGTGATTTTTGAAATAGCCGAACAATTGGACATAGATATAGAAGAATCTCAGATGACGAGATATGATATTTATGCTGCCGATGAATGTTTTCTAACAGGGACCGCTGCAGAAGTTATTGCTGCAGTTTCTTTAGATAAAAGATTAATTGGTGATGGTAAACCGGGACCGGTCACTGAAAAATTTATCAGTTCTTTTAGAAATCTTGTTGGTAAAGATGGTGCAATTATTTAAATTTCCCCCATATTTCGAATGGGGAATTTTTTGGTATATTAATATAAAATTTAGCATCCTTCAGTATAATATTGAGCGTTTGATTTAACTATAAGTATTTATCAATGAACTGTGATGTATGTCAGGATAATCCAGCGACTGTGTATCTTACGCAAATTGTGAAGGGTGAAATGCAGAAAGTTAACTTATGTGAAGCATGTGCAAAAGAAAAAGGTGTAACTGACCCGACTGGCTTTGCCCTTGCGGACGCCCTACTAGGCATTGATAATGATCAAAAAATGTCTACCTCTACCAATTCGTTGACTTGTCATGCTTGTGGATTTAGCCATTCTGAATTTAAAAAATCAGGGAGGTTTGGCTGCAGTGAATGTTATCCTGTTTTTGATGCAGGTTTGGTGAGCCTTGTCAAAGCAATGCATAAGGGAACTAACCATCTTGGAAAAGTTCCCTCTAGATATCAAGTTTCAAAGAAATATGACGATCAAATAGCTGATCTCAAAGATCGTCTAATGAACGCTATAACTAAAGAAAATTTTGAAGAGGCAGCTAAATTGAGGGATGAGATAAAATTTGCTGAAGACGAATACAATGAGTCAAACCAAGATTAGTTAGTGACGTCACAATGATGCAATTTAAGACAATTTTAAAAAATCCTGCAGAATGGATGATGAGTAGTGGGCCAAATGGCGACATTGTAATAAGTAGTCGTATCAGATTGGCTCGTAATCTTAAAAGATTATCTTTTCCAGGTTGGGCTATTAAAGAAGACCGATCGCATGTTCTTAATGAGGTAAAACCTGTAGTTGAATCATTATCCGAAATGAAGAATGCATTCTCTTCGGATTTGACTGAACTCACAGCTGTTAAAAAACAAGTCTTGGTTGAAAGGCATTTGATCAGTCGAGAGCTGGCAGCTAAGGCTGTTGGAAGCGCCGCTGTAATGAATCGCAAGCAAACTCTTTGTGTTATGGTTAATGAAGAGGATCACTTGAGAATGCAATCCATAAAAGCTGGTTTGAGTTTATCTGAGGCATTCAAAATGATAGATAAAGTCGATTCTAAGATAGAAGTTGGTCTAGATTATGCTTTTGACAACAAGTATGGATACCTCACCGCGTGTCCTACCAATCTTGGGACTGGAATGAGGGCATCTTCAATGTTGCACCTGCCAGGTTTAGTTTTATCAGATCAAATTAATAAAGTCATACAAGCTGTTAACAAAATAGGTTTAGCCGTTCGGGGTCTTTACGGAGAAGGTACCGAAGCTCTGGGTAATTTGTTTCAGGTTTCTAATCAGCACACATTAGGTGAATCTGAGGTAGAAATAATTGCCAGACTAGAAAAAGTTATTAAGCAAATCATAGAGCACGAGGAAAATGCTCGAGAAAAGCTTTATGATGAGAATAAAACAACTTTGAATGATAAAATTGGCCGATCCTACGCCATTCTTCGATACGCTCACATAATTTCTACAAAAGAGGCCTTAGAGCTGCTCTCTATGCTGAGGTTGGGTGTTGATCTGGGGTATTTTACAGATGAATTAAGAAGTCTAATAGATGTGCTTTTTATGGAAATTCAGCCTGCACACTTGCAGGTTTATGCTGATCGTAAGCTCAATGCCGAGGAAAGAGACTGCCTGAGGGCGGAAATAATGCGTGATAGGTTGAAAAATCTTCCTGAGCCAAGTAAGTTTTTTGATAATAGCTCAAATGAGCTGCCCTCTACAGAGGACCATTAAGAAAGAATTATGAATAATTTCACACCCCGAGCCCAACAGGTTTTGGCATTAGCTCGCAAAGAAGCTGACAGATTTAACCATAATTATGTTGGAACAGAACACTTGCTCCTTGGTTTAATTAAGCTCGGTCAAGGTGTGGCTGTGAATGTTCTCCAAAAAATGAGTTTGGATCTTGAGACAGTCAGGATGGAGGTTGAAAAACAAGTCGGGTCAGGGCCTGAGACTCAGAGCCAAGGGAACATTCCTTATACTCCCCGAGTAAAAAAGGTTTTAGCATTAGCCGGAAAAGAGGCTAAGGCATTAAATCATTCATATGTTGGAACAGAGCATATTCTTTTGGGTCTTCTAAGGGAAGGGGATGGAGTAGCTGCCAGAGTTCTCAAAAATCTGGATGTTGATATTGAGAGAACTAGAAATGAGATCTTGAAAGAGCTAGATCCTAACTTTAGCCCGAATGACTTAGGTGTTGAAGATGAGGATGGGATTTTTGAGGAAGCTGAAGTTAGTGGCGGTAAAGATAGTAAGACGCCAGCGCTGAAGGCGTTTGGTAGAGACCTCACCGAGTTAGCAACCAACTCTGAATTAGATCCGGTTATTGGAAGGGTTGAAGAAATTGAAAGAGTTGTTCAGATTCTTTGTAGAAGAACGAAAAACAATCCTGTTTTGATTGGTGAAGCAGGTGTTGGTAAGACTGCCATAATTGAGGGACTTGCTCAGGAAATCGCTGCGGGTAATGTGCCAGAGCTTTTACGCGAGAAAAAAGTTATAACCCTTGATCTGGCATTGATGGTTGCTGGGACAAAATATAGAGGTCAATTCGAAGAGAGAATTAAAGCTGTCATGGATGAAATAATTCGTGCCAAAAATGTCATTCTTTTTATTGATGAGTTACATACGATTGTAGGAGCTGGCTCTGCTGAAGGTGCAATGGATGCCTCTAATATCATAAAACCGGCCCTAAGTCGTGGAGAATTACAATGCGTTGGTGCCACAACTCTCAATGAGTATAGAAAATATATCGAAAAAGATGCAGCTTTAGAACGACGTTTTCAGACTGTTAAAGTTGATGAACCTAGCGTTGAGGATGCAATAAAAATTCTTCAGGGTCTTCAGCACAAGTATGAATTACATCATAAAGCACGTTATTCTAATGATGCGATTCAGTCAGCTGTCATGCTTTCTGAAAGATATCTGACGGGTAGATTTCTGCCTGATAAGGCCATTGATATCATGGATGAGGCAGGGGCCAAAGCTCGTATCGGTGCAATGACTAGACCACCGGAATTTAAGCAACTTGAACTGGCAGTTGAGGAAATTCGCAAAGAAAAAGAAGAGGCAATAGGCGACCAGGAATACGAGAAAGCTGCCGCGCTTCGAGACGCAGAGAAAAAGAAAAAAGGTGAGCTTGATGAAAAGCTTGAAGAGTGGAGAGCTCAGAGTGAAGAAAAGACAATTGATGTTGATGAAGATGACATTATGGCAGTCATTTCAAAGTGGACAGGAGTCCCGCTCCAGCGAATGGAAGAGGCTGAGGCTGCTAAATTGTTGAGAATGGAAGAGGATCTCAAGGAGCACGTTATTGGCCAAGATGAAGCTGTGACAGCGATTTCAAAAGCACTTCGTCGTTCAAGAGCCGATTTGAAAGATCCAAGGAGACCAATAGGTTCATTTATTTTTCTTGGACCCACTGGTGTTGGTAAAACTTTTTTGGCTCGGAACCTTGCAGAGTTCATGTTTGGTGATCCTGATGCTTTGATTCAGATTGATATGTCTGAATATATGGAAAAATTCACTTCGAGCCGCCTTATCGGCTCGCCCCCCGGGTATGTGGGGTATGAAGAGGGGGGACAATTGTCTGAAGCTGTCCGTCGTAGACCTTATTCAGTAGTGCTTTTTGATGAAATTGAGAAAGCTCACCCCGATGTAATGCATTTGTTGCTTCAAATTCTAGAGGAGGGCACAGTTACTGATAGTTTAGGGAGAAAAGTTGATTTCCGTAACACCATCATAATAATGACTTCAAACGTAGGTGCTGAGCTTATCAAAAAACAGACAGCGCTGGGATTTGGGGCAATGGAAAATGAATCTGCAGATTATGAGGGAATGAAGGTTAAGATTCTCGAACAATCCAAAAAGGTGTTTAAACCTGAATTTCTCAATAGACTTGATGACCTGATTGTTTTCCACATGTTGGAAAAGAAGGACTTAGTCAAAATTGTTGATCTCGAAATCTCCAAGGTCATTGATCGTCTTAAAAGTCGTGAAATTAGTGTGAAAATTGACAATAAAGCGAAGGATTTTCTTATCGAGGATGGTTATGATCCTGAATATGGAGCAAGACCTATGCGAAGATCTGTTGAGAAACATTTGGAGGATCCTTTGGCTGAGCACCTTTTAAGAGGAGATGTTAAAGATGGAGATTTTGTGGGTGTTACTGTTGATAAAAAAGAAAATAAATTGAAATTCAAGGCTCAAAAAAGCGAACCGATTGCTGAAAAAGCCTAAATTTATTTTCTCATTATCCGATTATAAATAATCCATATTAGAGCTTTGTACTCGTCATGCGTATTGGTTTTATATCAACCAGATTTCATGGTACTGATGGTGTTTCACTAGAGGCATCAAAGTGGGGAAAAGTTTTAGAACATGATCTTGGGCATGAATGTTTTTGGTTTGGTGGAAAATTAGATACCCCTAAAGATAAATCATTTCTATGTGATGAAGCATTTTTTGGCCATGAATCCGTAGTTTCTTTACAAGAAAAACTTTTCAACCCATCCATCGCTCTTACAAACAAGATTAAAAATCAAATTAATGAGATGGAATTCTATTTGGGAGATTGTCTTGAAAAATTTACGGATCAATTTTCCCTGGATGTCATTGTTCCTCAGAATGTTCTTGCTATTCCTATGCATGTTCCAATGGGACTCGCAGTAACTAATCTTTCTAAAAAAGGGATACCAACGATTGCTCATCATCACGATTTTTTTTGGGAGAGAGATCGTTTTCTCAAAGGATGTGCTGGAGAATATCTAGAGAAAGCTTTTCCTCCTCCAATCACTGAGAGGTTTGAGCATGTAGTCATTAATTCGGGTGCCAATCGGTCTCTTAAAGATAGATTGCGTATTGAATCAACCGTGATTCCTAATGTTTTTGATTTTGAAAACCCTCCCATTAAGAGCGATGGCTATGGTGATGATTTTAAAAAAGAGATGGGTATATCTTCCGAGGAGATAATTGTTCTCCAACCCACTAGAATTGTACCTAGAAAGGGAATTGAATTATCTATATCTTTATGCTCAAAAATTCAGAAGAAACTGGACAAAAAAATTTGTTTAGTAGTTTCTCATCTATACGGTGACGAAGGATCTCAATATTACGAAGATTTGGTCAAACTTGCCCTAGAAAATTCTCTAAAAGTGGTTTGGGCTGGAGAAAGAGTAGGGGAGTCTAGAGGTTTAAATCATGCAGGTGAAAAAATATATAATTTATGGGATATATATCCGATGGCAGATTTCGTGACTTATCCCAGTCTTTACGAAGGTTTTGGTAACGCTTTGTTAGAAACTTTTTATTTTTCAAAGCCGGTACTAGTGAACCGTTATCAAGTATATAAGGATGATATTGAACCTTACGGTTTTAAAGTGGTAAGTATAGATGGCGAAATTACAGAGAATACTGTAAAAGATACTATCAAAATTTTATCCGATGATTCTTTAGTTGAGGAATGGACCACTCACAACTATTCAATTTGTGAAGAGTATTTCTCCCATAAGTTATTGAGATCTACTTTAGAGAAGCTTGTTAGNAGATCTTTAGAGTGAGTTAAGTATGAACTAAACTTCGTCTTTACCAGCCATTTCGGTTCCAGTTCCACGGTCACGAATTAAAATCTGACTTGGTTGNCCATTAGGCAGTGAACGTAAACTCATATGCAAATTATTATCATGTGCTATCGCCCATAATAATTGGCGTCTTGTTATTCCCATGCTATCAATAGAGANTNATGGCATAACNTCAGGTTTTTTTACAAATNTGTAAGAGAGTCCAGTAAGTGGATCATTTTTAAATATTTCTTCGAGCGAAACTTCGTTGTAGTANACTCTAATGGGAGTATCCATCCACTTGTTGTAAGGCTTGTGCCAACTGAATAAAAAATCAACTGGAACCGCAGCACTTGGTTCAACNAGTCCTGGTTTAGGTCTTTGNTCAAATATAGAACAATTTGAAAGTAATAAACTNATCAAAGCTNGGCCTGCAAATTTAGATAATGTTTTCAAGTTTATGAAATTTAGAATTAACATTTTGAGTGGGNTTATAATTTAGANTGCAATATCGTTACTTGCGACTGAAAAATGAATATAGATTTAAANATGCGTAATCTTTCCTAAATCCNCATGTNTTGATCATTTTGGGAAAAAANTAAAGAAATTAGGCGTTTTCTTGAAATTTCATAAAGTCTGTGTGACGATTTGCNTCTCCTCAACAAAAATCAACGATGAAAAAACTTCAGTTACATGATACTCTTTCAAGGAAGCGCCTTGAAATAGTNCCAGATGATGGCAGTAAGTTTAGATTTTATTGCTGTGGGCCAACTGTTTATGGACCAGCTCATATAGGAAATTTTAGGGCATTTTTGATTCAAGATTTTTTTCGTAGGGTTATTGAATTATCAGGTTTAAAGACACTGCATGTAAGAAATGTCACTGATGTTGACGATAAAACGATTCGTGAATCGATTAATGCAGGTATATCATTAAAAGAGTTTACTGATGGATGGACTAATCAATTTCATGAGGATTGTGAAAAATTAAATTTACTCAATCCTCATATTGAACCGAGTGCAGTCGAGCATATCCCAGAGCAGATTGAGTTAATTAAACAATTAATAGATAAAGGAAATGCTTATGTTTCTGAGGACGGATCAGTTTATTTCTCTGTGAGATCGTACCCAAAATATGGAAAATTAACGAGAATTGATCAACGGGATTTAAAGGCTGGAGCAGGGGAAACAGCAAATGATGCTGATGAATATGAAAAGGATAACCTTGCTGATTTTGTACTTTGGAAAGCCAAGAAAACAGAAGACGGTGATAATTTTTGGGAAAGTCCTTGGGGCCATGGCCGACCCGGTTGGCATATTGAGTGTAGTGCTATGGCGATGAAGTATCTTGGAGAAACATTGGATTTACACGCCGGAGGTGTTGACTTGTGTTTTCCTCATCATGAAAATGAAATTGCACAGAGTGAGGCTTGTACGGGAAAAACTTTTTCTCGGCATTGGTTTCATAATGAGCATCTCATGGTTGAAGGAAATAAAATGAGTAAGAGTCTGGGTAATTTATACACACTGGCTGATATTATTAATAAAGGATACAGTTCATCAGAACTGCGATTTGCTCTTCTAGCGGGTTCTTATAGGAAAAAACTTAATTTTAGCTTCGAGCGAATGGATGAAGCTAGACTAAATTTAAGGAGAATTGCCAATCTTGCTCATAATTTAGGAGGTATAGATTCTTATGATAATCTTTGTAAGCTCGCTCAAAATGGTTTCATTGAAATGGGGCCTTTTCAATCAAGTTGGAATGCATTACTTGAAGATCTAAATGCATCAGCCTCTCTAGGAGAATTATTTGGAGCAATCAAAGATGTAGAAGGAAAATTGGCTGTTCAAGATATCTCCGAGGAAGACAGAAAGATTTATAAACAGGGTATATCGACAATCGTTAATGCCTTTGGTTGGGATTTGCCTGATGCAGATTCACAAAATCAAGATGTTGAAGTTCCTGAGAAAGTGCAGTTGTTGGCTAATCAAAGGTGGGAAGCTAAGAGTAACAAAGACTGGGCTGAATCAGATCGGCTAAGAGACGAAATTAACTCCCATGGCTGGATAATTAAAGACGATAAAGAGGGGTTTAAATTAGAGCCTGAAATAAATTAATTAATAAAAAGGCTCCTCAAAAAGAGGAGCCTTTTAAATTGATGAAATTCATTTAACCAAATAAATCCATGACAGGTTCGGTGACTCCATCAGGTGTTACATAAAATGGTCGTTGTTCGACATTGTAATGATGATCATGGGGTATGCCTAATGCTCGATACATTGTGGCATGCAGTTGCTGGGTATTTATTGGATCCTTAATTGTTGTACAAGGCCTTTCATCAGCTGTTTCTCCATAAACAAATCCTTTTTTAATTCCTCCTCCAAACAGAAGAACACTGCCGGCTCCGGTGAAATGTCGATGCATTCCATAGTGCTGGGGACCGTCAATTCTAGCTGGAACTTGAACTTGGTCCTTAACCCTTTTTTCTGGTTTTCCTTCCATCATCATGTCACGACTAAATTCACTGGCTACAACAATTAATGTTCGATCAAGTAGTTTGCTTTTTTCAAGGTCTAGAACGAGTTGAGCAATAGGAGCATCAATCATTTTCTTAAGATCTTTCATTTTAGTGTGACCATTGTCATGAGTATCCCAATATTTGAACGGATAATATCCATGGGTGACTTCGATGAAACGAGCTCCAGCTTCCGTAAGACGTTTGGCCAGAAGACAACCCAGGCCAAATCGTCCTCCTACTTTGTAGGTATCGTAGCTTTCTTTGGACTCGAGACTCAGGTCAAATGCTTTGCGCGCTTTCGGACTAGATAAAAGTCTGTGAGCATTATCTATAGATTTGAGCAAAGATTCTTTCTGATGCTCTGATCCATGCTGTTGTATCGGGCTGTTAGCAAGAAGCTTCTTGTACTCTTTATAACGTTTAGCAAATCGAGTGTCGCTCATGCCGTCTGGGGGCTTTACTGCATCTACGGCTTGGTCAGGCTCAACAAGAAAGAATGGAGAAAATTCACTTCCAAGAAATCCAGCAGTGTGGAATGCTTTTAGAGATTCTTTTTCACCGCTATCGAATGTTTGTCCAATATCAATAAACGCCGGTAGATCAGGGTTGAGAGGGCCAAGAGTTCTAGAAACCCATGATCCAATGTGAGGAGCAGCAACTGTTAGTGGAGGCTCATAAGCTGTGTGCCAATGATATTGATGGCGACTATGAAGTATGAAACCGAGATCTGCAGCGTTATAAGTTTTAATTAGGGTGCCTCGATCCATAACGCCACCAATTTTTTCGAGACCCTTTGTAAATTTTAAACCATCAACAGCAGTATCAATTGCGGGGAAAGTTGAAAGAACCCGATTCGGATCTAAGCCTTTTTCATAAGGTACGTAACGCTTCGGATCAAACGTATCTGTGCTGGCCATACCTCCTGCTAACCAGAGTAGGATAACGGTATCAGCAGTTGAATTTAGATCGTTATTGAGAATCTTTGCACCTGCAGGAGTGGATGGGTATCCAGCTGCCAAAGCTCCGAGCGATGCAGTTGAAGCCGTTGAAATGAAATCTCTACGATTTAAATTAGTTTTCATTTTATATGTTTGAGCCGTTATGGTGTTTATTGAATTAACTGGAATTCTGGATGCATTGCAAGTATCCAGAAAAGATCGCTTATACCTTGAGGATCATTATTTTTTCCTATTATTTCTCTAGCTGATTCTTTTTCCTTTTCAGATGGTTCCCTTCCCAGAGTTGTTGTAAATAATTTGTTGATTATTGTTTCGGGATGATGGCCAGATTTGCTCCATACTTCACCAGCACGAGACATCAAATCTGCAACAGCCTTACCATTTGATAACTCTATTAGTTGGGCCGTTGTAGCGACTGTTTCACGACGAGTCACAACAACGTCTCTTTTTGGTCGACCAAGTGTTTGCATGAGTCTATTGAGATTTTTCAAACCAGCTCTCTTGTGTCCTGTGCCTCTATGCTCAAATTTGTCAGATGCTGCATGGACAACCATATCTATTCCATCTAGAAACTGTTCAGCTGACATTCGTTTAACGATTGGTCCCTTAAAAATATATTCATCTGCATTCTCGTCCAGTGGTACTGATGGCATCTGATAGGCCTTGGATGTTAGAATTAGATTGATTGTGTGTTTGACATTGTGCCCGTTGTTGACGAAATCCATTGCAAGCCAATCAAGGAGATCTTGGTTCCATGTTGGATTGTCCATTTCATCGACGGGTTCTACTAGACCATGCCCAAAAAAGATAGCCCAAAGTCTGTTAACGACTGTCCGTGATAACCTTCCATTTTTCTTTGACGTAATGATTTCGGCAAGTTGTTTAACACGCTCCGGGCGATTTGCCTTTGGATTAATTTCTCCTATCTCTGGATAAAGGAATGCAGGTGTAGCCTTCTCCCCTGTCGGCTTATCACATCGATGTATATCCATTGGTGAGTCTGAAAAAATTGATGCAAAAGAATATGTCTGTTGAAGAGTCCAATCATTAATGAAAGAATCGTGACAAGAAGCGCACTTGATGTTTAATCCCATAAATACCTGAGCTACGTTTTGAGCAGCTTGCATCTCATTGACTTGAGATGCATTTACAGTGCCTCTCCATGAGATTCCTTTAATGAATCCATCGGATCCTTGTACTGGATTAATGAGTTCTTTTACGAACTGGTCGTAGGGTTTATTTTCTATCAATGATTTCTTCAACCATTCAGTGATTTTACCTCCACCGCCTCCATGGTATTGTCGCGTGTAGCTATTACGAAAACAATCGTTCCAAAAAGTTATCCAATGTTCTGCATAGTTAATATTGTCCTCGAGGAGATCTTTAATTAATTTATCGCGTTTTTTTTCACTTTTATCGTTGAGAAAGCTGGTTAATTCACTTGAATTTGGTAATAGTCCGAGTGTATCAAGAAATGCTCGACGAATAAAAATACGATCTTCGACTGTTGGTTTTAGTTTGATTCCATTATCTTTAAAATAATTGGCTAAGATACGATCAATAGGGTTTGACTCAGGTCCCTCGGGCAACTTTATTTTTCTTGGCTCTATTGGTGCACTTCTGAATTTTCCGAAAGTAAACCCTTTTTCCCAATCCATTCCCTGATCAATCCAAGTTCTTATGATCGCTACTTCGTTAAGAGTTAACTGTTGACCTTTGGAAGGCATTTTTATCTCAGGGTCATTACTCAATAACAAATCTATGAGTGAGCTTTGATCACCTCTACCTTTGAGAACGGCTGGCCCGCTATCTCCTCCCGCCATAAAGGAATGAACATGATCAATACTGAAACCTCCTTTGTCTTTGCCCCTGGCATGACAATTGGTACAACTTCTTTCTAAAATGGGTTTAACTTCCTTACTAAAGTCAATTTTTCTATCTAATGCTGCAGGCAATTTACGATCACCCTCGGATTTAGAATAAACTAAATTGTGGGAAACAATGTAGATTAGAATTCCAAAATAATAAATATTTAGAGGAATGGTCATAAATGTAAGCGGTTGGCATTTATCCTACATTTAAAAACTAATTTTGTCAGTCTAAAGTCAAACTTAATTACGCCTAAAATTCGAATGATTAGCGCACCTTTTGCTGCAGTATTTCACAGATTCCCAATCTTTGGCCCACTTTTTTCTCCAACTAAAGGGTCTGTTGCAAATAATACAGATTTTGAAAGGAAGATTTTTTTTCTTTGTTTTTATAATATTTTATAATTTTTATTAAACCACTGTAATAAGATTTAGTTTCTCACCAACCTTTGTAGAAAACACTTTGATGTGAACACTGAGTTCAGGCAGAAAATATGATGAGTAATTGTGCTTTTGGATAAAAAATAAATCGCAAAAAGACTATGGCCGAAGTTGTGATTAACAAAATTAATCTCAGAATGTACTATTGAATATTTTTGCCTGATCAAACCATTTTTTTTGAGTCTTTTTGGTATCCCATCCTGAATGTTTCAAGAGGATTTCGAAATGGTTTTTACTTGGCTTGGGAATCTTATTTTTTTCGCAGATTTGAATGAATTCTACCCAGATTTTTTTTTCTTCGCTGCTCATTGATGTAAACATTGTATTTTTATGGGGTAGTATCTTTAATAACGACGTACGGTGCTCTTTAGTTTTACAGCACCGAGTGTTTAATGGTTTTACCGTCAGTTATCACTGATAAACAAAACGCCTACCCCACAAAAACCGAAGGAGGTAGGCGCTTGTTTCTGGATAAAACGCGTAGTAGTGGAGGTTCCAGAAAACCTAGGAAANTTTTAAACGTTCTTGTTATTCCAAGGGATTTAGCTGAACCATTTTTTATTATGTCTATTTTTCTAAAAGCTATTGATGTTTTTGTTTGTTATGTGGATGGATTACTAATTAGAATAAATCTATGAATTTAAAAAGATTGTCCGTATTACTTGGTTCTCTACTTATCACGTTAGTTTTTCTTAATGCTAAAGATAAAGAGTTGGTAAACGATTCGACATCAGTCTCCTCAGGTCCCGCGATCAATCCTCAACCTCGTATCGAAGAATGGTGGTTTACTCGGCATGCTGAGAAAATCGGGCTGATGTCTAAAGGCGAGTTCGATCTATTGATGTTGGGGGATTCAATTACTCATAATTTTGAGAGTGTGGGAAAAGAAGTTTGGAAGAAGTATTTTGAACCACGTAAATCGATTAATCTTGGATTTGGTGGTGATAGAACAAATCATCTCCTTTGGAGAATTGAGCATCTACCAGTGCTTAAAAAAGCCCCTAAAGGAGCAGTCGTTTTGATAGGCACAAATAATATTTGTTGGGGTAGTGATAAGCCGATCGAAGCTGCTCATGGAGTCAAAGTTATTGCAAAAAAACTAAATGAGATTTATCCAGATACTGAAATCTTGGTTTTGGGGCTTTTACCTAGAAGAAGAGAAATGAGTCATCCTCATCGAAAACAGATTGTAGAGCTCAATTCCTATCTCCCTGAACTACTTAAAGATATTCCCAAGGTTAAATATCTTGATATTGGAAAACATTTTCTTGATGACAAAGGGCACCTATCTAAAGAAATGATGCCTGATACAACTCACCCGAGTGAAAAAGGGCATGAAGTCTGGGCCAAATCGATTGAGTCTGAGTTAGTGAGAATCGTTGGTCGTTAATGTTTTTAACTGGGCTATGCAGATGAAATGAGGAAACTAATTTTCTTTTTATTAGTTTCATGGATATCAATTGTTCATTGGTTCACTCAAAGGACTGATGCTGCTGGACAACTCTTATATCCCGCTCCTACTCCTTTAGCTAACTTCAAGTGGAAAATCTACAATCCTCTCTCAGAGAGTTCTCGTTTTGCTATAATTACACATTTTATCTCGAACAATTATTCTGTAGTTGTGCCGCAGGAAATCCAGAATATCAAAGTTACTAAAATAGATAGAAATGCTTTTTTTCGGTGTGGTGAAATGAGTCAAATCGTTTTCCCAGAAACACTCAATGACATTGGATCCTCAGCTTTCAATAGATGTTATCAATTGAGGCGAATCGTTATACCAAATGGAGTTTCAATTATTCGGGAGAGTACTTTTTTTAAGTGTTCTAATTTACAAGAGGTCATACTGCCCGATACAATTAATACTATTAAGGAGTATGCTTTCTCAGAATGTAAAAATCTTACCCATATAATTATTCCCAAAGAGGTAAGAGAGATAGAGAGCTATGCTTTTTCAAAATGTGAAAATTTGAAAACCGTTAAATTTCTTGGAGATGCCCCTTTAAAAGTTCCAAATGTTTTTAAGGGCCCACAACCAATATTATGTAAGGCAAAAGATTTAACCGGTTGGGAAAAATTATGGTCAGGTAGGTCTGTCCTGGTGAAATCAGAAAAAAATTAAAAACTGATTTTCTTTATGCAGGAGGTACTGAAACAGATTGGAGAAGAAGGCATTAATGAACTTGTTTCTGCTTTTTATCGAAGGGTCAAATCTGATAATATCCTAGGTCCACTTTATCCAAAAAACGACTGGGAAGGTGCTGAACAAAGATTAGCTGATTTTCTTGTCTATCGTTGCGGAGGTTCTGATAAATACATACAAGAGCGTGGCCATCCGCGTCTTAGAATGAGACACATCCAATTTACAATTGGAGAAAAAGAAAGGGAT
>NYVP01000008.1 GCA_002684575.1 Verrucomicrobiales bacterium
ACTTGCAGACACAGACACAGCCGCCACTCCAGCGAATGAATACGAGAAGACGGACACAACGGCTGAAATCTTGGCCACTGTGTTCTTCATGATGGCGCTGATGATCTGCTGGATTGAGTGCTGCGGAGTTGGTAAGAAGTAGGATAGCTTCACGACATTCCACCGAGATGAGCTTGGGGTATCTACTGTACTGCGTGTGTCATGTTGGGACACGCGCAAGGCATATATTGATATGTGGGTAAACCCATATCATCAATCTGAGAATCTCAATAAGGTTTTAGATAGAGTGTTATCCCAAGGGCCGTATGATTTAATTCATTTTAACGTAGGCCTACACGGTTGGCAGGAGGGAAGAATAAAGAAGGGGACCTTTATTCCTCTTACAAGAGACTATGTTAAAGTTATCAAATCAAGATACCCTAAAGCAAAATTAATTTGGGCAAATTCTACCCCAGTCACTGAGAAAAATAATGTTGCTGCTCTTGATTCAGAAATTAATCCTACAATCATTGAGCATAATAGAATGGCTAAGTTGGTCATGGATGAAATGAATATTCCAATTAATGATTTTTATGAATTATTGGATAGAAATAGAAAACTAGCGAAGGGTGATCGCTTTCATTGGACTAGACCCGCGTATGATTTATTGGCAGATATGGTTACCCAATCAGTTCTTCGCGAAATAAACTAACAAAATAGTTCAATTCATATATAAAAGTAATTAGTCACATATCCATGTGCATAAAAAAAGATTGGAATGTTGAAAAAGAATCGCTTCATCAGTTGCATCGTGAACTGACTGGCAGTTCCAACAACTTACCTGATGTTTCGTGGCCGTTTTCATTTCCCTATGAACATCTTTTTAAGAATCCGAAGATGGAAAAATTCTTATCTGAATTGAAAAAGGCCTATGAAATAAAGGAAAAGGCAGAAGATCAGCTCTTACTAAAGTTGTGGAATTTGTTGCCTAAAGATTCACCTTTAAAGGGATTGGGTTCTGAAAAATTTTATCGCTTTTGGAATCGTTTAAATCGTGACCCTATTCAATTAGCCGTGGTTGATTCTAAGTTAGATACTGTTCATTCCATGATATTGGCCGATCATTTTTCAGCTCATGGATTTAACCCTAAGAGTGACCGGTTCCATATCTATAAAGAACATGTCAATTGGATCATGCAGGGATCCAATCAAAGATATTTAGAGCTTTGGTCCAAAGATTTTATTAAATGTAAAAATCACGCTAAAAAACCCGACCATGACCTTTTAAAAATCATTTCCACTTTCAAATCAATATGCATCAACTGGGATGGATCTACGTTGGAAGATTGTCCAGATACTAAAAATGTCATGAAGGAAATCCTTCATAAAAATAGAGAAGAATTAGAAAATTTTCTAAATTCTAATGATGAATATGGTTGGCAGAAAAAAATGAAAATGGCTTCAAATTTTGTTCCAATTATTTACTAACAACCTCTATTGAACCCCAGTACCCGAATTCATTTCTCCAGTCATTAGCTCTGTTTTCGATGACTATTGGAATCTTTTTCCCGGCATAGTCAGAGAGGTCTAGATTCAATTCGAGCCACTGGCTCCGGACCGCTGTGTAACCAACGATTTGATCGTGGATTACTTTTCCATCAGCCTTAACACGAATCTGCCAGTCTCCATGAGCATGATAACTTGCTTTAACTTTTAGTGATGTTTTTTTGCCGGTTGGCACTTCAAGATCGCGATAAATCTCACAAGGGACGGTCTTGTCTTTTGGGTGAGTTTGGACAGCTATCTCATTACGGAAACTTTTTATTGGTCTCACTCCGCCTTCTCCCACGTTTCTTACATTAAAGCCAGGTGCAATTTTTTGAATGTGCTTTTGCCATGAAGGATCTGGGCCTGATTTCTTGGCGGTTTTTGTTGCAGCCATTCTTCTTGGAACAAGTTCCTTAAGCAGTGGTATTTGACCTGTAACGGCGAGAGTTAAAGCTTTTTCAGAATGGTCTGGAACCATCGGCTCTAGTGCATACCACAGCATATTTGGAAGGTTGTGATCTTTGACATCTTTTTTGTGTTTTACAAGTTCCTCAAGTATTGGCCAGCGATCATTGAACTGAATTCTCTGAGCAGCTGATGCCAAGTATAAACGAACAACAGCTGATGGATCTTCTTTTGCCATTTTTTTGAAGTTCTCTAGAGCTTCATCACTTGGCTTGCGATCCTCGCATAATAACTGAATGGTCCAAGCTCGCACGTATTCATCTTCATGGTTTAAAAGTTCTATTTTCCTTTTTTCTGTCAATAATCCCGTGACGTGTGCAGCCCATAATGCACGAAGCTTTTTTCCTGACGTTTTGGCACTACTTGCTAATTTGAGTAGGCTGTTTCCTACCAACTCTTTATCCAAAATTCCTTCAGACGCTCTATGATGAAGGATGACTCTGGCATGTCTAACGTACCAGTCGTTTGAGTGATTTTGCATATCCGCAAGCTCTTGGTCTGAAAGCTTTGATAAGTTGGGACGCTTGATTTTTTTTGCGTTCTTTGGCATGACGCGATATATGCGTCCACTGTCTGGAAAATTAATGGCATTTCCACAGATGTCAGTGTCGTGCCAATCAAGAATATATACGCCTCCGTCCGGCCCAATCTCTAGACTGAAACCCACCCAAGCAAGGTCATTGATGGGTAAAAAGGCCGAATGATGTTTACCGATATATCCTGAGCCACTTCGTTCCATAAAATCGATAAGAACTTCATGCTGGTGAATATTACACTTAAATAATTGATCTCGATAAGATGAAGGAAACGTGTCAGCTAGATAAAACCTGGCACCACCATGTGCTGATAGATGGTGATGATCTGCAACCGTTTCAATAGGTTTGTAAACGTATGGATTCTTGTGAGGTTTACTTTGCTTGGTAAAATATCCTCCTTGAACAATGTGAAAAAGGTGAGGGATAACACAGCAACTTGCAAAACCCTGACCCACATCATTAAAATCAAATCCCCATGGATTNGATAAACCATGACCAAANACCTCAAATTCTTTTTTAACTGGGTGAAATCTCCAAATACCACCATCTATAAATTTTCTCTGATCTTTGGGCGTTCCNGGCTTGCCAACATAAGACTGAGTGAAAACACCATGGCATCCATATAGCCATCCGTCAGGACCCCAAATAAAACTATTTAAGGTTTCATGCCGATCTTGTATTCCCCATCCGTCTAAGAGTATTTGAGGTTCACCGTCAGGCTTGTCGTCTCCGTCATTATCAGGAATGAATAATAAGTTAGGAGGAGTTCCAACATAGACACCTCCGAACCCGGTAGCAATACCTGAGGAGAACGGAAGCTTATCGGTAAATAGTTTTTTAGTATCAAAAACGCCATCACTATCAGTGTCCTCAAGGATCTGAATTTTAGTTCCAATACCTTTCTTATGAGAACGTCTGTTCACGTAGTTACCATTTTCTACTGTCCACACCCTACCCCTGTCATCAAAGCAGAAAGCAATAGGTTCAGCGATGTCAGGTTCTGACGCGTAAATTGAAACTTCGAATCCTTNAGGGATAGACATTTTGGCCACGGCCTCCTTGGGTGTGAGAAAAGGGGCATTTGGATCAAGTACTCTATAAACCGGATTTTTTTTCTTCTTTTGAGCTGAAGCAAAGGTNATTAGCAACGCAAAACATAGCAAGTTTGTTATGAGATTTTTTATTTTCATTATTTTATTTTCTTGGTCTGTGCTTCTTTTTGCCAATAGTCAACGAAGGCGAAAATGTTTTATTATTCAGGTATTCGATAATTCCAAATTGTATAAATTAAATTTCTAATTTTGATCATTCATCTTCTTAAAATTTTGTGGGCATAGTCTCCACAATATTGACGATGAACGCTAACATCTTAAGTAATTTCAGTACATCAAAATTTGGCTAAATAGTACTCAACTCAGTGTGATTATTTTTAACGGGGTTGGTCCTTTTGATGGTTTTTCCAATTTCTCCATTGTTTTTCAACAAATGCTTTATCGTGTTTTCCAGAGTACACTACCAGTCGATGCTTGAAGATTTTACTTTTCCCCTGTTCTATTTTCAAGTCATCTCTGCGTGCGCAAGCCGGTCCAACACCAAATTGGCCATCAATCCGCCACAAGTTTGGAAATCCATCATTTGAGGGGTGATCGAGGATAACTATCCTGCCCATATCATCAAGGCCAGATATTTCCATTCCAATATCAACCCAATACGCACTCTTACCCTCGCCGGTCTGATTTTGATCACCCTTAGAGTTGAAAGTTTCTGCCTCAATATTTCGTTTCCATGGCATTCTTAAAAAAAGGCCACCATAATTATATTTTGATATTGTAATTTCTGCATTTGCATGACCTATCCATTCTAAATCGAGAGTAATATTACCATCACTTGTTAGTTCCATTAACCAAGACTGTGTTTCTGTCATCATTGATGCACCTTTATCATCCAACATTTCATAACTTGTTGACCATTCCACTCTCCCGTCTGCTCTCTTTAAAACATTTGCTGATTTCTTTCTCCAATACTTTGAGCCTGGATTATGAAAGTAATCTCGTCCATTTACTCTGGTTAACCCCCAATAAAGGCCAGTCTGATGTTTGTGATGGCCGGGGCTATATTGAGTTAAAATGCCTATTCCATTGGATCCATGAATGGGATGTAGATAAGGCCTGAAGCCTTCTCTTATATTTTGAGTCACTAATAATTTTTTGGTTTCACCAATAAAAACTCTTATTTTTTCATCATCTTTCTTTATCGATAGGGTGTTATTAGCTTCAAGAGACAGTGAGAGATATAAGAAAATAAGTAGTATTTGACTAATTTTTATTATTTTTAGGGATTTCATGCTTAGAAAATAAAATAGCTTCAATTAAGTCTTAGCAAACTGGTAAATTTAACTAGTCTAGTACCCTCTCCACAACGTTAATGTATTGATAAGTTAAATTTTTTTAATAATTATCAAATTTTACGATAAAATAGGTTATATTTTCATTAACTTGGAAGTTTAATTTTGTTACTAAATGGTATAATATTGTTTATAGAATGATAATATTCCCTGATCATTTTTTCCGTTGCACCACAGTTGTCGTTTTCACGTCAACCGTCTTGGCTTTGCCAATTTTTTCAAAAGATAAGATTACCGAGATCAATGAGACCACCAAAAATCATTGGTCACATCTTCCGCTAAAGTCACCTTCGGTGCCAACAGTTGAGAATCTCAACTGGGTGAAAAACCCGATTGATTCGTTTGTTTTATCCAAGCTTACCAATAATGGGCTAACCCCAAACCCTGAAGCAGACAAGNCCGAATTGGCTAGAAGAGCCTATCTCAACCTGACCGGCCTAGCTCCTACACCTGAACAAGTCTCAAAATTTGTTGAGGACGATTCCCCAGACGCCTGGGAAAAGCTTGTTAATATGCTTTTAGATTCACCACAGTATGGTGAAAAATGGGCGCGACACTGGTTGGATGTTGTGAGGTATGCAGAATCTAACGGTTTTGAAAGAGACTCAAACAAACCTCATATTTGGCGTTATCGAGATTGGGTAATTGATGCCTATAACAACGACAAGCCCTACGACAGATTTATCATGGAGCAAATTGCTGGGGATGAACTTGACGATTCAGATCATGAGTCAATGATCGCTACTGGTTTTTTTAGATTGATGCAATGGGACGATGAGCCCGTAGACAGGTTACAAGCACGTTACGATGTGCTTGATGACATCGTTAGAGTCACTACCGAGGGTTTTCTTGGTATGACGCTTGGATGCGCGCGTTGCCACGACTCTAAGGTCGACCCAATTAAACAAAAAGATTACTTCAGCTTTATGGCTTTTTTCAATGGTGTCACCAATAATGATAAGGGTCGTGGAGTTGTAGTTGATTTAAATCAGTTGGGTGATCCNAAGAAAAGAGAGGAACAACAGAAAGTTCGTCAGAACAGAATAACCGATCTTTCAAACCGTATTGCTGCTATAGAAAAAATAGCCAAAGTTCGTTTTGCCAAATTAGATACNAACCTCAAGGTACATAGTGCGAAGCAATCCTCACATTCTAGTGAAGAAAGCGTACTCATTTCTAATTATCGAAAACGTGAACAAAAGTGGTTCTATACAACAGAAAAACCTGCAGANGATTGGTCGGCGGTTGGATTTCGAGCCAAGGAGGCAAATTGGAAACTTGGCTCTGCTCCGTTTGGAGGTCCTGTACCTAATGAAAAGGGAAAAACCCCATGGAATACATCAGACATTTGGCTTCAGACAAGTTTTCAGCTCACCTCAATTCCCAAGGCTTTAAGAATGCAGATTTACCATGATGAAGATACTGAGATTTACTTAAATGGCCAAGAAATTGCATCTACTGAGGGTTTTGTAACTAAATATGTGGATGTCCCACTAGATCAAAGCGCTTTATCTGCACTGCAAACGGGTCGCAATGTGGTTTCGGTTCACGTTAACAACAAAGGCGGCGGCCAGTTNTTTGATTTAAGCCTAGAGGCAAAATCTGACGAGGCCGCGCCTGTTGAAATTGCTAAACTCATTGAAGATCGGGGTACTGAAATTTTCAGCGAAGATCAGATCAATACCTACAGAAAATTTGTAATTGATCTTAAGAAGCTCAAGACTCCTCAGGCCAAAGGGCCCTTGCAGGCAATGGTTGTCAAAGAATTTGGCACCAACGCTGAGCAAATGNACGTTCACTACAGAGGTAATGCTAACGTAAAAGGTGACCCCGTTGATCCTGGATTTCCTCCCATACTATCAGATATCAAACCTCAGATCCCTTCACCCAAGCCAGGTCAAAAAACAACTGGCAGAAGAACNGTTCTTGCCAAATGGATGACAGATCCTAAAAATCCTAGAACTTCCCGCGTAGCCGTTAATAGAGTATGGCANAATCATTTTGGNAAAGGTATTTGTGCNAGTAGCAGTGATTTTGGTTATCTTGGAGANGAGCCAACACATCCTAAACTTTTAGACTGGTTGGCTACAGAATTTGTGGAAAAGGGATGGAGTGTTAAAGAGCTTCAAAGAATGATAATGTTCTCAAACACATATAAAATGTCATCAAGGTCCCAAGAAGATGGCTTGGCAATGGATCCCCAAAATAAACTGCTTTGGAGATTTAATATGAGGAGAATGAGCGCTGAAGAAATTCGTGACAATATATTATCTGTGACAGGTCAACTCAATCTCAAAATGGGTGGTGAAAGTTTCTATTCCAAACTAGACGAGGCTGTTTTAGCGACTTCATCAACCAAGGGTGGCAAGTGGGGTAATTCCTCTCCTGAGGAAAGAAACAGAAGAGCTGTTTACATCAAAATTAAGCGTTCCTTAAAAGACCCAATGCTGCAAGGATTTGATTTTGCGGATACCGATGCTCCATGCCCTCAGAGATTTACGACTACGGTGGCAACTCAGGCTTTGAATTTGCTTAATAGTAACTTCGTCAACGATAAGGCGGCAATTTTCGCCAAGAGACTCGAGGACGAGGTGGATGGAGATATAACCGATCGCATCACTCGAGGGTTAGAGATAGTGACATCAAAACCTGCAAATCCTAAATCGGTCGAAATTGCCCGCGAGATGGTCAAAACCCTCAAAAACGACCATGGTTTGGATGAANAATCTGCTNTTCAGAGGTTTTGCTTGGTGGCTTTAAACATGAACGAGTTCATATTTGTTGATTGATTGGATTTAAATATTGAAAAATTATCTTTTTAGAAACTATAGATTATGAAATTACCACGTAATACATTCTGCGGACAAGTTAACCGCCGTGAGTTTATTCACAACATTGGTGGTGGATTCGCCTCAACCGCACTCACTGGCATGCTTGCAGGGGATGGTTTTTTTAATAAGGCTTCCGCTACCACAGGAAATCCATTATTTCCGAAACCTCAGATGATGCCTGCAAAAGCAAAATCTGTGATTTTTCTTTTTATGTATGGCGGTCCAAGTCACGTTGACACTTTCGACTATAAGCCTGATCTCTACCCACTCGATGGAAAAACCATTGACGTTAAGACCTTTGGACGTGGAGGTAAGAAAAATAAAGGCAGGGTGGTTGGACCGAAGTGGTCTTTTAAGCCCTATGGACAATCTGGTAAAATGATTTCTGATCTTTTTCCACACCTTGGAACATGCGTAGACGACATTGCATTTGTTAATTCAATGACAGCTGATTCGCCTATTCATGGATCGGCCATGCTGATGATGAACAGTGGATCACTTATCAGTGGAAAACCATCCCTTGGCTCCTGGATCAACTATGGTCTTGGCTCTGTAAATCAAAATATGCCAGGTTATGTTGTAATGTTGGATCAGACTGGAGGACCAATTTCTGGAGCCAAAAACTGGACATCAGGGTACATGCCGGCCTCCTACCAGGGAACTGTTTTTCGTTCAAAGGGTGATCCGATTTTGAACCTCCAGCACTCCAAGGGTATGTCCCGTAACGAACAGAGGCAGGTAATTACTTCTTTGAATCAGTTGAATTCTGAACATCTCAAGGGAAGAGAGGATAATTCAGACCTGAGTGCTAGGATTGCAAGTTATGAACTAGCATATAACATGCAGTCCACTGCGCCAGAGGCAATTGATGTGGATAGTGAACCACAATACGTAAAAGATCTTTATGGTTTGGATGGATCTCAAACAGATGATTTTGCGAGAAAATGTATCCTCTCAAGACGTCTTGTTGAAAGAGGGACTAGATTTATCCAGATTTATTCAGGAGGAGCTCATAACGACTCTAATTGGGACGCTCACGGTGATCTTAGGAAAAATCACAATTACCACGCNGGTAGAACAGACAAACCGATTGCAGGTTTACTCAAAGATCTCAAACAAAGAGGACTTTTGGAGGAAACTCTTGTTGTTTGGGGGGGTGAATTTGGTCGCCAGCCTACCGCGGAATATGCCAAAGGCACTGGTCGTGATCACAATAGTTTTGGTTTTACTATGTGGATGGCCGGTGGAGGCGTTAAAGGGGGGGTCAGTATTGGTCAGACCGATGATCTTGGAAGTAAATCTGTCGAAAATCCGTACCACGTGAAAAATTTACATGCCACGATACTCACACTGATGGGACTCGATCCAGACAACTTGAGCTACTTCTACAATGGTCTTGATCAAAAGCTTGTTGGTGTAGAAGGTGCAGAGCCTATTTATCAAGCTCTAGCCTAGCATAATACCGCTGACGTAGCAGCTTGAGGGTATCGTGACCATTCCAAACCTTGATAGTTTAGGTATTGGAAAACGTAAGCGCTATCTAGTAGGAGTTTCAGGTGGCCGTGACTCTATTGCTTTGTTGCATTGGATGAAGTACGAGATTGGCTGCAAAGATCTTATTGTTTGTCACCTAAATCACTCATTGAGAGGCAGAGAATCTGGGTCGGATTCACGATTCGTCAGAAACCTTGCCAAGTCATATGGCTTTCAATTTGAGTGTGAGAAAAAAGATGTTCTTGCGCTATCTAAAAGTAAAAAGATATCCATTGAAATGGCAGCAAGAGAGGCCAGGATGAATTTTTTTGGGCGTGCTGCGTCAAAGTGGCGATGTTCACGAGTGGTTTTAGCTCATCATGCTGATGATAACGTTGAGACGATATTGATGAATTTATTTAGAGGTTCCGGCAATTTGTCAGGGATAAAAGAAAAATCTATAATTTCAACGAATAAGAAAAATATTTTTATTTACCGTCCATTTATCCAAATCTTTGGGGATCAAATTGATAAATATGTCAAAGATCATTCACTAAATTTTAGAAAAGATTCAAGTAACGANAATGATGAATATTTACGTAATAGAACTCGAAACAAAGTCATTCCGTACTTAAAAAAAATTTACCAAAAGGATATCAGAAAAACTATTTTGCGATCCTCAAATATCGCTGCGCTTGAATCTAATTTTATAGACGAATTATTGTCAGGTCCAGAATTTTCGTGGACTAATGAAAGACAATTGTCGGTTCCGAAACTTAAAAAAACCAAAACTGTATTACGCTCAAGAATAATATTGAATTGGCTTAAAGAACATTCGGTTTCTAATATTGGAAACGCTGAAGTTGATCTAGTTCTTAAACTATTAAATGAAAAAGATCCTGCTAAAATTAANTTACCAAAAGGCAAATATGTTCGCAGAAGAAATAAATTAATTTTTATCGAGTAGTCATTTTTTTGATTGGCCAATTCAAATGCTTCTGGAGAAACTTAAATGTCCCTTTTGCATTAATAGTGTGAGGTCCGACGAACCATTCAATTTCTGTTCGATCTCCAATACCAAGTTTTGCAGANTAAAGATTTCTGACTTTGGCATATTCGTGGGCTACTGTTTCGTCAGGTGCCACTCCATCAAAATGTCCACGTTCTACCATGAANGGTCTGGGTGCAATTAATGCCGCCATTTCGAAATAGTTAAATGTACTTCCTAAATCCCATTCAAATATTTCATACTCACCCGTCCAGACGTAGCTGTACTTTGAAAGGGTAGAGGCATTTTTCCAAACCCACTCGTTAAAGTCTGCTGAACAAATTGATAGGCAGTAGTTATTAACAAGAGGTGGAATCCTCATAGCAGATTTACCGCCATATGAAAGTCCATAAAAGGCGATCCGGTTTTTATCAGTAAAATCCAAGGACCCTAGCCAGTCTGTTATTTGTTGGTGCTGAGGTACCATAATGGAAAAAAGGGTTTTACCTATTGCATTTGCCTTAAATTGCAGCCCTCTAAATCTGTCNTGAAATATATAAATGTTTTGAGGCGCAAACGTCACAAANCCAAGCTTTGCAAGCTCGGTNGAAAATGCCTTGTAGTAATGATATTCTTTTTTCCCTATCGTAGATTGTGGTCGTCCTTCAAGTCCGTGCTGACAGACGACTACAGGTCTTTGATCGCCATTCTGTATACCTTTTGGGATGGTTAGAATACCGTAAGCAAATAAATTATCTGATCCGCCGTAAACATCGATTACGACCTCATAAGAAGTAAAGAATTCGGTTTCATTCAAGAGTCTAGTTCTTGGATTTGGGTCAGCATATTTGTCTTTGAATAAGCCAATCACTTCTTCCCCAAAATATTTTCTGTAAGGCTCCATGCTTTGCTNGAATTTCTTCAATGATGAGGTGTCCATTTTTGAAAGAAACTCTTTTCTCANTTCTGTACTTTTGGCGAGTAATTGTTGGTTGTGTCTATCTATTTCGTCGAAAGCTCTTTGTTGAATGTCACCTAATTGATCCACTGGAAGCGTCATAGGTTCATGTGCATTAACCTTGTGCTCAAGGTAATCATTAATATCTCCCGCCGACAACCCGGCTCTTTTTATTTCATATTTTACATTTTCTGATTTAAAGCTTGGTAATTTCCCTGGCTTTCCTCCTGTTCCTCTAGGAGTTTNAANATTAAGAGGTTTAGAGGGCTCAATGATCAGCTTGCGTGGTAGAATTAAGCGTGCAATTTCGGCATCACCAAAATGATTTAGTAATCCAAAAACATTCCTATAAGCTGGTTCATCCCATACGCGCTCTCTTGGGCCAAAGTGCCCAATAACCCAAGCTTTTTTTATTCTTTCATCAATTGCAGATGAGTACATCGAAATTAGTCCTCCTTCTCCATTACCAGCCACTCCTAAAGAAAGCTTATCATTTTCTAAAGCATCTATAATGGCCAATACCTTTTGAACTTCATAACCTATAATGTGTCTTCCAAGCTCGAATGATGAACGATATAAAAATTCTCGATTAGTAATTTTGTTATGACGAGTTTTACGATCAATCAGGATGGGAACGAATACTCTGTGGCNATTTGCNGCAAGAATTTGAGGGATTTTTGTGGTAGCTAGACTCTCTGGATCAGAAATAAATATAGTTGTCTCTGTAAACTTTTTTGGTTCAATGAGAAAACCCTCAGCTGAAACTCCCTCGAATACCTGTACTCTAAATAATTGAATTGAGTACTCAGATTCAATATTCTCGATATTACTAAGATATAACTTAGGGTTTTGTGTTCTTTTATCTCGAATTCCTATGATGTTTTTTAATTTTTCCCTATCTGGTATGGCTGAAGATGAATTTCTTTTTTTTACTGCTTGTTCTATCTTTTTGAGAAGAAACTGATCGCAATTATCAATAAGTCTTGAAGCAATATCACCATNCCAAGATAGAATTTCGGTACCAGGTAGTTCTTTAGGGGCACTAAGTGAATGATTATTTGCGACCGTTATTATTAGAANTAAAAAAATTACATTAGAGCATTTAGATAAAAAAAATTTGAAACTCATCCAATGATTTTAATTCAAATCATATCTCGGTGGAAAGTATATACCGCATTACTTCAAATCTGAATTACATGATTTGTTAGTCAGTATATTTTTCGAGCGGCTTAACAATATTCGATTCAAGAGCCCAGACTTTACTTAATACTTCATCTGACAGCGGTTCCTGTTCATCATAACCTTTATAAATCATTTCTAGTTTNGCATCTATGTTATCAATATGATGCAGTGCTATAGCCTCAGGAGTTTTTGGTAAAACTGGTGAACCGTATTCAATTTTTCCGTGATGAGATAGTATAAGATGAATAAGATGAATTCTTACTTTCTCAGAGGGAGGATCAATAACTTTCCAATCATCGATATCCTTAATGTCAAANTCACGCCANAGTGTATTTATAATTTCAGCACCAATAGAAATATGACCCATGAGTTCAGCTCTAAAATCATANGGCATATTAAANCCATCAGCCGGGAATGAGTTTTCCCACATTTTTCCAATATCGTGAAAGAGAACGCCTGAAACCAACAAATCTTTATTTAGATTTGTGTAAGTATCGGCCATAGCTATTGCGCTTCGCATCATTTGCGCTACATGCTCTAATAGCCCACCTCTTCTAGCGTGGTGTAAATTTCTCGCGCCAGCTGACCGTTTAAAGCGGTCACCAAATCTATCAAGAAAAATTAGACATAGTTTTTGTAATCTTGGATCTCTTAGGGAATTACAGGTACTTTCAATATAATTATAATCTTTACTCAATTTTTCTCTAGTGGACTCATTTCCTGCCAAGGTCTCTTCAATTTCTTTTGTATTCAATAATTCTATAACCCAATCCTTGGCATCAATACCAAATTCATTGGCTGACCAATGACCTTGAACATGAATCCATTCATTACCTTTCATTGACTCAGCTTGATTAAAGGCGTTGGAGTTTTGCCAAGCTTTGATCTTTATTGAGCCACTAGAGTCTGCAATTTCGAGCTCATAATACGGATTACCACTTTTGGTGAGTTTTTGATTAATGGTTGTGATCTGGCAATTGACTGAATATTTACCNGGGTTAGCAGGGCAAGTTTCCTTGATCTCTGATAGTGTGAGTTTTTCCATTTTCCAATAGTAGGATTTATAAATTAAGCATAATGAACTTATTTTCAGTCGACAATAGTTAATAAAGGTTTAATATTTATATNAGCGAATGAAAGATTCGTTCTAATTCTCCGTTTATATAATTATGGGTATTCAATGGATTCAGGTTTTAATTTGTTTAGCCGGGCTTTCAATCCCGGTAGGTGTTCTCCTTTTTGCTGCNGCCGACACTGCTAGAGCGCAAAAAGATAGTACCGATAAGGAATAAAGAGTTTTTTAGTTTTTAGGTTTCTTCTCGAAGGAATTCTAATCGTAAGTTTTTCTTACAGGCAATGTCATGGATATTCCCTCAAAAATAACCTGTGTTGATTGTGGTGAGTTGGCTTACCTAATGACCTCAGAACCTGAATTTGGCTTTTCTGAGGGAGATTGGGTAGCATATAGATGCTCTGGNTGTGGTGACAGATGGGATTTCCAGATTTCTGAAGAAATTCAGAGATCTGCCAACCCATCTTCTTGAGTATATAGTGAGATGGATTGATATTATCTAATAACGAAATTCGATTTTTCTAATTAAGATGACTTCAAGTTTTCATCTACAATCTGATTACGAGCCACGAGGTGATCAAAGACAAGCCATTGATAAATTGGTCAAATCTTTGGATTCTGGTAATCAGCATCAGACTCTACTTGGAGTTACTGGCTCTGGTAAAACATTTACCATGGCAAATGTGATCGCTGAAATTGGCAAGCCGACCTTAGTCATGTCGCACAATAAAACTTTGGCGGCTCAACTCTATTCAGAATTTAAAAATTTTTTTCCTAAAAACGCTGTAGAATATTTTGTTTCCTATTTTGATTATTATCAGCCAGAGGCCTACATACCGAGAAGCGACACCTACATTGAAAAGGATTCATCTATTAATGATGAAATCGAGNGATTAAGACTTTCCTCAATGGGGTCTTTGTTAACTAGGAAAGATGTGCTAGTGGTCGCGAGTGTTTCATGTATTTACGGATTAGGTTCTCCGGATGATTATAAAGATATGATGTGTCCTGTTCATGTTGGGATGCAAATGGAAAGAGACCATTTATTAACTAAACTTGTGGAAATGCTTTATGAGAGAAATGATATTGCATTTGCTAGAGGTCAATTTCGATCGAGGGGTGATGTTGTTGATATTATCCCCGCATATTTAGAGAACGAGGCAATCAGAGTCGAATTTTTCGGCGATGAAATTGATAGACTTTCTGTTTTCGATCCTATATCTGGAAATGTTTCGGCTAATATAGAAAGCTATAATTTTTATCCCGCTAAACAATTCGTAACTCCTGCCGAAAAAATGTCTAAGGCTATTAAAGAGATAAGAAAAGAGCTTGATTCACAGGTGTCGTATTTTGAAAAGAATAAGAAGTATATCGAGGCTCAACGCATAAGGCAANGGACCGAGTACGATATAGAAATGATGCAGGAAATGGGTTTCTGCCAGGGGATAGAAAATTATTCTAGGCATTTAAGTTCAAGGGTTCCCGGATCAAGACCTTCAACTTTACTTGATTTTTTTCAGGATGATTTTTTGACAATTATTGATGAGTCTCATGCTACTGTACCACAGGTGGGTGGAATGTATGAGGGCGATAAGTCGAGAAAAACCACTTTAGTNGATTATGGGTTTAGACTTCCCAGTGCGCTTGATAACAGGCCACTTAAGTTTGATGAATTTATGGGCCTAACAGGTCAACGGGTTTATGTTAGCGCAACCCCAGCAAGATTTGAAATCGAAAATAGTAAGGTTGGAAATAATGGTTATATCCCTAGAGCTAAGAAACAAAAAGGCGCTGGTGAAGTTCAACCTAAATTAGTTCCTCTTATTTCTGGTTCATCACAGAGCGTCGAAAAATTTAATGTTTCTGATTCTGGTCGTGATCTGGTGGTTGAGCAAATTATTCGTCCCACTGGGCTGCTTGATCCCTTAGTAGAGCTGAAGCCATTGGATGGACAGATTGATGAGACCATAGAATTATGTAGGGGAGCNTCAGAAACAAATGATCGNGTGCTCGTGACTACCCTCACAAAAAAGACTGCCGAAGATTTAACTGACTACTTAAGAGATTTAGATTTTCGAGTCAGATATTTGCATAGTGATATAGGTGCTATTGAACGNGTGGAAATTTTGAGATCATTAAGGGCAGGAGAGTTTGATATTCTAGTTGGAATAAATCTTTTAAGAGAGGGGTTGGATTTACCCGAAGTTTCATTAGTTTGTATTCTTGATGCTGATAAAGAAGGTTATCTAAGAAGTGAGACATCACTCATTCAGACTGCCGGCAGAGCTGCTAGGCATGTTGATGGTCGAGTAGTGCTTTTTTGTGATGATGTTACAAAAAGCATAGAGGGATTGGTCAATATTACGGAGTATAGAAGAAGGAGGCAGCTTGAATATAATGAGAAGAATGGAATTACTCCTAAAAGTGTTAAGCGTGCTGATCAAGAATCATTGCATGTGCATCAAGAAGGCAATAAAGTTTCAAAAGAAATTGTTTCCGCTAATGATGATGATCTTGATGTGAATCAAGTTATCGGTGAGTTACAATCAGAAATGCAGGATGCNGCATCAAAGTTAGAATTTGAAAGAGCGGCTTTGATAAGAGATCAAATTGAAGAATTAAAAAAACTATCGAAAAAGTAGTTTTCTTATCTTTGTTGGAAAGAATTTAACTTAAGAGTAAATTAATTATATGATTCGACTTTTATTAGGTCTGTTTTTTTTCTTAATCAATATGAGTCTAAATCTCTTTTCCAATTCAGAATACTACTATGGTGCGTGTGACGCTTCAGCGACTGTATTGTTGGATGAAAATATGATATTGGTGGCTGATGATGAAGATAATCTTTTGAGACTTTATTCTATCAAGAGAAAAGGGCTTCCGATCAAAACTTTTCCTCTCAACAAATTTCTGGGATTAACGAAGTCATCTCATCCTGAGGCTGATATTGAGGCATGTACCCGTGTGGGTAATTTGATTTATTGGATTACTTCCCATGGGAGAAGTAAAAAAGGGAAGTGGAGAAATAGTAGATACCNGCTATTCGCAACAGAGTTCAAAAAAGAAAATGGGGATTATTTTTTTCTGCCTCGGGGTAGACCATGTGTAAACCTAATTGATGCATTGATTGAATATAAGCATCTTGGTCTTAAGAAAAANATTGGCCAAGTCGGCAAAAATGGAGACATTTTTCTGGCACCTAAGGAAAACGGATTAAATATCGAGGGTCTTACTTCGAGTCCAGATGGTAAAATAATTTATATAGGTTTGAGAAATCCGGTGCCAAACAACAAGGCATTACTTATTCCACTGAAAAATGCAGANGATGTAATTCTCAAAAGTGCCAAACCACTTTTAGGTGATCCTATTTATCTTAATTTANATAAACGCGGTATTCGTTCAGTAGAGTACTCATCTTTTCATAATAAATATTTTATCATTGGAGGTTCAATTGATAACGAAATGCAGTCCGCCCTTTACTCATGGAGTGGAGACAAAGAATTTTTGCCGAAACTTCTCAAGTTATTCCCTGATATGAATCCAGAGGCAATAGCCGTTCAGGATAATTCAGCAATGCTACACCTATTTAGTGATGACGGTAATGTGAAATACAAAGTGACCCAGGAAGAGACCAATGAAAAATTGAGTAATGGTTTTAGTTCATGTAAATCATTAAAAAATAGTAACAAGAAGCGATTTAGGTCGATTACTATAAATATTAATTAAAAAAACCCTAATAAGTTTATTAATTTATAAGTTATATTTGATATAAGATTTTAAGAGAAGGATATCTGAAACCTTAATGCTTCAAATTTTTCATAATGGATCATGCNCCTACAAAAAAGTTAGTGCCAGCTACCAATGATAGTCCTCAATTGATCCTTGAGGATTATAATATAGATCTGGGGGAATCTAAGAAATATTCTAGGGAATTTGAAAAGAAATCAAAAATTCTTTCCCTAGGAATCGCAATGATCACTCATGTGATTTTGTTCATCGTTTTGTACTTGATAGTGATTGTCAATTTTAGGGAACAAGAGATTGAAATGGTTGTAGAAGCCGGTTCAGACAATGTTTCACAAGTAATAAAAAAACAATCCTTTGCAAAAAAAGTTACCAATAAGAAACCCGCCCCACCTTCGAACCCTATTGCTCCAATCATAACAGCAANAAATTCGTCCTCTGTGACATTACCTGAAATAATCGACCCTACTGATTCATTAGCATTTGGGAATGGTTTTGGAGATGGTTTCGGGATTGGCGGCTTTGGAGATGGTAGTGGGGGCGCTAAGTTCTTCGGGACNAGCGGTGGAGGCAANCGGATCATCCTCGTCATCGACACTTCAACCAGCATGAACAATAATTGTGGTGCNGAGGGTATCGCAGCTTTAAGAAGGGAGATTGTTAAAACCCTTTCTTCTTTATCTCCGAATGTTCGATTCAATATTATTTGCTTCGGTCAAGATTGTGATGGATTCAGCTCTCAGCCTGTTGTCGCAAACGCTACTAATATCGCAAATGCTAAGAATTGGATGAAAGCATATTTTATCAATAAAAAAGGAGGTGCGCCTTTTGATCGCACGAGAACTTCGCAGTGGGGGGCCAAAGGCAAAGACAATAATGGGATTTCCTATTTTCCAATTATGCCCTCGACCGTCAAAGTTCTTGAAGGTACTAGCGGTGGTTCAAGAATGGATCTTGCGCTAGTGGCGGCATTTCTTCAAAAGCCTAGCTCAGTCTTTTTAATTGCTGATGGTGAGCCCGGAACCGCAAAAGGAGGTCAAAAGCTTGGAAATACTGCGATAGTTGATCTTATTTTTCAAGAATCTAAAAAAATTTATAGAGGTCAATTGCCAAAAGTTAATTGTATTAGCGTGAAAGGTATCGGTGAGGCTATTCTTAAGGATATATCCAAAAGATTTCGAGGTAATTACAAAGCTGTAGATCCTTCCAAGGTTTAAACTAAAACTATTCCTTGGATAATGATACTCTGATGACTTCTGTATCATTTCTTACGAAGCATGACTTCATTGAATAGGCTGGATGGGACCAAACAATTTTACGCTGCCTCATATCAATGCCATTNGGCTCAATTAAATTGGAACGACTGATTTCATGGTATCCCTTTGAATCAATTTTAGCGAGTGCCAGATCGCCATTTTCACTAAATAGGAAAAATCTATCTTTGTGTGGAGTGACAAACACTGTGCCCCAACGAGATGGCCTTTTGAGTCCGACAGGATCCAGTGATTCCCACAAGCGTTTCCCTGTTTCAAGAGATAGACAACGAAATTCACCATAACTACATGCTCCATAAATATATCCGTCTTTAATTACTGCAGTGTTCATTATTCCGTGAAGATGTTCGGTTCTTTTTTCACTGACTTTTGCAGTTTTCCAAATGATTTCAGGCTGTCTTTCACCTGACAATTTGATGGCCATTGAGCCATTATAAAATGAGGAAAGGAATAGAATATCATTAACCAATTGAGGAGTTGATACACTTAATCCATAGCGTAACTCCCATGGAATGGTCCAAATAATTTCTCCCGTTTTTGGATTTAATGCATTTACTGATTCTGGATTCCATATGATTAAATGATCCTTTTTATTATAATTNATTATCACAGGAGGTGCATAGCCTGGTTCTTTTGCGCTAAGAGATCGCCAGACCTCTTCACCATTAGATTTATTAAATGCCACTGCAACAGTGCCTTCTCCACCGGCAAGACAAATTAGAAGATTCTCATAAATTAATGGAGTAGAAGAAAATCCCCATGTCGGCGTCTTTACATTAAAAGCGGTATTAAAGTCTGTAGACCAAATTTCTTTTCCCTCTGAGGTGCTCCTACAATATAAATTTCCCTCTGCGCCGATGGTATATACTCGGTTTTCATCTATAAGCGGAGTTGTTCTTGGGCCTGCTGAATAACTTATTGAATAAGGACAATCGTATGATTTTTCCCAAACGATCTCTCCATTTTCAGCGTTTAGGCATAACAATCTTTCATTACCAGGGATGGTTATTTTTGAGAAAGGATTTTCTGGTGACTTTGCTCCCTTATCAATTTGTCTGTCCATAATATAAACTTTGCCACCGGCAACAGACGGGCCACCGTAACCTCTTCCTATGGAAGCTTTCCATATGGTTTTAGGGCCTTTTTCAGGAAACTTATCCAAGATGCCCTCTTCACGCCATACACCGTCGCGTTCAGGTCCGAACCAACCGGGCCAATCATCGGCTTTCAAAGCTGAACTAATAATAATAAAGATATAAAAAATTTTTTTGTACATTGAAATCCCCGTTAGTTTTTGGAGTGTTTTATTGTTATATAATCTCTTCGTTAATTAAAGAATTTATTGGAACACTAACTAATTATTTGAATGAAGTTCGCTTATAGCCTCGCTTGTCTCCCCTATACGCTCGCTGTCATTCTTTTCTACTCTGTGGCTATTCATATGTACAATGCTCTTGGTGGGTGGCCAGAGTCTATTGGAACTCGAGGATTTCCCGAAACTTTAATATTTCATATTAAAATGCATAATTTGTATCTTTCTTATCTGNTTGGGTGCACAGTTTTTTTAATCCCTATCATTATCCTAACATGTTTTTTTGTGGAGAGATGGTGCTTTCTTATAAATTACTTATCGATACAGATTATTGGATTAATTGTCTTTTTTCTCCAAATGTTCTTAGCTCCGTATGAGTACGTTTATTGGTTTTGGGACTAAAAGTTATCTCATTCTTTGGCATCAAGAAATATGTATTTTGGCAGGAAACTTGGCATAACAATAGCTAACTAACTTTGGCCTGAGTGATAACGCTCCAAATGCAATGAGGCCTAATTCTTTGTTTTGGATATTTATTTCTCATTTATTGCTATGTTCGAGAAATATCATACGGAAAAATTTTACGATGAGATGTTCATCAACGGTAGTGNTGCATTAAAGACGAGNAATCATTACTCTTTAGTCAAAGATGCATTTGATTCATTTTCAGATAAAGACTTTAAAGCNAAAAAGCATTCCATTAATAGAGCTTTTGTTGAACATGGAGTTACCTTTACAGTTTACAATGATCATCAGGGAACTGAAAAAATTTTCCCATTTGATCCTTTCCCTAGAGTTATTCCACACAAGGAATGGGAAAAGATTGAGTATGGACTTATTCAAAGAGTAACCGCACTGAACCTTTTTCTTCACGATATTTACCATGATTCACAAATTATTAAAGACGGTGTTATCCCCGAACATGTAGTTACTTCCGCCGAACATTATAGACCATCTTTGAAAGACTTTGATGTTCCTAAAGATATTTACATACATATTTCTGGTTCAGATCTTATCCGAGATGATGAAGGTGAATACTTAGTTCTAGAAGATAATTTAAGGTGCCCGTCAGGAGTTTCATATGTTCTAGAAAACCGTGAAGTTATGAAACGTTCATTTCCNAACCTTTACAGACAAATGAACGTCAAGCCGGTAAGCCAGTACCCTCAGCTGCTACATAATGCCCTTAAATTTGTAGCTCCAACTCAAAAAACTGATCCAGTCTGTATATTGTTAAGCCCTGGAGTATATAACAGCGCATATTTTGAGCATACATTTTTAGCTCAAGAAATGGGCATAGAAATTGTTGAAGGTCAGGATCTTATAGTTATTGATAAAGTCGTTTATATGAGAACCACTACCGGATTGGTTCAGGTGGATGTCATTTATAGAAGGATAGATGATGATTTTATCGACCCAACCGTGTTTCGTTCTGAGTCTATGCTTGGTGTTCCTGGTATTGTGGATGCATATGAGAGTGGAAATGTGACGCTTGCGAATGCGCTTGGAGCTGGTGTTGCAGACGACAAAGTTGTTTATGCTTACGTTCCTAAAATGATAGAATATTACCTTGCTCAAAAACCAATCCTCCTTAGTGTTCCGACATATCTCGCTTTTGAAGAGGAGCAAAGAGAATATATTCTTAATAACCTTGAATCTTTGGTTGTTAAAGCGGCAAATGAGTCTGGTGGATATGGTATGTTAATGGGGCCGTCTTCAACAAAAGAACAAAGAAAAATATTCACTGAAAAGATTAAGGAGAATCCTCGGAATTATATTGCTCAACCTGTAATATCACTGTCAAGGCATCCAACTATTTGCGACGGTACTTGCCAGGGAAGGCATATCGATTTGAGGCCTTTTGTAATTTTTGGTGAATCCGTCGAAGTGATTCCTGGAGGATTAACAAGAGTTGCACTGAACAAAGGTTCTTTAGTTGTTAATTCGTCCCAAGGAGGTGGAAGTAAAGATACTTGGGTGCTCAGATCAAACTAAAATAATATCGCTTCGAAATGTTATCTAGATCAGCAGATAATTTATACTGGATGTCGAGATACATCGAAAGATCTGAAAATATTGCGCGTATGTTAGAAACGAGTTCGCAGTTTCTTCTAGACCTAGGTAAGAGTTCTAGATTAATGGACAATGCAGGGTGGCGACCCATTCTTGAAGTGTTGTGTGTCGATGAAGATTATGACAGGGTTTCATCTAATGAATCAGATATAGGAAGTTTAGAATTCCTTTCCTTTTCAAATTTAAACTCCGATAGCATTGTTCAATGTATATCGTTTGCTCGTGAGAATGCCAGAATGGTTAGAGACAAAATCTCTGAGGAGATGTGGCGAGAGTTAAATCGAATTCATCTTTTTCTTAACAGTGAATCTGCTGAGGTCGAGTGGGAATTTTCACAACACGATTTTTTTAATCGTATCATCAGGTTTTCATTATTATTTCAGGGTTTAGTCCAATCGACCATTGCTCAAAACGAGGGCTCTTTATTTGTGCAACTAGGCAGGTATTTAGAAAGGGCTGATAAAACAACGCGTATTGTTGATATGCCTGCTCTCTACGAACAAAAACCTTTATCAGTTTCACCGTGGCCAACGGTTTTAAAATCGTGTAGTGCCAGAACAACTTATCTTACAACTGTTGGAACAACAATTACCAAAAGTGATTGCATCAACTTACTTCTCTTTGATGGAAACTTTCCAAGATCACTGAGATTTTGCCTTAACCAAGTAGACTCGATTTTACATCAAATATCGAAAACTCCTCGAGGAAACTTTAGTAATGAAGCCGAACGCATTACTGGATCACTCCTAGCCAGAATCGATTTTAATGGGAAGGCTGAGCTTAATCGTTTTGGATTGCACGACTACTTGGATCAGATACAAGAACAAATAAACCTTATAGGCGAGCAAATTTTTGATCACTACATACTCTTGCCAAGTTCTTCCGTTAGTGCGCCCAGATTACCAGATCATGTTGTACAAAGTTATCAGCAACAGCAATAAAAAATCAATAATCAAGTGAATTCCCCACATACTAACTCAGTTGCCGAACATCTACAGGTTGATTCGAAAACCAAACCCGAGGCAAAAAAAAATATAGTTAAGTATTCGATTAGTCATAAAACAGTTTTCAATTACAGTGAAGAAACTAGAGAAAATGTTAATCAAGTACGTCTTAAAATTTTAGAGGATGAATTTCAAAAAACTGATTTCTATCTATTGACTGTATTGCCTGCAACGAAACTTACTGAATATCCTGATTTTTACGGAAACACGGTTCATTATTTTGAAGTTAATCCGCCACATAAGCAGTTACTTATAGAGTCTCGTTCAGTGGTATCCATAAAGTCTAAAGTCAATTATAACGAATTACCGTACGGATCAAATCATTCAGATTTAGAAAGCTTATTAAATAATGAGGAATTTTATGAATTTCTTAACGATAGCACTTACGTGAAACGAGCGGCTCCAATTTGGAAGGAGGCCCTTGATGTACAAGATGATTCCAATGATGTTTTCCAAACCTGCTACGCGTTAATGAGTATGGTCTATGATGTCTGTGTTTATTGTACAGAGTCAACAACCTCAGAAACTACAGCTGAAGAGTTTTTCAAAATCAAAAAGGGAGTATGTCAGGATTTTGCTCATCTTTTGATTGCCTATTGCAGGAGTTTGAAAATTCCTGCAAGATATGTTTCTGGTTATATTTGGGATCCATCTGAAGGGAGTACAGAAAAAGTGATGATAGGTTCCCAAGCCTCTCATGCATGGGTTGAAGTTTATTTGCCAAAATCCGGTTGGGTTGGGCTCGACCCAACTAATAATAAAGTTGTTAATGAGCAGTATATTAGAATAGCGATTGGTAGAGATTATGACGATGTAGCACCTATAAGAGGAACTTTTTATGGGGGAGGTAAACGCCGCACTATGCAGGTAATAGTGGATGTTAAGCGTATTGCAGAATGACCAAAAAGTCGCTCAAGCCACAATATCATTAATTACATTTCCGGCGACGTCTGTAAGTCTAAACCGTCTGCCGCTGTGTAGGTATGTTAATTTCTTATGATCCATTCCTAGGAGATAGAGAATCGTCTCATGTATGTCATGGATTTCTACCTTATTCACTGCGGCCTTATGACCTATCTCGTCAGTCTCACCATAGGAGGTACCTCCTTTAGATCCTCCTCCTGCGAACCAATAACAACCGGCGTGTGGATTGTGGTCTCGTCCGGTTGGCTTGCCTCCGGAAAGCTGAGAAACTGGAAGCCTACCAAATTCACCGCCCCATATGACAAGTGTATCTTTAAGAAGACCTCTTTGTTCTAGGTCCGATAGAAGTCCTGCAATAGGTTGATCCGTTTCACCTGCAAATTGTGAATGGTTTTTTTGGATGTTTCCGTGTCCATCCCAACTACGAGCATTTTCCATCCCACCAGAGTATATTTGCACGAATCGTACACCACGCTCTACCATTCGTCTTGCCATTAAACATTGCCTTGCGAAATGAGAACACCTTTTCTCATTTAGTCCGTAAAGGCTTTTTATGTGTTCAGGTTCACTATCAATCTCAAAACATTCTGGTGCCTCTTGCCGTCAAGGAAAGTATCCAAAGAATAATGAATTTGATCTTCTAAATTTCTATATTAGACCTAACTGTCATCTATAATTTTAACTTCATGCTACTCTTATCGATTTCTAAGGCATTCGATTTTTTTCCGAGTTCATCAAGTTCTTTTGAATTTATTCGGACGGAAATTATGTAAGGGGCCTGATTTTCGAGCCAGTGGCCGTAGGTTGTTGTCAGTATGTTTCCATCTTTAAGAATTTCTACCCCAGGGTATGATGTATCCCATCCTTTCTTATTATCACCTAACTTAATAACATACTGACCTGGCTTACCTTGAATGATATCTTCATATTTTCCTACCCAAGCAGCCCAATCGCCTTCATGAGGTATAGGACTTTTATCTATTCCTAACTTAGAACCGATTGCTGTCCTGCATCGAAAAGATATAAAAAGTCTTCCATCAGGAAAATATTTAGCAGTGTGTCTGTCTCCTGTTAAAGTGATCGGTAATTCTCTTGGTTTTGACCAGGTTTGACCTTCGTCATTAGAAACAATTAGATATGAATTTTTTCTCCTTGAATTTTCTCTTAATAGGACAGCAATTTGTTTTCCATCAGGAGATCGTATGGCTCCAGGTTCACATAAATGCACCAAGCTCGAAGAGAAAATAGAAATTGGTTTTTGCCAACTCACTCCTCCGTCTGTTGATAGACAACTGTATAATGTGAAGAGGGTCGGAATTTGTTTTTTGGGTTTATCTGAAATAAACCTTCCATCATCATGAAAAAGAGCTCGGTAGTGTCCAGGATTTTTCATATCTTGAATCATTGTTCCCATCGCTACGATACCACCAAAATTGCCGATAGGATGCAGTTCAGACCAAGTTTTTCCATTGTTCTCAGTTGTTGCCATCCTTATTGGATAAAGACCTGAAAACATTATAATTCTTTCTTTGCCCTTTTTGTCTTTTACCTGAAAAAGAGTGGGCACTTCTTTAGAACTGTTCCATGTCATCGGAGTTTTTAGGCGTTCACTCCAACTTTGACCTCCATCAAGGCTACGTTTATAAACAATTTCTCCTCGTCCGTGCCCCTTAGGATACACGCATAAAATTGTCTCACTATTTTCGATTAATGTTGTTGTTGGATGGCCTAAATATTGTCCATCCTCCTTATCAACTATGACTTGGCGATCAGTATCTTTGGAGATGTCTATAAATTTGGTTTCCTTGCCCAAAACTTCATTGCAAAGTATTGAAGAGAGAAAGAGGTAGAATAATTTTAAGGATTTCATTTTATTTCCAAGAATAGTGACATTATGTCTCATTATGTAAATAAAAAATAAACTTATATGAGCCAATTTGGCCCATATAGAAGTCATTAGGCTTTTAGTAATATATTCATAACATACTCATTTTGAGTACATAACATGCTAATTGACACTAATTGGCATACTTTAAGCTAATGTATTATATAAAAATCCCGTAAAGGATTAAAAATTAAATATAAAACTAAAATAGGAAGAAATATAAAATGAGAAGTTTAATTAAATGGAGCCCGATTAGTGATTTTCATGATGTCACTAACCAGTTGTCAAATTTGATGAATCTTGGACATAGACCTTATTACAATCATGAAGATGAGGTCAATGAAGATACTCTTTGGATCCCTGCAGTAAATATAAGCGAAGATGATTCAGCTTATTATATAGATTTGGAGGTCCCGGGAGTTGAAAAGGAAGGTATTCAAATCAATTACGAAAATGGTGTAATCACTGTAAATGGTGAACGTAAACGTGTTAGAGAGCCACAGAGAGACAAAATTCATAAAGAAGAATTTGTTGTTGGTAAGTTTTCCAGAACTTTCAAAGTTCCTCGGGATGTGGAGTCTGACGCAATAAATGCACTATTTGAGAACGGTATACTTAAAGTCTCAGTTCCCAAGGCTGAGTCCTCCAAGCCTAAAAAGGTCAAAATTGAGGTTAAGTAGTTATTCTTAATACAACCTCGGAGTTGGAAAAACAAAAAACCCTGTAATTGGATCTCAATTTCTGATTACGGGGTTTTTCTTTTTTTAATGTTATAAAATCCATATTGATACTTGTTCTTACCAAATACTGGTATTTAAGTTTTATTTAAAGCGTATAATCATGCCAGATGATTTGATTCCAGCTGTCAAAATAGAAAATCTCACCAAAACTTTTCCGGTTCCCTTTAGGAAAGAAAAGGTAGTGGCTGTTGATAACTTATCTCTGTCTGTGAAGCAGGGAGAAGTCTACGGTTTGATCGGGCCTAATGGGTCAGGAAAAAGTACGACAATGAAAGTGCTGCTTGGACTTATTTCTGCTACATCTGGTAACTCCTCAGTTTTTGGAATGAGCAGTACAGAAACAGCAAGTCGTGGCTCAGTGGGGTTCCTTCCCGAGAACCCTTATTTTTACAAATATCTGACAGGAGCAGAGACCATAGCATTTTATGGAAAGCTTTGTGGCATCAATCGGAAAGAAATAAAGGAAAGAACTAAAGAGCTTCTAAAATTAGTAGAGCTCGAAGGTGCTCGAGATCGCAGGCTAGCAGGTTATTCTAAAGGAATGCTACAAAGAATCGGGTTAGCTCAAGCTTTAGTTGGTAGGCCAAAATTAGTTGTCCTTGATGAGCCGACAGCAGGCGTTGATCCTGCGGGATCGAGAAAGATTAGAGATCTTATTATGCAGCTTAAGGAGCAAGGCATAACGGTCATTCTTTCTTCGCATCTTTTAGAACAAGTTCAGGAAGTTTGTGATCGAGTCGGAATAATTTTCGAAGGAAAACTTGTTAGGGAGGGAAGTTTGAAAGAATTAATTGAAATTGAAAATCAAACGGAACTTGTTTTAGAGAACTCAAATCCTGATTTACTAGAAAAAATTAAAAGGCTAATCAATGACCAAGAAGGTGTTAATTTAATTAGATCAGGAAAGCCCAAGACTACTTTAGAAACTCTCTTTTTGAGAGAAACAGGAGGAGAGTCGAGAGACGCTAAGAATGATTCATGACCGAAGCTAATGAAAAATCATTTGAGGATAACTTAAATTCTAGGTTTAAGATTTTCTCATTATCCCGAGTTATCGCGATCGCCATGAATACCTTTACACAGCTTGTGAGGATGAAGGTATTCTACTTTCTGTTAATCTTTAGTGTTCTAATTATTGGTGCGAATGTATTGTTCCTCAATTTTACTTTTGAGCAAGAGCTTAAAATTTTGCAAGACGTTTCATTTGGCGCAATGACTTTGTTTGCCAGTATTTTTTCTATTGTTGGAACGGCTTTACTGATTCCAAAAGATATTGAAGACAGAACTCTTTACACTATTTTAACTAAACCCGTTCCCAGATTTGAATATCTGATAGGTAAACTTTTAGGCATTCTGTTTCTTGTTGCTGTTAGCTTGGTCTTAATGTCGATATTGTTCTTCGCAGTTCTTTATATTAGACAATATGGTATTCTCGCTGAAGAAACCAATCAGATACGAGGTCAACCTACTGCCGAGCAATTATCATCACTCAAAGAAACTATTTTTTCACAAGGATTGCGGCCGGAGCTTCTTAATGGGGTCATTGCCATTTTTCTCAAAGCATCTGTTGCTGCAGCAATAGCTCTTGTGGTTTCTACTTTTGCGAGTTCGACATTATTTACAATCATTGTGAGTTTGGTCATATATTTTATCGGGCATGCCCAATCTATGGCCCTTACGTATTACTTTCCTGAAGGTGACATGCACGGTGCGTTACAAAGGTTCATTGCAGGTATAGTGGCTATAATGTTTCCAAACCTGCAGATGTATAATGTCGTTGATGGTATTGTTAGCGGTCAGTCAGTTCCATTTGCTCTCATGGCTCGCCTTACTGGTCTGACAGGCTTTTATCTTGTTATTTATAGTTTTGTCAGTTGGATGCTTTTTGCCAAAAAAGAACTTTGAGTATTTCAATTAAATCTAAAATATACCGACGTGGTGGTATACTGATAAGTATAGCCATACTGGTTGTCTTTGGGTTTGCGAGAATACCGTTGGAGTCAAAAACAGAGGACCAGTTGGAGAAATTTGGATTTAGAGATTGGTCCCCTGATATTTCTGCGAGAGATCAGCTCACCCAGGCGAGCTTTATCGGAGCAATTGGAGGATTTCGTTCGCTTATAGCTAGTGTGTACGATTTAAGGGCCCATGAGGCTTTCCGAAATAAAGATTGGGCATCTGTTGAAAGATTTAGAAAGATTACAACTTCTCTGCAGCCTCGTTTTGCGAAGCATTGGGATTTAGCAGCATGGGATATGGCATGGAATGCATATGCGTATTATCGAAGTCGTTCCGAATTTTGTGAAGATGATTTAGAGCGGTGGCAAATTGAAAAAATTATTATGCCAAATTATCTGGAGAAAGGTTTAAAGTTTGCCAAAGAGGGTGCCGCTTGGACTCCAGAAAGCTATCTTCTACCTATGGTCATAGGGGACATCTATTCTCAAAAATATACAAATCCTAAACTCGCTGCCCAGTGGTATTTTAAGTCATCTCAAGCAGAAGATGCTCCAACATACATTTACAGAGCCTATGCGACCCAGATCGCCAGATGCGAGGGAATGGAAAAGAAAGCTTATGAAGTTGTGTCGGGGCTTTATAATGATGGTAAAATCCGAACGCTGACTATACGTCGAGATATGGAGAGGTTAGAGGACTATTTTATTGATGATTTAATGCGGAATAATTCACTAGTTGAACTTCAAAAAATGCTTGAACAAAACCCTTCTGATTATCTTATCAATGCCGCTATCGGCCGGTATCATTTAACTTCTGATAATGACGTTAAGTCAGCTGTTGAGGCCTACAGAGAAATTTTAAAGAATCCTAAGTCGCCTCAATTTTATCGAAGGCAGTTTGGATTTGTGCTCGCCAAGAATCCTGATTATCAAGAAAATGCTTATCAACTTTTGAAAAAAATTTATACCAATGTGCCTGCAATTTTCAGACAAAAAGACGTGATTGAATTATCCAATATTGAAAAACATCTTAATATCCCATCAAATGAGAGGGTGACCAAAATTGACCGTTATACTAAAGATTAAGAATTTGACTGAGTTAATTTTTAAATATGAAATTTGCAATATTTGGTGACATCCACGCAAATCTTGAAGCACTAAATGCTGTACTTGAAGACGCCAATGCACATAATTGCACTCATTGTTTATGCATAGGAGATATCGTTGGTTATAACGCTAATCCCGGAGAATGTCTAAATATTATTCGCGGATTGGATTGTCCAGTTGTTAAGGGGAATCATGATGAAGAAGCTTCGCAAGATACTGAGCTAGTTGGTCTAAATCCACTCGCCCAAAGTTCGATGCAATGGACAAGAGATAATCTTGATTCAGATCAAAAAAATTATTTAAAGGAATTAAAATTGGTTCGTCATGTCAGGGATTTTACGATAGTTCATGCGACCTTAGATTCCCCTTCCTCTTGGGGCTATGTAAAATCCAAATTTGATGCACTTGAAAGTCTAGGATATCAGTACACCCCTGTGTGTTTTTTTGGACACACTCACGTCCCTGCTTTCTATGTTAAAGACCTAAGAATTGAGGAATACCAAGGCAGATCTATAGAAATCGAACCTAGCAAAAAATACCAAATTAATGTTGGAAGCGTTGGTCAGCCACGGGACGGAGATCCTAGGTCTTCATATTGTATCTATGACATTGGAGCACGTCGTGTCGTTAACAGGCGCGTAGACTATGATATAAAAACGGCGCAAGAAAAAATATTAAAAGTAGGGTTGCCCGATCAATTGGCTCACCGATTGATTGAGGGAAAATAGAGTTTTTTAAATAAGTTTATATTAGTTTAAAGTTTAAAAGCCTTTGCTGTTAGGGTTCCAATTTCTTCTCGCAAAGGCTTAATAGATCTCCGTTCGAATGGGTGATTTCTATTGGTTAAAAGGATAACAAAACTTTTACTTTTAGGATGAATCCAAACCGATCCCCCAGTCCAACCTGTATGACCAAAAGATTCTAATTTGGGAAAACCATTACCTCGGGGACTAGAGTATTTTGAATCGATGTCCCACCCCAGCCCTCGTCTCACTTTATGAAGAAACATTGACGTCTGACTTTTCGTCATTACTTCTATCGTTTGTTTTTTGAGTATCCTTTTATCTTCTCCGAAACCATCATTAACTATCATTCGACAGAATTTTGCCAGATCATTTGCAGTTGTAAAAAGGCCTGCATGGCCAGCGACTCCACCCATTGCTCTGGCTGTAGGGTCATGGACTACCCCATGAATTAGTTTTCCTTTTTCTTTAGTCGTTGGGGCTATTCTATGGATCTTTGTTTTTTTTGGAGTAAATCCGGTATCTTTCATGCCGAGTGGAGCAAATATTTTTTTGTGTGAAAAACTTTTTAAAGATAAGCCTGATGTACGCTTCACAATTTCGCCTAAAATGATGTAATTAACATCACTGTATCTGAAATGCCGACCTGGAGTGTTTCTTATTTCTGCTGAGTAGCAAAGACTAATGGCTTTTTCATAGCCTTTCCACTCGGGTTTCAAAGGCAATACAGGAGGCAATCCCGAGGTGTGCGTCAGCAATTGTTTTATCGTTATTTTATTTTTTTGGACGCCTTTAAATTTTGGAAGGTGTTTTGTGACAGGGTCGTTAATTGATAGTTTTCCTTCTTCAACTAGGATCATTATTGAAGGGGCTGTTGCCATTACCTTGGTTAGAGAGGCTGCATCGAAAATGGTGTCTTTCTCCATAGACTTCGGTGCCGGAGTGAGACACTTTTTTCCGTACTTTTGATGATATAAATTGTTGTCTTTTTCAATCCATAGGACCGCCCCTGGAATTTTTGATTCTTTTATGGCCTTGTTGATTTCTAGATCAATTTCGTTCAAGTGACTTTCGCTGAAAGTATTTTTGGGCTCTGATCGACCAATTAGTATTGATGCAAAGCTCATGAAAATAATCATATTTTTTTTCAGCATGTTTCTTAAATAAAAAAAGTCCCCATTATGTAATGAGGACTTTGTTGAAATAATATGAGCTCGTTGCCCAATGTTAAATTTCTAAGTGTTTATTACTCGTCTATTTTTTCTACTGCCTCTTCTAGAGGAATTTCATTAACTGGAGGTTCTCCGGGTTCACTGCTTTGTGAAGCGTTACCTGACCACTGTTCCATCAATGGGCTTAATTTATCCATTCGTTGTCCAAACTTTTCTAAAGCGGGTGTAATTATTTTTCCGACTTCTTGATCACCTAAGAGAAATCCCATAATTCCGGCCATCTTTTCTTGAATTTGTTTTTCGGTATCTGAGAAAAGAGTTCTAATAGCTTCTGCCTCTTGTCCGGAAGGAAGTCCTAGTGATTCCATTTCGTTTGCAATTGTTTCAAAGCTCGCAGCCATGTCTTCAAATTTAGCCACCGCAGTCTCAGCGCTCTCAACATCCCGTACGGTTGAAAGATTATCGATGAAACTATTCATCACTAGCATTAGGTTTTTTGCTGTTTCTGTATGTTTGCCAGGATCATTATTTTCATCCTTTGTTGGTTCGTTGGGTTCTGTGGTCGAAGTACTATCAGAATCTGATTTTGGCTCAGGCGCAGCATCCGTAGAAGCTTGATTTTGAGTGGTTGATTGAGCAGAATTGTTTTCCTCTACATCCTTTTTTGAACAGCTGATTGCTCCAAGAATTAGAATGGCAAATAAGTAGTGGTAGTATTTCATTGGTTAAAGTGGTGGTTTTGCCTCGGGAAAGATATGAAACTTAAATCTTTGTGGAGTATTATCTGATAATAACGCACCAAGCATGTGGTAGGGCAAGTACTAAGCTTTTTTTGCTTAAGGATGTTTTTACTTTTATTGTGCTGTTTTGCGGATCAAATTGAATTGTGGTTACAAAAAAGAAAATGGCGCAATCAAAATCTTCAGGCAATATCCATGCATTTGTGGGTACTGATGAAGCAGGGCTGAAAGAAGCGGCCTTAAAATGTTTCAATGCTCTGGTTCCGGAAGAGAATGCTGAATTTGGAGCTGAGGTTATTGATGGAGTGGCGGAAAATGCGGAATCAGCGGTAAAGGTAATCACGCAAACACTCAGCGCCTTGCAAACTTTACCGTTCTTCGGGGGTCAAAAAGTAGTATGGTTGAAAAGTTCTAACGTTTTTGCGGATTCGCAGACCGGTAAAGCTGCCTCAGTTCTCGATGCTTCGGAAGCATTAATTCAATTTATCTCAGACAATTTACCCGAGGATATTATTTTTGTTTTGAGTGCTCCTTCCATAGACAAAAGGAGGTCATTTTATAAGAAGCTTGTGAAGGTCGGAAATGTTGAAGTTTTCGATAAACCTGACATGACAAGAGATGGCTGGCAGGACCAGGTAAAAAGTCACGTTAGAAGTTTGGCAAAAAATAAAGACCTTCAATTTAATGAGGATGCTTTGGAGCATTTTGTGATGCTTGCTGGGACCGATTTTACTCAAATTAATAACGAGATAGAAAAGATTGATTTATTCCTTTCAAAGGATCAAAGAGTCGTAAACCTTGAGCACGTATTAAATCAGGTGGCTCTTACAAGGTCTGGTGTTGTTTTTGAGTTGGGAAATAGTATTGCTAAAAAGGATCTATCGTCTGCACTTCGAAACATCGATCATCTTCTTTATCAGGGAGAAAGTGCCATAGGAATTCTTTTAGCAGCTGTTGTTCCAACGATTCGTAGACTTTTAATTGCAAAGAATTTATCTGAAAAACATGATATCAAAGCGAGTCGTAATTACCGGTCATATGAATCCGCGCTTTCAAGGCTTGGTGAAAAGGAAACCGCTTATTTACCAAGAAAAAAAGATGGAGGGCTGAGTGTTTATCCAATCTTTCTTGCGGCCTCAGAGTGCAGAAATTTTTCTTTATCAAAATTACAGGAATCACTCTCTGAGTGTTTAAGGGCAAACCGGGCTCTAGTAACTAGTGCTCTTGATCATCGTGTTATTTTAGAAAGGCTCGTCATTCGAGTGCTTGCTACATAAATTTAAAATCATAATATTAATTAACAATGCATACAACAATCATCGCATTTTTAGTTGGAGCCTTAGCGGCCCTATTAGGATCACTACTTGGAGTTGGTGGAGGCATACTAATGGTGCCAGCATTTAAGAGTTTTCTTGGTTTATCTATGAAACAAGCCATTGCNACTTCGCTAGCCGTTATGGTTGTGACCGCATCTGTTTCGTCTTTCCGTTATGCCGGCGCGGGACTAATAGATTGGAAAATCGCAGGAGTTGCTGCTATCGCAGCATTGGTTGCAGCCTACTTNGGATCTGAACTCATGAAGAGTTTATCGGCGCCACAGTTAAGAATTTTATTTGGTGTGTTTCTAATTACCATTGGCATTTACATGCTCTTCTTTCAGAAGCAGGTGACAAGTTAGGACAATTAAGTTTTTTACTCGATCTCATCCTTACTTTCAATTTCAGGCAAAAGATCTTTTCTATTTAAAAGCTCAGCGATTGGTTGATTAGGATTTTTATTTATTTCTGAAAGGAAGGGCGTAATTCTATCCATTTCAACAATTGCAACCCTGACAAAACTCGTGATGATCTCATTTTTAAAATCATGATCTGCGAACACGTTAGTTATTCGAAAATACACCTCACCGTTTACTGGATTAGCCTCAAAGTTTCCTAGATTCAGCGTAATGTTTGTTCTCATTAGCGCATCGATGGCGGCTCTCATCGATTTTGGAACAATCGGGAATGATAGCCTGGAAACGACGGANATAGCCATTAATTCCTCAAAAGACTGCGCATGAAGCGGAATTTTTGTATGATGTGCCTCAAATTCAGTCTCAATAACGTTTTTATCCTCGATTTCTCGATATTCCCATTTAGCGAGCCCGAAAGCTTCCTTAATTTTTTTATATAGGTTTGTTTGGTCAGTCAACTTAGTCATAAAATCGCCCAAAAATCGTCAATTTTAGGGCATGTAGCGCTTTTTCAGGAAATGGTCGGGGTGATAGGATTCGAACCTACGGCTTCCTGCTCCCAAAGCAGGCGCTCTGACCAAGCTGAGCTACACCCCGATTCCTTCTAATATATTCCTTCTTCTATCGCTGGTTTCAAGTTGTAAATTACACTTATATGGTTAAGTGGTTATCTTTCACGTTATGGCGGAAGGTAATCAAAGAAAGACTCTAGAAGAACGCTCACAAATGACAGATATTGAGCGACTGAGGCATTCCACTGCTCATGTTCTTGCAACAGCGATAGCAAAACTTTGGCCAGATGCCCAATTTGCNGCAGGTCCTCCTGTAGATAATGGCTTCTACTATGATGTTGAGCTCAGCCATCGTATTTCCACAGATGATTTTGAGAAAATTGAGAAAGAGATGATTTCTGTCATCAAGGAGAATCAAAAATTCGAACGAATTGATGTTAGCCGTGATGAGGCCCTATCCTTAGCTAAAAGTGGTAGACTGGCTGCTCTCGGGGACAGGGACGTCGAATCCACCTTTAAAATTGATTTATTGAATGATATTCCAGAGGACGAAGAGATTTCTATTTACAAGAATGGTGATTTTTGGGACCTCTGCGCTGGTCCTCATGTGCCGCGGACTGGTAACTGTAAGGCATTTAAATTAATGTCTGTGGCCAGTGCATTTTATAAAGGCGATGCAAACAACCCACAACTTCAAAGAATATATGGAACCGCTTTTAAAAATAAAACACAACTCAATGAATATCTTGAGCAATTAGAAGAGGCCAAGAAGCGTGACCATAGAAAAGTTGGCAAAGAACTTGGACTCTTTCATTTTGATGAATCAGTCGGACAAGGCTTAGTTTTATGGAAGCCCAAGGGCTCAATCATTAGAAATGAATTACAAAAGTTCATTACTAATGAATTGGATAAAAAAGGTTATAGCCAAGTCTTCACTCCCCACATTGGTAAGTTGGACCTTTATCGAACGAGTGGTCATTTTCCTTATTATGAGGAAAGTCAATTTTCACCCATTGTTGATAGAGATTCAATGGTAGAACTAGTCGAGGAGGGTTGTACTTGTGGTGAATTAAGTAATAGGCTTAAAGAAGGTGAGACTGATGGGTTTTTGCTAAAACCAATGAATTGTCCACATCATATCAAAATTTATGCAAGTGAACATCGCAGCTATCGCGATCTTCCAGTAAGATTAGCGGAATTTGGCACTGTATATAGATGGGAAAAATCAGGAGAGTTAGGTGGTTTGACTAGGGTAAGATCATTCACCCAAGATGACGCGCATTTATTCTGTACNGATGACCAAGTCCAAGACGAAATCATTGGCTGCCTTGAATTAGTTAAGGTTGTTCTCAACACACTTGGCATTAAAGATTATCGAGTCAGGGTAGGGCTTAGAGATATTGATTCGAGTAAGTATGTTGGCGATCCAAAAAACTGGGACCGTGCTGAGGATGCACTAAGAGAGGCTGCAAGTTCATTAAATGTGCCATTTACCGAGGAATCTGGAGAGGCGGCATTCTATGGTCCAAAAATTGATTTTGTTGTTAAAGACGTGATTGGTAGAGAATGGCAACTCGGAACAGTACAAGTTGATTATAACTTACCTGAGAGATTTGATCTGAGTTATATCGGTTCCGATAATAAACCACACAGGCCGGTCATGATCCATAGAGCACCATTTGGATCTCTAGAAAGGTTCGTTGCGGTTTTAATTGAGCATTTTGAAGGTGCATTTCCAACATGGCTTGCTCCCGAGCAAGTAAGAGTATTACCGATATCTGAAAAATTTACCGATCATGCAAAGGAACGACTGAATGAACTCCTTGAAATTGGTGCTAGGGCATCAATAGACAATAGTGCAGAGAAAATTGGTGCAAAAATTCGACTTGCTCAATTGGATAAGGTTCCATATATGTTAATTATAGGAGCTAATGAAATTGAAACTAATACAATCTCTGTTCGTCACCGCCGCCGCGGAGACATTGGCTCTTTGTGTCCCAAGGAATTTATCTCTAAATTCCAAGAAGAAGTAAAAACCCGTTCGCTTTGATTTTCACTTTATTTTTAATTCCAAAATTCATACAATAATGCTCATATATGCTAATGAGTATTTAGTATGTTAAATTAAACTAAACCATAGAGAGGTAACAGTTATCGCTAGACCAAAAAAGAAAAACTTTAGGAAATGGACTCCAAAAGATAGGATCAATGATCGTATCAGAGCTCCCAAGGTACGAGTCATTTATGGAGAGAAACAACTTGGTGTCATGGATACTCAGGAGGCCGTAAGAAAGGCCAAGAGTGTTGGACTTGATCTTGTTGAAGTTTCTTCTAACGCAAAACCACCGGTTTGTAAGATCGTTGATTACGGTAAGTATAAATATGATCAGAAAAAATTGCGTAAAGAGCAGCCTAAAAAGTCAACTCGACTTAAGGAAGTTAAATTCAGAGTTGGAATTGATTCCAATGACTACAACATCAAAGTAACTCGCGCAGAATCTTTCCTTATGCAGGAGGACAAGGTTCGTGTTCAGTTGATGTTTCGTGGCAGGCAAATGGCTCACAAAGAAATTGGTTTCGAATTGATGAATGAAGTCAAAGAGGATTTGAGTGGAGTTTCTCATGTAGACTTACAGCCAAAATTAACCGGTAGAAATATTACCATGATGCTATCACCTTTGGCAAAGCATCTTCAGAAACCTAAGTTTAAGAATCATGATGACTTACCCGATGAGGATGATGAGGAGAATGAGGAGGAAGAAATTGAGGAGTATGAAAAGCCTAATGAGGACCATCATCATCTAGATGTGATTGATGAAATCGCTATGCTCGAGGAAGATGACGGTAGACCCAAGTTGAAACGAGGGTAATAGGTATCCATTAAATTGCCAGCTTGTGAAGTGTAATCGTTTATTACTCTTTGATATTGACTGTACCTTGTTAAACACAGGTGGTGCAGGAATGGCTGCCTTCCACTCAACTGCTGAGGAACTCTACTCAGATCAAATATCCCAAAAAGGAGTTTTAAAGTTGGATATGGCAGGAAGTACAGATTCTGGATTAATCATGGACATCTTCAAATCTTTAGATATTGAAGATTCAAGTTCTGAAAGAAAAAGATTTTTTCATCTNTATCTCTCNAAACTATCTACAAATTTATCCAATTCTAATTTTAATGGAAAATTACTCCCNGGTGTNCTNGATACACTAANGAAATTAGCTGAGCCTCATGATGATTATGAAGTCTATATGGGTNTATTAACTGGAAACATCGAAGAAGGTGCNANAATTAAAATTNAGCATTACGGGATCGAAAAGTATTTTATGTTTGGGGCGTTTGGTTGTGACCATTTTGATCGGAATAAGTTGGGCCCCATCGCTCTTGAGAGAGCCCATCAAAATCATGGGATTCAATTTGATTCTCAGNACACTTTCGTCATAGGCGATACTCCCAAGGATATTAATTGTGCAAAGGCCTTTGGCGCTAGATCTCTTGCTGTTGCGACAGGATCTTTTTCTTACGATCAACTTTTGGGCTACGATCCGGATTGCCTGCTAGACGATTTGAGTGATTGGGAAAAAGTATCCAATTTTCTTTTTACAGATTAAAATTAATTGGTTAGACCGGTTTCTTGTTTGGTTTCTTTTTCCCATACTGGAAAGAAAGCCAAATAACAAATTATCATTGTCATACTGAATAGGGTTAGATTGACACCCAATATTGCGATACTAACATGAAAACCTATGCCGATAATGACTCCTATTTTTCTAGTTTTTGAGATCCATAAAAGTAAAGGCAAGGTCAATTCGATAAGAAGTGTTAAGTAATTTATCTTATCAAAAAGCCCATGAAAATGGACCGGCCATTTGCCTTGAAATCTGCCATGGTGAGAAAGCAGAAAGTAAGTGATTGATTCTCCGTTTTTCCAATAATAATCGCCCATTTTTTGAAAAACCGATTGCCAGTAAATAACACACGTTTGTATTTGTATAAGTACTAACCCATACCTTGGAAAATTAATATCAGGTTCTTTAATCTTTTGATTTCTTAAAAGTTTTACAGGATTCCAATGTGTTCCCAGTGGGCTAAAAATTAGGATAATACAAAGGTTCGTAATAATAGAATCCCATCCAGTTGTTGATATGGGAGCCCTGTGAATAATCGAGAGTTGTATTAGAAAACAAAAAATTATAGCCAACCTCGAATATTTTCCAAAGATGGATAAGATACATAAAACGATCGCAGATAATAATAATATACTAACGAAGATTGGAGATTGTATTAGGCTGAAAAGTGAAATTGATTTTCCACCAGTAATTTCATGAAAGCCAATATCAGACATGTTTGATGAAGAGATTCCTTCATTGCTTAGGAGCGAATCTGAATATGGTAAAAGCCATAAAAAATGCAGGAGAAGTAATATCGAAAAACCAATCCTTAGAGCTGCATATCTCCTAGAATCAACTTCTTCCAACCAAATAGAATAAAACCCTTTCATAATTATTTATTCAGGGTGTAAGGACCAAAAGTCTGAATGATAGGCTTTGAAGTCTCTGATCCTTTTTGAATGTCTTGTATTTTATTAATAAAATTCTGATGCAATCGAATTGAAAAATTCACCATTTCAGGTTTTTTTTGGCCAATAATTTTCTTTAAGGATTTGATGTATGATTTTTTAAATGTTTCGTTTTTTGGGTTTTGAAACATTCTTAAAAAAGTGTAGTGATATCTAATTTTTTCTTTTGGATTAATTTTATCTAATCCTGGTAGTTCTGGACCCAGTACGTGTTTTTTCCCATCAACATCTGTTGCCAGAAGTTCAATTTTTAAACCGGTTAAGGTGGGTATGCTGTGAAACATATCCCACTTTTGAGCTGTACCAGCAGTCCATCTGATTGGATCTATTTTTGATGAGGTGAACTCACCTAATTGGCTAGTCAGCGGAGCGATTCCTAGCANCATGTTNAAGCTGCAAAGGCATGAAAAAATGATTATTAAAAGTTTTTGCGCCCTATTCATGCCTCACAATAAAATCTAATTTGAATGCCCTAANGACAATCCTCAACATAAAAAAAGACCAGGATTTCTCCTGGTCTTTTGTAACTATTTTCTAAGCACTTATGAGTATGAGGCTTGGGCACCTTTGGTAGATCTTTTCTTGATCCATGGCATTAGTCCACGCAGTCTTTTTCCGACTTTTTCGATCCCGTGTTCGGCGCCTTGTTTTCTAAGCTTATTAAATTGCTTTTGCCCTTTTTTATTTTCTTTAATCCACTCTTCAGCAAATTGACCGTTTTGAATTCTTTTTAGAGCACGCTTCATTTTATTTTTTGTAGCATTATCTATGATCGTTGGGCCAACCGACACATCTCCCCATTCAGCTGTCTCAGATATTGAGAACCTCATTCCTGCGATACCAGATTCATTCATTAGATCAACAATTAATTTGAGCTCGTGAAGACACTCGAAATAAGCCATTTCTGGTTGATAGCCAGCTTCAACAAGCACCTCATAGCCTGCAGTAACAAGTGCACTAACACCTCCACATAAAACGGTTTGTTCACCAAATAAGTCAGTTTCAGTTTCCTCTTCAAACGTCGTTTGAATCACGCCACCGCGTGTTCCTCCAACACCATGAGCCCAAGCCAGAGCAATTTTCTTTGCATCTTTTCCAGGGTTTTGGTGAACAGCGATTAGAGCTGGGACACCTTTACCCTCAGTGAATTGACGCCTGACAATATGCCCAGGCCCTTTAGGAGCAACCATTATGACATTAACATCTTCAGGTGGTACAACTGTGCCGTAATGGATAGCAAAGCCGTGACTGAAACCTATGGTTTTTCCTTTTGTAAGATGCTTCTCAATGTCTTTCTTATAAATGTCCCCAATTTTGGTGTCTGGAGCTGCAATGAAAATTACATCAGCTTTTTTAACTGCCTCAGAAGTGTCATAGACCTTAAAGCCTAATTTTTTTGCCACTGCTCTGGATTTGGAGCCTTTATAAAGACCAATGATCACATTGACTTTACTTTCTTTTAGATTAAGTGCATGGGCATGTCCTTGTGACCCAAATCCGATCACGGCAAAGGTTTTTCCTTTGAGGACTTTCATGTCAGCGTCTTTTTCACGGTAGATGCGCGCGCTCATATAATTATATTTTTTTAAATTATTTTTATCAATTAGGGGGCGTGAATGGTGCCTTGGAATCAGGCTGGGGTCAAATTCAAAAAAGCTTATCTGCAATAATGCTNTGGTATGCGATTAGTGCCNATAAATATAAAAATAGTAAAGAGTGAGCTGACAATTAATGCNATTTTATGCCTGAATGCTTTATTTTCTGACTTTATTTGCCCAATTTCTTGTGTTTTTTCTGAGGTTTTTGGTAATTCCCAGAAAAGGTCAAAATTATCCCCTTCATACATTTGTTCCAATGTTTGTAGGTNTTTCATCTCCTCAAATGGCATAAGTTGAAGATTTCGTACGCTTCCGATCTCATAATCAGCACTCGGTAAAAGTACTCTGTTTTTAAACGCCCAGTTCACTATGGCAATTTTTTTCCCCTCTTCTGGGACCTGGCCAGAGATGGTTTCAATAATTTCATAATCTGCTCCATAAAGTAAGTCTTTGTATGTTGTTTGATTTGGGTCCGGTATTTTTGGTTTTTCGATTAGTTTGGCTCTAATTGTTATCTTATTATTTGTGGGCTTTTTTTCTAATGGCCTTTTATCGAAGCTAACATTTTCCCAGGATATATTCCTATCAATGCATTGTTCTTGAGATAAAAAAAGATCTCTACAGGTTATCGCCCATATAACGACTTTTTTATTTTTCATGTCTTCTGAACTNCCTCTTCTTTGAGCTAGTTTTTTTCTGACTTCCGTGGCGCCTCCACCATTGATTGATATGACGTCTATAGGTGTGCCGACATTTGAAGCGATATGTTCAGGAAGACCTGCATTATTTCCCCAACCGAGTCCCTCATTACTTGAGTAAATATTAGTGAAGCTATCGCCCAATAAAATNATTTNAGAATTTCTATCCCGAGTATTACCTTTTATTGGTTTNGCGATNACGNATTCTTGGTTGAATGCACCATCCCAAATATTAATTTTTTCCACTAAATCTCCATAAGCCTTTCTCCCTTCCTTTTGCTTAGGGTTGAGATTGACCTTATCAATATTTATATCCATAGATTTGATATGATTTGCGATAATTTTCGCTGCCTCTTCCATGGCTTCAGGTGTCCAGTGTGTATCCTGTTTGAGAAATACTTTTTTATCTTTTTTCAAATTGAATAATGATCTTGTGAGATCTAATACATCAAGATTTGGTAAAGAATTTAGTTCGCTGACTAGCCGTTGTGCGTCAGGGTGAGAGATCGGGCCTTTGATATTATGATTAATTTTTTCAGGATAAATCATTGCCTTAGAGGGAATGCTAACAAGAATCAGACGGGCACCAAAATTATCTAGCTGATCGGCAAATCTTTTAATTGCGTCAACTGGACTGTTGCCATATTTCTGAAATGGAAAAGGCCCATCATGAAAAGGACCCTGGCCTGTTAAAGACTCAATAGCATTATCAAGAAACAACCATCCATCTTTGCCGATCCTAACGTTTCTGTTGCCCTCCTTAAGAGGACTTAAACTAAGGGTGCTTTGGGTAAGTTTCCTTGGTGTTTCTGCAAAAAATGCTGTCTCGAGATTTTTTTCGAAGCTTTTNAAATGNTNGTTNANNGNTTGNTTTTTTTTCTTATTAAATAATTCAATAACCGGCGTCCAAGATGAATCATGGTTTAATTCATCAGTTTGAAGTTTAGCTGATATCTCAAAGATGTTTCGGTAAAGTGGTGGAATAATAATAATGCAAAGAAAAATACCTATAAATAGTCGACATGCCTTTTTTCCAATGAGCAATTCAAACGGAGAGTTCAAGTCATCAGTGGAATTGTTCTTCGATGTTNCCATGGATATTAAAATTGAAAATAAAGAAATGGATTAAAATCTTGGGCNAACATTACAGAAATTGAAAAGACAAATAATAGAAGACCTAAAACCACTTTNAGTTTTGTTAATTTTTTCAAACAGTTTCCAGTATTTGGCATTACAAATATCGCAAAACAAGAAATAAGNATCATGAAACAGGCCATTGGCCTTGTGACTTGGCCTAGCAAGATTTCTGCGGATTGCCCCGATTCTCCGACACCAAACATTTTANATAAATANTTCAGAGCGATGTTGATATTTTCCGCTCTAAAAAACACCCAGGTGATGAGAATAATGATGAAAGTTAATAATACTTTTATCGGCCTTGGTAACTTTCCCCCAAGTTTATTTTTTCNAGANATTCGTTCGATTACAAGAATGCTTCCATGAATNAAGCCCCATATAACAAACGTCCATTGGGCGCCGTGCCACAGACCNCCTAAGAACATAACAATTATCAGATTAACATACGTCCTCGAAGTTCCTGTTCTATTGCCTCCAAGGGGTATATAAAGATAATCCTTTAGAAAACTGGACAAGGAAATATGCCACCTTCTCCAAAACTCTGTTATTGATCCCGATTTGTAGGGTGAATCAAAATTTTCTCTAAATGTAAAACCGAACATCTTACCGAGGCCAATGGCCATGTCGGAATATGCTGAAAAATCAAAGTAAATCTGGAATGCATAACAGATNACNCCNANCCANGCAGCTGGAGTANTTAATGATGATTGTCCTGCACTAAAACAAAGGTCTGCTANTTCGCCTACAGGATTAGCTAAAAGTATTTTTTTTGCNAACCCGTAATTAAATCTCGTAAATCCATAGATAAATGATCCTGCAGAATGGATCCGACTTTTTAACTGTTTCGCGATATCACTGTATCTGACAATGGGCCCGGCAACGAGCTGGGGGAACATTGAGACATAGCATGCAAAGGTGAGAAAATTTTCAGCAGGAAGCGCTTTTTTTCTATAAATGTCGATTGTGTATGACATTGATTGGAATGTGTAGAAGGAGATTCCAATGGGCAGAATGATTTTATTGAAAAATTCTGGCAATACAATTTCACCGAGACCAATTGAACGTGCCAGTATAGAAACGTTTTCCGCAAAAAAGTTTCCGTACTTAAAGAACCCTAAAATTGATAAATTGGCTGCGATTGATATTAGCAGACCAATTTTGCGTTGAGCTTTTTCTGGATTCGAATTGAAAATGATTTTTCCACAGAGAAAGTCAATGATCGTGGACGCTATCATTAATAACACGAACCATGGATTCCACCAGGCGTAGAATAGGTAACTTCCTAGTGTTAGGACTAGATGCTTTAATCTTCTTGGAGAAAAATAATAAGCTCCAAGTATTAGAGCCAAGAAATAAAAAATGAAGATGTGGGAACTAAATACCAAGTCTTTTTGCCCAGTTACTTTATAAAGAGTTTATAACGTTGATTGGTTTTCTGAAATAGAAAAATTAATTGAGCTCTGCTTTTGGGCCCGTCTTGCCGATTTTTTTGGGCTTTGTAATGAATGGACTGCGTAAATAGAGTGGAACGGGACTATTCTTACTCAGCTCATTAATTTCATTATCAGTCATTTGATTAACCAAATGTGCTAGTTTGATTGCGCTAGGTTTTGTTTTAATTGCTTCTGGGTGGATATTATCCTCAAAGGAAATGATTGGTTTTTTACTAGTGGAAATCGTACCAACAATATTGTCATCAGATTTTATGAACTCTGGATCAGACAGCAGGTGATGATTTTGGACGGTCACAAAATATTTTTCTCCCCTGCGAGCATCTCCAATAAA
>NYVP01000009.1 GCA_002684575.1 Verrucomicrobiales bacterium
GTCAGTCTTATTATTATCTAAAGTGTGTTAAGCTTTTAGTTGCTCTATTCAATAAACAGTAGAAATTATAGAAGCTTTGTATGTTACAAAATAAATTGATAGAGGGTGAGGAGTTAGCTATTGCTGTTGCAAAACATGCTTTTGAGAACAAGGCAAAAAAAATTGAAGTTCTTAATCTCAAAGGCATATCGACAATTGCTGATTATTTTGTTATATGTAATGTGGCTTCAATACCACAACTTAAAGCGCTTCGTCGCGATGTTGATAAAGATATCAAATCAATTTATTCAGTTTCTCCTAGAGCCATCGAGGGTTCTCCTGAAAGCTTATGGTTAATAATAGATTATGTTGATGTGATATTTCATATCTTTCATGATGACCTGAGGACAACTTATTCTTTGGAAGATTTGTGGTCAGATGCTAGTAAATTAGAGCTAGCTTTCTTAGATGCCGAGTGACTTTAATATGAACATTGAAGTCATAAATACCGGTTCGGAATTGCTTATTGGACAGGTTGTTAATACAAATGTCGGTCATATTGGTCAGCGGTTATCATCAATCGGTTTATCTATCAATAGACAAATTTCAGTTCCTGATGGTGATGTTATAAAAAATGTTTTAGCTGAATCAATTGATAGATCAGACATTGTTATAGTCACTGGTGGTTTGGGGCCTACCCATGATGATGTATCTAAAGAAATGCTGGCTGAATTGCTTAATTTAGAATTATATGAGGATGATCTAATCGTTGAAAAAATTAGAAACAGAATTGAATCTAATGGAACAAAAATGCGCCAAATTAACACCAAGCAAGCCCTTGTTCCAACGGGTGGTATCCCTTTGGCGAATGACAATGGAACAGCGCCAGGTATTTATTTAAAAACAAACTATAAAAATAAAGAGGTTCATATATTTTTATTACCTGGTCCGCCAAAGGAGTTGTTACCGATTTATGACAATAGCGTTGAGCCAATTTTGAAATCTTTGCTAAATAAATCCTCTTTAAAAGTTCCTTCATGTATTAATCTATTCTTTTCNGGCTTAGGTGAATCGGAATTAGCCACTCGCGTTACTAAAATCACTTCCAATATTAATAATAATGTTGAATTTGGATATTGCCTCAAACCAGGTGGCATCATTCTGAGATGTATAGGTAATGAATCTGTTGTCACTGAAATTTCTAATAAAATTATTAAGGAATTGGAAATGTATTATCTTGGAGATGGAATAGATTCCTTGCCGCTTAGTGTAGTTCATGCCTTATCTAAAAAGAATAGAACATTGGCAGTTGCTGAATCATGCACGGGTGGTTATTTAACAAGTTTACTCACAGACGTCCCAGGTTCATCCNATGTNTTTNATGTTGGTTATATNACATATTCNAATCATTTTAAAAAGGAACTGCTAAATGTATCANCAGATTTATTGAANAATCATGGTGCGGTTAGTGCTGAAGTTGCAACTGCAATGGCTGAGGGCTGCTTGAATCAATCAAATGCTAGCTATGCTTTAGCCATAACTGGTATTGCAGGACCAGGTGGCGGGAGTATGGATAAACCTGTAGGAACAGTTTATATTTCTCTTGCTTCAAAGTTTAATGAAACACTTGTTGAAAAAAAAATTTATCAAACTAGNAGATTGTTATTTAAGGAAAAAGTCGCAATGTATGCTTTAAATTTAGTTAGAGAAAGTTTGTTATCTAGTTAATTGAGTCTCTATATGTAATGCATCTGGAATTTAGAAATTATTGCATTTCCAAGGTGAATTTCTTAATAGAAATCACTTTGTGCATAACAGCAATTTTATCTATTGAATTAAATGCAGATGTCAAATTACCCAAAGGGTTGGGTCCGCTTGCTATCGAATCATCTTATTCTGTCGTNAAGGGNGCTTCGATTGATATTAATTTAATGGCCTCATCAAAACAAAGTGGAAAGGTNTATGAATATACAATATTTGAGAAGCCAAAATACGGAACATTATTAACAGAAAANAATAAAATNGTAGAGGAAGGATCCGTTTTGGGTGTCGGTAAAATAATTAAAATTAAATATATTGCAGATTTTAAGAANGATATAAAGGANGATGTCTTCACCTTCAGGGCAAGATTGCGAGGAGGGAAATATTCTTCGCCTTCACCCATAAAGATTTTTATAATNAAAGAGCCAATAAATTTTTCAGTTATTGATTATATCTCCTTTGGGAATCTTCGTGTTAATGAAAGTTCATTCAAAGAAATGATCATTACCAATGAATCTAATGAGGGTGTTAATGTAGAACTTTCAGGTTTGAAAAAATTCTACATAGAGGGAGATTTAAATACAATAGTCATGCCTGCAAAGAGTAAGAAGGCTATCAAGATTTCTTATAAAGCCAGCTTATTCACCGGTTTGCTAAAAGAGGACCTCATTCTCAAAGCTGGTAAAATGACAAAATACGTAAAGCTAAGGGGTAATGTCCTCCCACCATTTGATATAGATAAGAAATTTATTAAGTTAAAAAATGATCAATTATTTAGAAAATCAAAAGTAATTTTAAAGAACAATTACAGTGAGCCTATTGAAATAACTGCTAATGATAGTAATCACTCAAACCTAATATACAAAGATAAGACAACGCTAGATAGCAATGGTCAAATTGACTTTGAAATAAAAGTTCATGAACAGTACTTAGGAAAAATTGATTCGCCTATCACATTTCGATATGGTGAATACAGCATAAGTGTTGATGTAAACGGAGAACCCTTGCCGGCAAAGATTAAAATAAATGATAACGTTCAAATTGTTTCAGTTCGCGGTAAGGTTGGAGATAATTTAAATGCTACAATACCTATTATTAATATAGGTGGAGAAGCGGTTGATCTTGAATTTAAATTAACCGATTCCAAGGTTTTGAAAAATTATCCATCAAATTTAATTCGACTAATTCCTGGCTCAAAACATCAATTAGAACTTTCCTATCAAGCAAATGTAGCTGGGACTAAGTATGACAACGTTCAATTTACATGGCCATCAGGAGANGCNTCTCTTCAGNTTAAATATCAAATTGATCCGGAGAAAGAATCTACTCAATCTAAAAATTTTNGTAATAGAAATATTGAGAAGGTTCAAAATAAAATNCTCGAAACTGATATNCTTCCTGTAATCGAGAAGGAGCGAAATACTAATGTNGATTTATCAATCGTTGAGAACCTNTCGTTGGTTAATAGTGGGAAAAAGTCAATTTTAATTTCATGGACAAATGATTCTTCTCCGGAAGTTGATTACATTGTAGAAACAAAAGTACATCGATTGAATAGAGAGGATAAAACGATGCAATTCCATTGGGTAGAGTTAGATGATAACTATGCAACAATAACCAAAAACGATTCAGGAGGTGAGGCTGTTATAACAGGACTTAATCCGGGCGGCCGATATACATTTAGGGTTCTTGCAAAAGGTTCAGATGGTAGCTTCTCAGTTCCTTCTGAATCTGCTCAGTTTTTAACCAAAAATAAGTTTAATTTGACTAGAAGCTTTTTTGTAAATGGACTGGGTTTACTAGGTGGATTGTTTTTACTTTTTTATTTTAGTTTTAAGTTTTTTCGAGAACGATTTGTTTAATGTCGTTTGTTCTTTCCCCTTGCTTCTCGTTCTCTGAAAATAAATCTGATTGGTATGCCTGTATATGAAGATTTCTCACGAATTTTATTTTCTAAATATCTTTCGTAATTTGCAGGAAGGAGACTTTTCTTATTACAAAATAATATAAAATTTGCTTCTGGAATAGCCCTTGATGAAAGACTGTCTTTTGACATCGTGGCATACAGAAGTTTAAATCTTTTTCCNNNTTTTCCTGAAGGGGGGGGGTGAGCAATTAGTGAATCCTGTAATAATCTATTTAATGCACCTGTATTAAGGTTTTGTGAGGAAGATNTTCTGATTTGCTCAATAGCAAAAAACAACCTTCTAATTGATTCACCAGTCTTTGCAGAGGTGGCTACAATAGGAGCGTAAGGAAGAAAAAATAATTTTTCATCTATATCATCACTAATTAAATTTAACCTGTCACTTTTTGAAGCTGTGGGATGATAAAGATCAAATTTATTAGCAACTATTANACATGGAGAACCAGCACTGTTAATTAAATTGGCAATTTTCCTATCTTGTGATGTCGGTCCCTGTGCAGCATCAACTACAAGNGCACAAATGTCAGCTCTTTTGATGCTCGACTTTGTTCTCATTCCGCTAAATACCTCAACTGAAGTATTTTGTTTGTTTCGAGAGCGTAAACCAGCAGTATCAATTAATGTATAGTCAATTCCTCCATGAGAAAACGGAACATCAACTGCGTCTCTAGTTGTACCTGCAATATCACTAACTATGGTTCGATTGTCGTTTAATAAAGCATTTATAATTGAAGATTTCCCAACGTTTGGACGTCCAACAAGCGCAATATTTAATTTCAAATTTTTACTGCTCGTGGTGGCTTCACTATCGGGTAATTTACTACTAATAGTATCTGCTAACTCTTTGATTCCAAAATTATGGGCAGCACTTGTTGCGAAAATGTGATTAAATCCCATTGAGGAAAAGTCATCTGTTAANGTGATTTTTGATTCTTCATCAATTTTATTAACGATAAGNAAAATATCCTTTTCAGCTTTTCGCAATTCAGAGGCAATTTCTTGATCAACAGGNGTTTGTCCTTCTGTACCGTCAACAACGAATAAAATTAGCTCNGCTGATTCTAGTGCTATTTCTACTTCTTGCTTAATAATTGTATTAAAGGNGTCATCAGGATTCGATCCTATACCTCCAGTGTCTATTAATGTAAATGGTGCTCCAGATAGATTGCATGATGCTATAATTCTATCTCTTGTTACACCAGGTTCATCATGGACAATTGAAATTCTTTTTCCTGCTAATCTATTGAATAATGCNGATTTCCCAACATTAGGTCTNCCAACAATGGCGATTGTTCTATTATTTGTTGGATGAGGCATCGTGTGTTGATGGTAATTGTATAAGTCCGTTATGGATATACATTATCGCTGACCAGATAGCAAAAAAACTTGTCAATAATGATANTGAAAAACAGAAAGAAACTGATTCTAGAGTTAAAGAACAGTAAACCATTAATATTTGAAGAAAAGTTGCAATTTTACCAGTCCAATGGTGTTTTATCGTGATGTCTCCGGAAATGATTCCTATAGAGATTGCTCCCGAAATTTGTATGGATTCTCTCGCAACGATCAAAGTCGTATAATAGATTGGCAGNGGGTTTCCGCAATCAACATANGTTAACACCAAAGTCGTTGAAATTATTAGGATTTTGTCTGCAATTGGATCGAGAAATGAACCCAATCTAGTTATTAAATTAAATTTTCTCGATAAGTAACCATCTACAATATCAGAAATAATTGCTATGGAAAATAGAGTTAATATCCAATATGTGTGTGATGATTTTAAACCAAATTCTTGAATCTTTTCATGATGAATTAAAATAAGAAAAATGATTATTGGCGTAAGGATAATCCTTATAAATGTAATTTTTGTNGGTAAGCTTATCATTACAAGGATTAACAATTTAACAATATCAGAAATATAAAGTGAATTAAAGTANCGAACTCGACTAATTAATTAATTAATGATACAATGGGTTCTAGTAAATATAAAGGTAGCGGTTTAAAAGGTTTACGTAATCTAAACTCGGTTAAAGATGTCGGATCNTTGCTTCGGCAACTNAATATTTCACCTGTTAAGGCTTTGGGGCAGAACTTTCTTAGAGACGATGGCGANTCACAATCTATTGTGGAATCATTAAATTGTAATGGGGATGATATTGTTATTGAAATTGGACCAGGATTAGGCGCTTTGACTCAATATCTATTTGGAAAAGTAAAGAAACTTATATTAATCGAATTTGATAAAAATATTGCAGAATTACTTACTGAAATTTTTTATGGCTATGATGATGTCGAAGTTNTTAATGAAGATGCTGTAAAATTTGATCTCACTCCTTTTTTTCAATTTGGAGGGGTAAAGGTTATTGGTAATCTTCCTTATTCTTCGGGCAGCGAAATTTTAAGAAACTTCTTAACGTTTCCGACCCCAGTAACAAATGCTGTGTTTATGTTGCAAAAAGAAGTTGCTGAAAGGTATTCAGCAATTCCAAGAACCAAATCATATGGTATTAATACGGTGCTTATTGGTAGTAGATGGGATGTTGAAAAATTAAATGAAGTGTCATCGGAGCCTTTTTTTCCACCACCTAAAATTAAATCATCGGTTATACGGCTAGAGTTAAAAAAAGATGGTCATTATAAACCTTTTAATGAACGAGTTTTAAAACGAGTTTTAACTTGCGGCTTTAAAGAAAGACGTAAACAAATGAAGAAGNGAATGCCTCTTNGTGGACTAAAATGGGAGGAATTGTGTTCGGAAGTAGATATCAGTATACAATCTCGAGCTGAGGAATTGAGTATCCAACAATGGATTGAGGTCGCAAGATTATTGGATGAAAACCCTCTAAGAAATATTCCTCAGAGAGATACTGAGATTTTCGATGTAGTCGATAACAATGACAATATCATTAATCAAGCGGANAGAGGTACAATTCACAAAGAAGATTTGTTGCATAGAGCGGTACACGTCTTTGTTTTTAATCGTTTTGGGAAGTTGTTTCTTCAGAAAAGATCATTATATAAAGATAGCTCACCTGGACTATGGGATTCCAGTTGTTCAGGACATCTAGATTCTGGTGAAAATTACGAATCGGCTTCTGAGCGTGAGTTAAAAGAGGAATTAGGTGTTAAATCCAGAATTGAATTTATCACAAAGCTTATGCCATCAGTAAATACAGGTTGGGAATTTATAGGTTTGTACTCCTGTTCTCACAATGGTCCATTTAATTTTCCATACAGTGAAATTGAAACTGGTGGGTTCTTTGATCTAGAGACAATATCCAATTGGATTAAATGTAGACCTGAGGACTTTGCACCAGGTTTTGTAGAGTGCTTTAAAGTCTATAAAGAAATAAAATGAATTTTAAAAATTATTCAATATTTTCAATCCAGCCNGCTTCAATCAGTGAGTCTCTATAAACTTGATTGATTTCAGGTTTGTAGATTTTATTTGCGGCAATCAACCATGAATTGGCTTCATTAGTGTCATCTTTATGAAATTCAATAGCGGCATTCCCATAATAAAANACGGGCACATCATCAAGGAAGTCATAATTTTTGAGNGCTAGTTTGGCTGCTTCAATGTTGTTTTGCTTTAAGTGACAAATGAGAATTTTGTATCTAACTAAAGATGTGGTTGTTGTTGGTAGTTCTTTATGGTCAGAAAGAAATTTCTTAAACCCTTTTTCGGCTAAGCTGTATTGTTTTTTGACGAATAGCATTTCGTTTAGGTTGAATTTCGTCATNACACCTTTAGGATCAAGCTCAAGTGCTTTCTTAAATGATAATTGAGCCTGATCAAAGTCTCTTATTTTTGTGTATGCAGCACCCTTTAGATTAAATAATGGGGCATAATCGTTGACGATATTCTCGGCGGAAATAATTTTCTCTAAAGCTTCTTGGACTCTAATTCCTGTAACAAGTTGTGCGGCTTCTCGTAATAAAAGTATCAATTCATTTTTCTTACTGTCATCTAAAGAAGAGAATTCTTTGGCCTGATTTGTTTGAGCTGAAGCATTCTGTGAAAAAGGAATGATAGTCGAAAGTATGATGAATATCTTAAAATTAACTATTCGAACGAAGTGAAAATTTAAAAGTGACATTATCTAAATCTGTGTTGGGATAACAGATAAGTCAATATCGGTGTAGATTTCTTGCGAAAAGAAATTATTTTATTAATTTTAGTCGATGATTGTTTCTGGAGTGGTGTTTAAATTTGAACTATTTCTCTCAAAATTTATAACCTTTCCTTGATCCAAGCTCTCTGAGAGCCACTTAAACATTTTCTCAATTTCAGAATTTGAATTTCTAAGTTTACTTACTTGTTCCCATGCAAGTTCATTTCTTGGTCGGGATTCAGTGATTTTCTGATAATTAATCAATCTAAAGAGACCCTCAATTTCACGCTCTGAAAAATGTTGAATAGCTCCGGGTTCAGGCAAGTCATCAAGTGTCTCATTGTCTAGGCCATAACTTGTAATCCCAATCCCGAATTCTTGTCCTAAATTTCTCAATTCATTAACTATATCTGTATCTTGAATGGGTGAAGCAATCACTAGTTCGCCAAAGTGAGCCCATCTAGAATTACTCAAGCATTGGAAAAAATCTTCTCTGTATGAATCATTCTGAATTTCAAGTTTCATTTTCATACTTCTCAAAGTGAAAGGTTGTGAGCCAAAGCTTTTTTGAAGTTGTAGCATGTCAGTATCTAGTTCTAGACGAGATGAATTGAATCCAGTTTTCCAAGTAACAGAAATTAAATCAGGGTATTTCCATAGATCTTCGTAATCNGCTTCTTCACCAAAAGTATTTTCNAAATTAAAAGGAAACTTTCCTTCGACTTTTAGGCATTGAGCCACAATTGCTCTAAATTTATTTGCTCTCAGTAGCGCCTCGTTAGAAGTAGTATAACCAAAGACATCGCCAAAGGTTGCTTGGCTCGGGGATATCATGTGTCTGGCACTCTTCATCGTGTTTAGAGTGTTGGTTCTTAAATAATAACCCTGACCATGTTCAACTTTTGCAATTGGTGAGCTTGGGTCACANGACATNATCGAGAAGTGNTATCTCAGNGTCGCGTCGCTATATTTTTGATCTAGTTTGAGTTTAACGAGCTCAATTAATTCAGTTCCCTTAATAGCATTCTTTGGGGCTGATGGTAATATCTCTGGAAGGATTTTACGTAGATGCTCTCGCAGACTCATTTTNATTTTATAGTTTGTATTATTTTGGACTTAAAAGNGGATTTAAATTATAATTTTTACACTGCTCTAAATATAAGGTCCATATCCAAACGCATTTAAATTTTATTAATCGTAATGTTAAGTTGTTGACTTAATATTTAATTTTTCCNAGTTCGGCAAATAAATATATTATTTTTGAATTATTTTGCTTNAACCTGCGTCATATTTATAGAATTTAAGTAAATATCCCATAACAGATGAAATTGATTNATTTACTAACATATCTTTTTGCTTTNATGNCNCTAACAGCTCAAGAGGTCGTTCCTCAAAGTGAAAATTCAAATCAAGCTAGTAAAATTTTATCTCAGGTAAGATATGCCTATCCTCAAAAAACATTAAATTTTAGAGGTGAAATCAGACCCAGAAGAATTGGATTCAAAATGATTCCATTAAATCTATCTTTTAATTCTCAATTAATTAAATTTGAGTTTTTTAAGGAAAATAATTCGAAAAAAGAAATTGATGAAACTATAAGTCTCGATTTTAGCGATGATAAGATCAATGTAGTCAGATCATTCGANTCACTTANCAAAGAAATCAAAAATGATGATNTAAGTNATAGTATTCGAGGAACTGATATTTCCTATGATGATATAGTGATGCGATTCTTGGACTGGCCAGATCCAGTCCTTTTGAAANTTGAAAANGCCAAAGGGGGTAAAGCTTGGAAAATTCGATGTGCTAATCCNAACAAGNCTCANCTTTATTCAATTGTAGATGTCTGGGTTTCTCAAAGAAGCGGAGCNATTGTAAGAATGAACGCTTATAATCAAAAACGTAGAATTATTAAAAGTTTTGAAGTTGATAGTATTCAACAAATTAAAGGGGATTGGTTTGTTGAAACTATGATAGTAAGGACATATCCAGATGATGCTAAATCAAAGCCTACTAGCAGTTTTCTTAAATTAGTGCCTAAAAAGTGACATTAACTTTTTTGTAATCTTTTAACTTTTACTCTTGCCGAGCATTAGATGTTTGTTAAAGAATAAAATTTAAAACATATATCAATTATTATGAGTAAAATTATCCCTTTAATTAGTTCAGGTATCGCAGGCCCAATTGGAGTCCTACATTTGCCCAGATTGTGGCANAAAGTTTCTTTAGATAAAGCCGGCAAATTACATGATGATTACCCTGCTATTGGTGCAGGATATGATCAAATGGTCCTAGATGGAATTGGAATCGATAAGGAAGCTTTTTCAAGCTTTATGGAAAGTAAGCCAACATANCCACAATTAGAAAAATGGGTATTAGATCAAAAAGGAGGCTCNCTNGATGCTGATTCTGTAAAAGCTCTCAACGATAGTATTATTGGATACAATCATGATGACGATACACGTAAGAGTATTTTAGGCGCCAGTGGTATTGAAGATGATGGTTCTATNCTTGATGCAATTAATCTGAACAACTTGGAAGATTGGTGTGATTTNCATGCTCAAGAAATCGCATAATATTTCAATTAATTATTAAAACCTTTAAAAACCTGACGTGTAATACGTCAGGTTTTTTGTTTCAAATGAACTAGTCAATTATCTAGAATGAGAGTTATGAATTTTAAATATTCATTTTTTCTTATTTATTTTTTACTTATTTCTTTTTCTCTTGGAGATAAAATACAACTTGAACTGCGTGATCGAGTTAAGGAGTCGGATGGTTTTATTGTCCACGTCACAGATCAAGATTGGGATGTGAAAAATACGGCAGTGTTAATATGTGACATGTGGGATTCTCACCATTGCTACAATGCAGTTAAAAGAGCTGAGCAACTTGCACCAAGAATTAATCGGCTTGTAAACGTAATGAGAAATAAAGGTGCCGTTATTATACATGCTCCATCATCATGCATGAATTTTTACAAAGATACCCCAGCAAGAAAAAGAGCTATTAATTTACCTGATTCAGACTCTCTTCCTGAGGGTATTACTAGTTGGTTGCATTGGATAAATGAGGAAGAGGAAAAAGCAGGGTATCCAATTGATCACTCTGATGGTGGTGAAGATGATGATCCAGATGATCATGCAAAATGGGAACGAAAATTAATAGACCAAGGGAGAAATCCTACCTCTCCATGGATGAGGCAAATTGAGTCAATTGATATTGATCAGTCAATTGATTATATAACAGATAGTGGTGTTGAAAATTGGAACATTTTAGATTCCCATAAAATACAAAATGTATTACTCGTTGGAGTTCATACAAATATGTGTGTTTTAGGCAGGCCATTTGGTCTAAGGCAACTAGCTAAAAATGGGAAAAATGTTGTGTTGGTAAGGGATTTAACTGACACAATGTACAATCCAAAAATGGAACCCAAGGTTAGTCATTTTACGGGTACTGACTTTGTAGTTAATCATATTGAGAAGTATGTTTGTCCCACTGTGAAGAGTTCGCAGATCATAGATGGAAGTTCATTTAAATTTAAAAATGATAAAAGACCAAAGATTCTTTTTTTGATAGGAGAAAGGGAATACTTAACGTCAAAAACTTTGCCAAAGTATGCAGATGCTAACTTATTGAAAAAATATAGAGTAGAGTATCTGTTTGCAGCCGACGGTCAAAGTGACTTTGGTGATATTCAAAGTGAAATATCTGATGCGGATCTTCTGTTTCTCAGTGTACGAAGACGAGCCCTTTCAGATAAAGATATGTTGAGCATTAGGGACTTTATTATTAAAGGAAAGCCCGTTGTTGGAATTCGTACATCTAACCACGCGTTTTCTTTAAGAGGTAAATCCCCGGCTATTGGGTACAATGTATGGGAAGAATTCGATCAGCAGGTATTCGGAGGAAATTACACGAATCATTATGGTAATAAAATTTTGGCAATTGCTGAAGTTAATCCGATTGAACATCCTGTATTAGAGGGTTTACAACGCAAGCAATTTGATACTGGAGGATCACTCTATAAGGTCCTTCCTCTAAAGAAATCAACCACTGTATTGCTCAATGGTAAAGCTCCAGAAATTAATGTAAATCAACCCTTGGCATGGACAAATAAAAATGATTTTGGAGGTCACAGCTTTTATACCTCACTGGGTCATAAAAAAGATTTTGAGAATAAAGAATTTGTCAAAATGTTAAATAATGCTGTCGATTGGCTCATTAACGGATCTCCTAAATTAGAACATTTAGATAAAAAAAAAAGAATACATGAGGAGGTTGATGGTGCATTAAGTCCAGAGAATTCTCGATCACTAATAAAGGTTAGAGATGATCTCGAAATTGATTTAGTTCTAAGCGAACCTATAATTAAACAGCCTTTACATATGAGCTTCGATCATAAAGGGCGATTGTGGGTTGTTCAATATTCTCAGTATCCTGATCCTGCTGGGCTGAAGCGTTTAAGTAGGGATAAGGTTTGGAGGGTTTCATATGATAGAATGCCCCCGCCGCCTCCTCATAAACCTGATTCAATCTACCGTGGTGCTGATAAGATTTCTATTCATGAAGATACCAATGGAGATGGTATTTATAATAAGCATAAAATTTTTGCTGATGGTTTGAATATGGCAACAAGTGTGGCCCATGATGGAAGAGGTGTGTGGGTAACAAACCCGCCATATTTGTTATATTATAAGGACGAGGATGGAGATGATATACCAGATTCAAAGCCAACAGTTCATTTGCAGGGATTCGGTCTTGAAGACTCGCATTCAATTGCGAATAGCCTTGTNTTAGGTTTAGATGGATGGGTTTATGGAGCTCAGGGTAGTACCATTAGTGCATCAATAGTTACTAAACTTTCCTCTGAAAAAGTAAATCCAATAAATTCAATGGGACAGAATATTTGGAGATACAACCCTCAGAAAATAGTTTATGAAATTTTTGCTGAAGGCGGTGGCAATGCATTTGGTTTGGAGATTGATTCTAGGGCCCGGGTTTACTCAGGTCATAATGGAGGTAATACGCGAGGTTTTCACTATATAAAGGGAGCCTACTATCAAAAAAGTTGGGGCAAGCATGGATCCCTAACAAATGAATTTGCATATGGTTTTTTCCCGGCGATGGCAAATGCACAAGTCGAGAGATTTACTCATCAATTTATAATATACGAGGATCATGTCTTGCCTGAGAGATTTCATGGNAAATTACTCGGTGTTGATGTTTTGCATAATAATGTAGTTATGAGTGAGATAATTCCATCGGGATCTACCTTCAAAACTAAGGATATAGAAAGGTTTATAAAATCCGATGATCCATGGTTTAGGCCAGTAATGATCACTGATGCACCGGATGGATCAGTATATATTGCAGACTGGTATGACAAACAGGTTAATCATTATAGGAATCATGAAGGGCAAATGGATAAAAAATTGGGAAGAATATATAGGGTTCGCAACAAAGATTTTGATTTCAATAAGAAAATTGATTTTACCAAATTAGATCAGTNTGAATTATTAGATCAATTGAATTCTAATTCTCGTTTAAATAGACGAACTGCTTTTCATCAGTTGAAACTTCGCTTTGGATTTGATGACTTAANAGTTGATTGGAAAGGTAATCCAAAAAATGCGACGCAGGTTAATTATCTTATAAATTCAGGATTAAAGATTAACCTAAAGCAAATAAATGACCCAGGAGTTAAAGGGTACGCTATTAGATTGCTATCAGAAAANTCTGGTTCAAATGANTACTTTGATCAATTTAATCAGATTTCTTTGAATGAAAATAATAAAGAAGTCATATCCCAATTAATATCATCTTTGCAACAGATAGAATTTATTAATAGGACTAAATTAATCACAAACTTATTGTTAAGGGATGATCTTAGATTAGATCCTTGTATTCCTTTGCAATTGTGGTGGGCGTTAGAGGNTATGGTTTCAAATGATGATTCATTTCTTAGAGAAATCTTTTCTCGTCGTNATATCTGGGNGTCACGACTTGTACATGAGGNNATTCTNGAAAGACTAATGAGAAGGTTTGCGNCTGAAGNGACTGTTGAAGGATACGATATNTGNGAGTTTTTGCTTAAGAATGCTCCNACTGATGATGCAAAAGTTAAACTCATTAACGGTTTTTTGAAAGGGGGGAAGTTGGCTCATTACAGTTCATTATCTAAGGGCTTAATAATTGCATTAGAGAATAATAAAAAACTTTTACCTTTAGAGTTGCGATTAAGGGTGTCTCAGGAAGAGGCGATTGATGAATCAATTTTATATATTAAGAATAAAAATACNAGTATAGATGATGTCNCCAAAGTGCTATTAGCATTATCCCTGATAAAGAGTGATAAAGTTTATGATTTTTTATTTNATTATATAGAGACCCCAAAAGATGAAAAAATCGAAATCGCTTTGATGTCATCTCTGAATAAATTTGCTTACAAAGAGGAAGTTCATAGGAAATTATTTAAAAAGTTAACTACTGCCAACCAATCAGTTAAAGAAAGTATACTCGAGTTACTTTTAAGTGATTCTAATTCAGCAAATTATTTAATAAGCAAGATTGATGCTGGTGAATTTTCATTGCCATTGAATAATTTTACCCTCATTGAAAAATTAAAAGCGCATAATTCTTCAAAGATAAAAAATTTCCTGGAAAGTCAGAAAATCTCCACGGTTAAAGGGGTTCCTTCTTTACTCGAAAATGAAATTAAAAGGGTAAAAACTATTATTAAGAATGGTGGAGGTAATCCTAAGAAGGGTGAAGCAATTTTCAAAACCCGATGTGCCGGATGTCATAAAATGTTTAATGAGGGTGGTCAAATTGGACCTGATCTTACAAGTTATCAGAAGAATGATCAGGACACCTTACTGATAAGTATAATCGCTCCTGGAGCAGAAATTCGTGAGGGTTATGAGAATGTTATTATAAAAAATAAAGACGGTTTAGTTTTTTCAGGCTTTTTATTAGAGGAAACAAAATCACATACAACATTAAGAGAATTGAGTGGGGCTAGTAAGTTTTTTAGAAACTCAGAAATAAATTCGAAGATTAGTACTGGAGTTTCATTAATGCCTAATGGTTTGCTAAATGGATTGAATGAGGTTCAGTTGAAGAATCTCTTTGCTTATTTAAGAAGCACAACTCCACCTTTTTGAAAATTAATCTGTCTGGTTTCGATGAACCCATACGCTTTGACAAAGTCCTAGCATAAATAGCATCATTAAAATAAATGTTCCGCCATAACTAATAAAAGGTAAAGGAAGTCCTGTTATAGGAACTAACAATACGCACATGCCAACATTCATAAAAACGTGGAAAAATAGAAGCCCAATAAAACCAGCAATAATCATTCTCCCAGTCATATCCTTTGCCGAGTAACTCATATAAATTAAAATTAATAGTAGCGATAGAAATAGAAGCAGTAATATCGCGGACCCTCTAAAGCCATGTCTTTCTGCGATGGTAACAAAAATAAAATCATTGATAGCAACATTGGGTGGGACGAAACCCATTTCTGTCACTAGGCTTGAATTGCTGTTAATTGTATTATTATCATTAACTGAATTGTTTATGGAATCGTTATTATTGGATTTCCCTAGATATCCTGCAGACCCTATTGCTATCATATTATGTTTAGGCACCCATGCAGCACCTTGTTCATCAACAGGCTTTTCATTAAGCATGTTAAGCCATGTTTCAATTCTTTCTTTCTGATAATTTTGGAGTCCAAAGAAATACAATATTGGCAAAACTATTAATCCAAATTGTATGATAACTATTATGTATCTAAATAATACTCTTCCTATGAGTAATGATGTCATAAAGATTACAATCCACGCCATTGATGAACCAAAATCAGGTTCAAGTAAAATAATCAAACATGGTAATGCTGTTACTGGAGCAGCAATCAGAATTTTGATATAGGATTTGCCAAATATTGGAAATTTTTTTGGAAGTTCACCATAAATGACAGCAAGAAATAAAATTCCAGAAATTATTGCTAGTTGTGAGGGTTGAAAAGTAAGTCCACCCATAGTAATCCAACTTTCTGCTCCTGAAAGTTCAGTGTTAGTCGATAGAAGTAAAATGATGGATGTAATGTATGCCGGTAAAGATCCCCATTTTATCCAATTGTAGTCGATCAATGTTGCACCAAAGAAAAAAATTATACCAATGCAGATCCATTTTATTTGATCGTACCATTTAGAACTTAACACAGGCATGCTGGACCAGATCACAGGTGGATGGACTCCGACAATGAAATCGGTGGGCGATCCGTGCGACTTCATACTCAGGCTGGCTGAGATGTGCCCTGGCGGAGGGCGCTTCGACAGTTGGGCGGCACAGCTGAAAGAAGCAGAAGCTGAAAAGGAGAAGGGCAACCGCGCCCAGGGTGAAGAGCTAGCACTAGGCCGAGCTGACCATGAAGGCAATAAACTCATCAATCCGATCAGCTTACTGCACACATTTGAGGACGAGATGACAGATAGTTCCATACTGGTTGCCGATGGAGGCGACTTCGTGGCTACTGCG